>JAMOBI010000006.1:0-67994 GCA_039908105.1 Magnetococcus sp. YQC-9
ACAGCCAGAGCTGGTCGCTCACCGGCACGGATGCCGGGTTGTTCGACATCACCGCTGCGGGCGCGGTCGCCTTCAAGGCCCCCCCGGATTTCGAGAGCCTGTCCCATACGTCCGCCTATTCATTCAACGTGGTTGTGGGCGATTCCCTGGGTGTGAGCGCCTCGCAGGCGGTGATCGTCAACGTCACCGATGTCAACGATTTTGCGACCGGCGGAGTGACGATCACGATCACCCCCGGTACGACGGTAGCCACCGGCAACACCCTGCACGCGAACTGTACTCTGGCTGACCAGGATGGTCTTGATACGCTCAGTTATCAGTGGAAGGCTAATGGTGTGGCGATTAGCGGTGCTACGACCGATTCGTTGTTGCTGAACAACAGCATGATCGACAAGGTGATCACGGTGACGGTGAGCGGCACCGATCTGCATTACCACACCACCGACAGCGCCACCAGCGATCCCACAACTGCTGTGACCTATACTCCGCAAGCAGTCATCTCCCTGGACTCCCTGGATGGCGCGAACGGTTTCATGCTCGTTGGCAGTCCGCTTGAACAGATCGGCAGTGAGGTCAGCAACCTAGGGGATGTCAACGGCGATGGCATCGAGGACTTCCTGATCGGCGCCGAAATGGGCAATCCTGGCGGGGGATATCTGCTCTTTGGGTCGACCAGCGAATGGTCTGGCAGCTTCAATCTTTCTTCCTCGTTGAACGGCAGCAACGGGGTCCAGCTGAAAGCCTTCTCCCAGACCGAGAACGCGGGCCATTCGGTCGGCTGGGCGGGCGATGTCAACGGCGATGGCTATGCGGATTTGATCATCGGTGCTCCGAATGCTAACCACGGCGGAACCGATTCCGGTTCCGCCTATGTGGTGTTCGGCCAGTCGGATTGGGACGGCGCGGACTTTCTGCTTTCCTCTCTGGATGGTACCAATGGGTTCCGGATTGATGGCCATGCGTCAGATCATACCGGAGTCTCCGTGCATGGAGTCGGCGATGTCAATGGTGATGGCTGGGATGACTTGATCGTGGGCGCCGCTTTGGCCTCAACTTGGTTTGGCGCCACTGGCGCAAGCTACGTGATTTTTGGCAAGGCGAGCGGTTGGAGTTCGACCCTGGACCTAACCGATCTGGACGGGACGAACGGCTTCTGTTTGATCGGGGATGCCGAGAATGACCTCATGGGCTACTCGGTGCGGGGGGGCGGAGATATCGACGGCGATGGTATTGAGGATCTGATCGTGGGCGCGCCGATGGCCCAACCGTATTGGGGTTCCACCAGCGGAGCCAGTTACGTCATATTTGGCAAGACGGGCGACTGGAACGCGTTCGAGATGCTCTGCAGCCTCACTGGCACGAACGGTTTCCGCGTGAGCGGAGTCGCGCCAGGGGATTCCGCCGGGTTTTCGGTTAGTGGGGCGGGAGATCTAAACGGGGATGGGTACGATGATCTGATCATCGGCTCCAAGGGGGCTGGAACGCAAGCCGGTTCGGTCTACGTGCTGTTTGGTCACAGTCAAGGTGCGGGTTGGTCTCCGCTCGTCACGCTCTCTTCCCTGGAGACCAGCGAAGGCTTTCGCCTGAATGGCGTGGTTGCTGGCGATAACGCCGGCGTGAGTGTCAGTGGCGCTGGGGATGTCAACGGCGACGGGTTGGCCGATCTGCTCGTCGGGGCCTGGAAGGCGGATCCGAATGGCAACGATCAGGCGGGATCCTCTTATCTGGTGTTCGGACAGGCTAGTTGGGGAACTACACCGGTTACCCTTACCCTGCTGTCTGAACTGGACGGCACGAACGGTTTCCGTCTGGATGGCGTGGCCGCCAGCGACACGAGCGGCGAATCGGTGAGTGCCGCTGGTGACATCAACCACGATGGTTACGATGATTTGATCATCGGTGCATACACCGCGGCGGTCGGGGGCGCCAACTCCGGGGTCGCTTATGTCTTTTATGGAGGCAATTTCAGCAATCTCTCCATCGCTGGGGATAGCCAATCTGGCACGATTGGGGCCGATTTGCTGATCGGCACGCCCGGCAACGACACCCGCATTGGCCTGGGTGGTGCAGATGTGCTGATTGGCGGGGCCGGCAACGACATCCTGTCGATTGGCGATGCCAGCTTCATGCGTGTCGATGGCGGCAGCGGCTCGGATACGTTGCGACTCGATAGCGGAGGGTTCCCTCTGGATTTGACCCAGACCGGGGTGAGGGGACGGATCCACGATATCGAAGTGATCGATCTGGCCACCAGCGATTCCGTCGAAACTGTGAAGCTCGCCCCTGGCGTGGTCAGCCAGATCACGGGTGCGGGCGCGGACTTGCGCATCGTTGGCACCAGCATCGATCGTGTGCGGATTGGTGATGGGTGGTCATCCGGGGGAGGCAGCATCCCCGTGCCGGGTGATACGTCGCATACCTATCATTTGTATACGCACGGCGCGGAAAGCTTATTGATTGACGAACGGATCTTCCCGGATACCGGTGATGGGGTGGTGACGATCAGCGGTTTTGCGCAGATCGATGCGACCTTGACCGCCACCATCAACACTCCGGATCCGGATGGCGGTTTGAATACGCCAACCTATGTCTGGAAGGCGGATGGCGTTGAGATTGCTGGAGAATACAACTCCACCCTGCTGCTCTCGGTAGCGAACGTGGCGTTCTATCTGGACAAGGCGATCACAGTCGAGGTCACCTATTTCGATGACAAAGGATATGAGGAGATCGTCACCAGCGGTCCCACGGCGCATGTAGTCGAAATCATCCCCGCCGTGTCGCTCGCTGCGATCACCGAGACCACCGGGGTGCTATTCGAAAACACGAACAACAACATCGGCGACCATGCGGGCAAGTCGGTTGGCTCGGCAGGCGATATCAACGGTGATGGCTTTGCGGATCTGGTCATCGGCGTTCCGGAGGTCGATTCATCCGCTACCAATGATGGATATACCTATGTGTTTTTCGGTAAGAGCAGTGGTTTCGGCGGTAACTTTGATATTACGAGCGCATTGTCGATTGACCCCTCCGCCGGATTCCGCATCGTCGGAGAGCATGCGGGTGATACACTCCCCGCATCGATTGGCCATGGGGATTTCAACGGCGATGGCGTCGATGATTTGATCATCGGCTCGCCCAGCGTGTACTCCGGCGGCATGATCAATGCCGGCAAGGCTTATGTGATCTTTGGCAAGGATACCGCGTTGGCAGGGGAGTTCAGCAGCAACATTCCCCTGAACTCCTTGGACGGTATCAATGGTTTTGGCATCCAAAGGATTGCGGGTAACGGTTATCTCGGCAGTTCGGTGGCCTCTGCCGGGGATGTCAATGGTGACGGCTACGACGATTTGTTGATTGGCAGCACTGGCCTGTTGTCGTATGCGGGTGGCGCCTATGTGGTCTATGGCCATGGCGGGGCATTCACAACCGAGTTGGCGGTGACAGTCCTTGATGGCAGTAATGGATTCCGCATCGTGGGGGCGAATGCCGGGGACAGGGTGGGATATTCCGTCACCTCGGTTGGGGATATGAATGGCGATGGTTTCGCGGATGTGGCCATTGGTGCCCCCCAAGCCAGTGGCTATGATGGGGAGGTTTACGTGGTTTTTGGCAAGGCGAGCGGCTTTGCCTCGACGCTGGATCTGGCCGCTCTGGGAACCGGCTTCTCCGGCTTCAAGTTCATTGGGGCGACGGACAGCTATACCGGCTGGTCGGTCTCTTCTGCCGGGGATTTCAATGGCGATGGGTATGACGATCTGTTGATTGGCGCCAGGTATGCCGATGGTACGGGAAGTGACAGTGGCGAAAGCTACGTGATCTTTGGCAAGTCGAGCGGATTGACTGGTGTGCTCCATCCGGCTGATTTGGGCGTAACCAACGGTAATTACAACGGTTTTGCGTTGTTTGGCTCTCGTTCTGGGGAGAAGAGCGGTTGGTCGGTCTCGGCTGCCGGGGATGTCAACGGCGATGGGTATGCCGATTTGTTGATCGGCGCGCCTTTTGCCGATCCGGGCGATCAACTCAATCCGCTTAGTGATGACGGTTCGACCTACGTGGTTTTTGGCAGGGCGAGTGGTTTCTTTTCCGAGAATTTCAGTCAGATGATGCTCTGCCAGTTGGATGGCACAGATGGCTTCCGGCTGGATGGCTCCACGGGGGTGAATGGAAATGGCGACCCGGCGGGAGATCAAAGTGGTTTCTCGGTCGCCTCTGCCGGGGATGTGAACCAGGACGGTTACGAGGATTTTCTCATCGGCGCCCCGTATCAAGATTATGGCAGTATTGCGGATGGTGGTGCGGCCTATCTCTATTATGGCGGGAATTTCACCGGGGCTTCGATCAACCCGGTCATTTGCACCGGGACCTCAGCTGACGATCAGCTGCGCGGCGGGTTGGGTAACGATACCCTGAACGGCTGGGGAGGCGCGGATCTGCTGCTCGGCGGGATGGGAGATGATGATCTGTCGATCTCGGATGGGAGTTTCTTGAAAATTGACGGCGGAGGTGGTTCCGATACGCTGATGATCAATGGGGCATCGGAATTCGTGCTCGATCTGACCCTGCCGGGCGTGGCCAACCGCATTGCCAATATCGAAAGAATTAACTTGGTTGGTGTGGCATCGGCGTCGGGTTCGACGACAACCGCACACGATTTGTGGCTTTCGGCTGCCGCCATCAGCCAGATCAGCACGTCTGCGGCTGGGAGCGACCTGATCATCGACGGCAACGGCAACTGCAAGGTGCATCTGGAAGTCGGTTTTGCGCTCGATGCAGACCTTACCACGGACAACCCTGGCTATAATGTCTTCACCAACGGTGCCTTGCAGGTCAAAATCGCCAGCGGGATGCGTGTCGAGAGTTGGTGGCAGCTTGGCTCGTTCGATGCCAGCCAGGGGGTGCGTTTCCTGGGGGTCGGGGCCGGGGAGCAGACCGGTTATGCGGTCGCCACGGGTGGTGATCTCAACGGCGATGGCTACGATGATCTGGTGATCGGTGCGCCGAAGGTGGCCCTCTCGATGACGACTCAAGGGGCGAACCCGGTGATGGTGACCCATTATGTGGGGGCCGCCCGAGTGGTGTTCGGCAAGGAGAGTGGCTGGAACGACCAGGAAAAATTGGGTGCCTTGATCGGCGCCTACGCTACCACCGGTTTCCAGCTCATGGGTAACATAGCGTTGGGGCTCGTGCCGCGAAATGATTATCTCGGCAAGGCGCTCACCCTGGCCGGGGATATCAACGGCGATGGCTTCGATGACCTGGTGGCCGGCGCACCGGATTTTGGTTCAGGTCAAGGCAAGGTGGTCGTTTTGTTCGGCAGTGACAGCCCGACCACGAGATCTATGGACGTGGTGGGTGCGAACAGCTCCCTCGGATTCGTTCTCTCCGGTGTGGCGGCGGGAGACAAACTGGGCGTTTCGGTGGCCTATGCCGGGGATGTGAACGGCGATGGCTGGGATGATCTGATCGTCGGGGCCAGTGATGCCACGATCAATGGCAATGCGCAGTCGGGTGCGGCCTACGTGATTTTTGGACACGGCGGGAGCTGGAGTGCGGCGCCAGCCATGGGGAGTCTCACGGGCGCCGATGGATTCCGTTTGAACGGTGGCAATGCCGGCGATCATGCCGGTATGTCGGTGGCCGGGGCAGGCGACTTGAACGGCGATGGCCTGGCGGATCTGCTGATCGGGGCGCCGGGTAACGGGACTACCGATGCAGGCCGGTTGTACGTGGTCTTTGGCAGCGCTGTCTCGACCAATTCGGAGTTGAATCTGGGCACTCTGGGCGCGCGCGGTTTTGTGATCACCGGGATCGATGCCGGATCAAAGACCGGCTGGACCGTTTCGTCCGCCGGGGATGTGAACGGCGATGGGATCGATGATCTGATCGTCAGTGCGCCGTATGGCAAGCGTGTGGACGACGTTCAAACCGGCGTTGCCTATGTGATTTTTGGCGCCACCGATCTGACCGCGATTGCGCTCAGTACGCTCACGGGCAGCAACGGCTTCCGGATCGATGGTCAGAAGAGCGGTGATTTGACCGGCTATTCGGTGGCCAGCGCCGGGGATGTGAACGGCGATGGTTTCGCGGATTTGGTGATTGGCGCGATCGGGGCGGACAGTGCGACCAGCAACAGCAGTGTGGCCAGTATCCTGTTTGGCAAGAGCACGGCCTGGAGCAGCGGCGTGGTCGCGTTGGACCAGATCGGTTTCGGGGAGATGATCAGCCTGCGTGGCGGAAAGGTGGATGATGTTTCTGGATTCTCTGTCAGCGGCGCGGGCGATGTCAACCACGACGGCTACGATGACGTGCTGATCGGCTCGCCGGCTACGACCAGCGATCCTCAGACAGCGGGGGCTGCGGATTTGTTCTTCGGCGGCAATTTCATGGGGGCTTCGACCTCTGGGACCACTGTGACAGGTTTTGATGCCACCCAACCGGGAGATCGGCTCTATGGCACGCTTGGCGCAGATACCTTTTATGGCTACGGCGGTGCCGACGTGCTGCTGGGTGGTGCCGGCAATGATATGTTTCATGTCAGCGATCTTTCGTTTGTGCGTGTGGATGGGGGCAGTGGTTATTATGTCAACACTTCCCCGAGCAACGATACTCTGATCTTGAACGATCCCGATCCTTCTTCAGGCTTCACCCTGGATCTCTCCGATCCGGCCATGGTGGCCAAGATCCGGGGGATCGAGCATCTTGACTTCTCGGGCAACAATCAGGTCGACACCATCATCATCGATGACCCGTCCAGGTTGCTCGCCATCGCCTCCGGGGTGGATCCCAACAACGGCGTGATCCAGGTCGAGCTGCGAGTCGATGAGACCGATCACCTGGTGCTCACCGGGGAGTGGTACGCAACCGATCTTGGCGATTTCATGGTCTATCACAACGCGGACGATACCATCCAACTGATTACCAGCCCGCATATAACGGTCGCGACGAACTCCTTCTCGGTGGATGCGGATGTGTTCACCAGCAGTACCCAGGGCATGCATGTATCCATGTCTGGGGAAGGTGGTAATTCCCTGCTCGGCTATTCCGTCTCATCCGCCGGGGATATCAACGGTGATGGAATCGACGATTTTCTGGTCTCTGCGCCACTGAGAAGTAGAGAGGATGTCAATGTTATCTATATGGGTGTTGGTGCTGCCTATGTGATTTATGGCCAGGGAAATACCAATACCACTGTGGGTTTTGATTTGGGAGGTGCCATCTTCACCTCGTTGCGTGGCTTCAGGATTTTTGGCGACGCAGATCACGACCGTGCGGGCTATTCGGTCAGCTCGGCGGGGGATATCAACGGTGATGGCTATGATGACCTGATCATCGGCACCTACAACAATGGCGCTCCTGATAATATCCCTTACAGCGGATCTGGCAAGGCCTATGTGGTGTTTGGTGGTGAAGCGAATCAGTTCAGTGATAATGTGAGGGTGTCGGATCTGGACGGAACCAATGGTTTCCGTTTAAACGGCCAGTATGGGGGCGATCAGTTCGGCGTATCGGTCCGTGGGGCCGGGGACATCAATGGCGACGGCTTTGATGATATGATCGTGGGCGCTTGGCGTTACGATGCCTACGTTGGCACGAGCACCTATCTGACCAGTTCCGGCGCGGTCTATGTGATTTACGGCAAATCCGGTTGGAAGGAGAGCACTTCGACAACCGGACGGGCGTTCAATATCAGCGATCTGCTCAATAGCAACGATGCCTTCCGCATCAACGGTGTGGCAGCGCACGATCATCTGGGCCGATCGGTCTCCTCTGCCGGGGACATCAATGGTGATGGCTATGACGATCTGCTCATCGGCGCCGAGAAGGTGGATCGCAGCGGCTCCATCGATGTCGGGGCGGCTTATGTGATTTACGGTCAAAGCAGCGGTTTTGGTGCCTCGATCGATCTGTCGACCCTGACGAGCACCCAGGGTTTCAAACTGATCGGTGCAATGGCGTTGGCGTATGCCGGATGGAGCGTTTCGTCTGCCGGTGATGTGAATGGCGATGGGCTGGATGATATGCTGGTGGGTGCTGCCAATGCCGATTCCAATGGGAATCTCTATTCTGGCGCGGTTTATGTGGTCTTCGGCAAGACGAACGGCTTTGGCACCGTGCTTGATCTGAGCGAATTGAGCGGCACGAATGGTTTTCGTGTGCAGGGTTTGGCAACCAACGATCATCTCGGAACGGCTGTTGCAGCAGCCGGGGATTTCAACGGCGATGGCTTTGATGATATCGTCGTTGGCGCTCCTGGAGGGAAAGAGCAGTATGGTGATTTTGCTGAATTCGTTGCCAGCGGCACCGCCTATATCCTTTATGGCAAGGCGAGCGGCTTTGCCTCATCGATCGATCTGGCGACGCTCGATGGTTTGAACGGTTTCAAGGTTGATGGTGCGCGACCCGCCCAAATTACTCCGGGTACAGATGGTGGCGGTCCGTCACTGCTGAGTCCTGGTGATGCGCTCGGTTTTTCGGTGAGTGGTGCCGGGGATCTGAATCTGGATGGTTACGATGATGTGTTGATCGGTGCGCCGGGTAACAGCGATGCCTACGTGCTCTATGGTAGCAATTATACCGGTACGCATGACGACTGGAACATGGGGTTCAAGGTGTTGGGCGAGAACGCCGGTGCTTGGAGTGGCTACTCGGTCTCCTCGGCTGGCGATGTCAACGGCGATGGTTTTGATGATGTGATCATCGGTGCGGAGGGCAATCAAGTTGTTGACAGCAATTACACGGTTACCTCTCCGGGTGCCGCCTATGTGATCTTCGGCAGTGCATCCAGCCAACCCTTTACCCTGGATCTGTCGCTGACCGCATTGGATGGCACGAACGGTTTTAAGCTGGTCGGGGTGGCTGATGATGATTATACCGGTGCTTCGGTAAGCGGTGTCGGGGATGTCAATGGCGATGGTTATGACGATGTGATCGTCGGGGCATTTGGAGCGAATGTTTCGGCGGGCAAGACCTATCTATTCTTTGGACGCGCCCAATCATCCTTCACCTCTTCTGGCACGCCGGGATCCTTTGATCTTTCTGCGTTGTTGGCCAATGGCGACGGGATGCTTTTGAATGGTGCCTTGAGTCAGGATTATAGCGGCAAGTCGGTGAGCGGGGCGGGGGATGTCAACGGCGACGGGTTCGACGATTTTATCATCAGCGCGAACTCTGAGAATGGGTTATGGGATGGGATTGGCGCGGCCTATCTGGTGTTTGGACGCGCCTCCTGGAGTACGACGACGCCCATTTCCTTGCCTGGTCCCACTGGGAACAACGATCCTTTGATCTGCCTGATCATGGGCGAAAATGTTTCGCAGGCCGGCTCGGTGCAGGCTGCCGGAGATGTCAATGGCGATGGCTGGGATGATATCATCATTGGCGCCGTTGGTTTCGATAGTCTCGCGGGCAATTACAGTAAAGGAGCTGCCTATGTGGTGTATGGTAAATCGACCGGGTTTGCTCCCACGCTCGATCTCGGTTCGTTGGCGACCAATGGCGCTGGCTTCAAATTGACCGGCGCGGGGTATTATAATTATGCGGGCTGCGCGGTCTCCTCAGCCGGGGATATCAACGGCGATGGGGTGGATGATCTGTTGATCGGTGCCTCGGGGTTCCAGGATCAATATCATCCGGATGCAGGTGCGGTGTTCGTGGTGTTCGGTGCCAGATCCGGGCTCACCAACATCGATCTGGGTACCCTGAACGGGCAGAACGGTTTTCGTGTGCTGGGTGTCAATGGTGCGAATTATCTGGGCACCAGCATCGCTTCTGCCGGGGATGTGAACGGCGATGGCTGTGCGGATCTGGTGTTTGGCGCACCGGAGAGCCATTATTCGGCCAACAATGGATCGGTATACGTTCTCTATGGCCGGGAGTCAGGTTTCGTCTCGGAGCTGACTCTGGCAAATCTCAATGGCGCCAACGGCTTCAAGATCGAGGGCGTGGAGGCGGGCAGCGAATTCGGTATTTCGGTGGCCGGTGCCGGTGATGTCAATGGCGATGGCTTCGCGGATATCATTGTCGGCGCGGATGCCACGGATCTGGTTGACTATCATAACGTTGGCGCCAGTTATGTGATTTATGGCGGCAACGATGCGGCTGCCACGGCAGCGGATCTGCAAAAGGTCGGTACCGGCGGGGCGGAGATCCTGCACGGCTACCTGGGCGATGATACACTGATCGGCAATGGCGGGGCCGATGTGCTGATCGGCGGCATGGGTAACGATATCCTGGCCATCGGCGATGAGACTTTCTATTCGATCGATGGCGGGGGTGGCATCGACACACTGCGGCTGGATGGCAGCGGCACGGTTTTGGATCTGACCCAATCCGGTATGGCCAATCGGGTCCACGACATCGAGATCATCGACATGTCCCCTACGGGCAATCAGACGCTCTATTTGACCGCCAAGCTGGTGAAGGAGCTTCTCGGTACTGGAGAGGTGTTGAAGATTCATGGCAGCGGAGCGGATACGGTCCATTTGGGCAGTGATGTGAGCTGGGTTGCCAATGCCGGTGCGCAGCAGAACGTGGGCGGTCACAATTACGATACGTATAATACCGGCACCTATGGCGTGTGGGTGTGGGTGGAATCGACGCTGCACGATACCACGGCATTGGACCCCCTGGTGCTCGATCTGGATGGCGACGGCGTGGAGTTGGTCGATCAGGCGGTCTACTTCGACATGGGTGGGCATGGCACGTTGCAGAAAACCGGCTGGGTGGGGCCGGATGATGCGCTGCTGGCGATCGATCGCAACCACGACGGGGTGATCAACGATGCGAGCGAACTCTTCTCCGAGCGGACCTTCGACGATGCCCACTCCGGCATCTCCGCTTTGTCGCACTTCGATGAGAATCTCGATCACCTGCTCGACTCCCACGATCAGGCCTGGAGTGATCTGATCGTGTGGCGTGACGCCAATCAGGATGGCCTCTCTCAGGCCGGCGAAATGCGTTCGCCGACTCAGCACGGCATCACCTCGATCGCCCTTGAGACGACGGCCAACGGGCAGTGGCAGGGGGAGAACCGGATTTTGACCGATGGTCATTTCACCACGGTCGATGGGCATACTGCTGGGCTGGCTGAGGTGGCGTTTGCGATCCATCCGACCGATACCCTCAGCCTGCAGGCGGCGGTCAGCGATCTGCTGCCGGAGCGTGTACCGTTGTCTGCGTTGCTGCCGGAGACCGTTTCCGGTGGTTATTTCGACCTGCTTGAGGCTACGCCAGGCGTACCGGCGATCACCCCGCATCAGATCGATCAGGCCATTCAAGTGATGATCTCGATGCTTCCGGAGACGACGCCGACATCCGCCGTCACGGATGCGCCCGCCAGCCTTGAGCAACATGCCACCGGGGTGGTGGTGAGCCAGAGCGAATCGCCGCTGGTGGAGGATCCGCTCCATCCGCACGCGACCGCGTTATATGGGGTTGGAGGATAACGTCACCCATGAGGGAGATGCTGCGCTTTTTGTGGCTGCGACCGGTGCTGGCCATTGAATTATTGGCGGCCTCGCTGCTGATCAATTTGTTGGGGTTGGCCTCGTCGCTCTACGTGATCCAGGTGCTCAACCGTTATGTAGCCAGCGGCGTGGATGCCACCCTGATCACCTTGACCAGCGGCGTGGTGGTGGCGATTTTTCTGGAGGGGTTTTTGCGCCGTTTGCGGCGTGATCTGGCCAACCGCGTCACCAATCCGCCGATGGGCCGTGTGGCTGCCGGGTTCTTCAACAATCTGGTCAACGTGCGGTTGGCCGAACTGATGCGCCTGCCGACCGCCTCGCAGCGTGAACTCCTGGGCCATCTGGCCACGGTGCAAAAGAGCTATACCCCGGCGACCATCGTGGCGCTGTTGGATATGCCCTATGCGCTGCTGTTCATCGCCGCACTGTTGTTGATCCATCCGCTGATTGCCGCAATTGCGGCGGTTTTTCTGCTTCTGGTTTATCTGTTGACTCTTTTATTTCAGTATCGTCTGAACAAGCCGACTCAAGAGGTGACGCAACTGGCGGCCAAACATGCGGCCCTCTCCGCAGCCACCTTGACGGCAGCCGAGACGGTGCGGGTGTTCAACGCCGGAACGCTGTTGCGCAAGAGTTGGTGGGAGCAGACCGTCAAACTGCACCTTGAGCAGAGCAGCCTCATCAACCGTCAGGAGGGGTTGCAGTCGGTCACGCAGGGGATCAGTGCCCTGATGGGGGTGGCGGTGATCGGCGTGGGGGCGAAACTGGCCATGCTGGGCCAGATGGATACCGGCTTGATCATCGGTGCCAACATCCTGGCCGGTCGGGCCATCGCGCCGCTGTTGCGTTATGCGCAGCTGGCCCCGCAGTTGGCCAAGGCGCGGCAGGGGCTGGAGATGCTCGCCCAGTTCGGCAAGTTGCCGCTGGAGAAAGGGGAGGGGGTCAATCCACAGGTTTTTTCCGGCAGCCTCGAATTGCAGAGCGTGGGATTTGCCTGGCCGGGCAGCAAGGGGGTGCTGTTCGAGGGGCTATCCTTCGCGATCGAGCCGGGTCGATTGATCGCCGTGGTGGGCAGCAATGGCACCGGCAAGACCACTTTGTTGCGTCTGTTGGCCGGCGCCCTGGAGCCCAATCGCGGCAAGATTCTGGTTGACGGGGTGAATCTGGCGCAGTTGCAGCCGGAGTGGTGGCATGCCTGTCTGACCTATCTCCCCCAAGAGCCGTTGTTTCTGGAAGCGAGCCTGCGGGAGAATCTGTTGACCGTGCGACCGGAGTTGGACGAGGCCGCTTTGCAGGAGCTGGTGGATCGGGTGGGGTTGCGGCGTTTTTTGAATGAGAGCGATCAGGGATTGGAGCGTCCGATGACCGAGGCCGGGCAGAAACTGGCCCCTGGGATCCGGCGGCGGATCGCTTTGGCGCGCGCCATGGCCGCCGATGGTCGCCTGGTGTTGCTCGATGAGCCCTTGGAGGGGATGGATGCCGAAGGGCGCAAGATGATCCTGGAGTGGATCAAGGAGTGGATCGCCCGGGGCTGCACGGTGGTGATGGCTTCGCATGACCTCAATGCCGCCCAGGTGGCGGATCTGGTGGTCGATCTGAACGTCAAGCCAACCCCCACGGTGCGACAGGTTGAATCCCGTCCGGCACGGATCGGAGTCGCGGGATGAAAGAGAGCCAACAGCCTGTTCCACCATTTGGTGAGCTTGATCCCGACTCCTCTCGCGCCTCGCGCCGTTTTCTGTGGGCGGTCTTCTTCGTGGTGGTGATCCTGGTCGTCTGGGGCTACTATGGCACGCTGGACATCATCAGTATCACCCAGGGAGAGGTGGTTCCATCGACGTTGGTCAAGAAGGTGCAGCATCTGGAAGGTGGCATCGTGCGCGAGATCCTGGTGCACGAAGGGGGGCTGGTGGAGCGCGATCAGCCGCTCTTGGAGCTGGAATCGACCGCCTCGGGCGCGGATGTGGGGGAGTTGAAGGCGCGTGTTCAGTCGTTGCAGGTCGAGATCGTGCGCCTGGAAGCCGAGGCCGCCGGCAAGGAGGAGCTGGTTTTCACCGCCGCGCAGGCTGCGGAGTTCGGCGAACGGGTGCGTCAGGCCAAAGAGCAGTTCCAATCGCGCCGGGTGAACTTGAAGAACGCCATTACCGGTCAATCCGAGACCGTGATACAGCGTCAGCACGACATCCAGGAGATCCAGGCGCGACTGCGCAACTCGCAAAAACGGGTCGGACTGTTGAACGAACAGGTCGGTATCAGCGAAAAACTGTTGAAAAACGACATTTCCAGCCGTTATGGCCATCTGGACCTGTTGAAGGAGTTGAGCCAGGTGCAAAGCCGCATCGAGGAGGATACCGCCGCTGTGGCGCGTGCCGAGGCGATGCTGAAGGAGGCCAACGCGCAGTTGAAGCTGGTGCGCAGCCGTTACGATGAAGAGGTGAGCAAGCAACTGGAGGCCGCCCGGCGCGACCTGAACGAGCATCAGGCGCGGCTGGGCAAGTTCGAGGACAGTTTTCGGCGTACCCAACTCAAATCCCCGGTACGCGGGGTGGTCAAAAGTTTGAATGTCGCCACCCTGGGCGGGGTGATCCGCGCCGGCGAGACCATTTTAGAGATCGTGCCCGAAGGGGATGAACTGGTGATCGAGGCCAAACTGCCGATTCACGACATCGGCTATGTCTCGGTCGGCCAGCAGGCCAAGATCCGGCTCATCTCTTCGGATTCTGCCCGTTTTGGTGAGTTGAACGGTCAGGTGGTCAACGTCAGTCCGGATACCTTTGTGATCAAGGAGGGCAATCCCTTCTACAAGGTGCGGGTCAAGACCGACACCGGTTTCTTCTCCAGCCGGGGGCAGACCTATCGGCTGGTGCCGGGGATGATCCTGCAAGTCTCGATCTTGACGGGCCACCGTTCGATACTGGAATATATCTTCTCGCCCCTCTTCAACGCCATGCATGCCGCGCTTGGCGAACGATGAAAACCAACCCAGAAGGGAATTGAATCATGGAAGAAACCAGCCAGACCACGCCCCAGGAACCGATGTTGCGCATCGATGGTTCGCGTCTGTTCACCCGCTGGCTGGAGCAGGAACGGGTCAGTCTGATCTTTACCACCTATCAGGCGAGCAAGATTTTTTTCATTGGTTTGAAGCCCGATGGCTCGATGTCGGTCTTCGAGCGCACCTTTGATCGCTGCATGGGGATTGCGCAACGCGGACGGACCCTCTGGCTTGCCTCGCGTTTTCAGCTTTGGCGTTTCACGGATATCCTCGACCAGGGGCAAACCCACGAAGGGTACGATGCGCTCTACGTGCCGATGACCGGGCATACCACCGGCGATGTGGATATCCACGATATCGCCATTCTGCCGGATGGCCGGGCGGCCTTCGTGGTGACGCTGTTTAATTGTGTGGCGATGACGGGTGAGGATGAGAGCTTCACGCCGATCTGGAAGCCGCCGTTCATCTCCAGGATTGTGGCTGAGGATCGCTGTCACATCAACGGGTTGGCGCTTGATCAAGGTCGTCCGCGCTATGTCACCATGGTGAGTCGTTCGGATGTGGTCGAAGGGTGGCGCGAACATCGGGTCGGTGGCGGGGTGGTGATGGATATGTGGACGAACGAGGTGATCTGCTCTGGCCTCTCCATGCCGCACTCACCGCGCGTCCACCAGGGCAAAGTGTGGTTGTTGAACGCCGGTACCGGCGAGGTGGGCTTCGTGGATCCCGAGCGGGGGGGGTTCGAGGCGGTCGCCTTCTGCCCCGGATTCCTGCGTGGACTCTCCATGGTCGGCAATTACGCCGTGGTCGGTATGTCCAAGGCGCGCGAGAACCGTTCGTTCAGCGATCTGCCCTTCCATGACCGCCTGGAACAAGAAAAACTCGCACCGCGCTGCGGCATTCAGATCGTGGATCTGAAAACCGGTGCCGCCACCCACACCCTGTCGATCGACGGGGTGGTGGACGAACTCTACGACGTGGTGGCGGTCTCGGGACTTGTCCGGCCCATGGCGTTGGGCTTCAAAAGCCGCGAGATCCACCACATCCTGAAAGTCGGGGAGATGAATCCCGATCTGCTGGCGGTCTGATCGGTCGTCATGGCTGAAGGCGGCTTGCAGATGGCCGATGGGAGCTTTCAGACCGCCCTGGATCACCATCAGGCCGGACGGCTGACAGACGCTGTGCGTGAATACGAGCGGATCCTGGCTATTGATCCGAACCATGCGCGTGTGCTGGCCAATCTGGCCATCGCCCTCCATCAGCTGCGTCGCTCCAAGGAGGCCGAGGCGGTCTGTCGTCGCGCCCTTAAACGCGATTTCACGAATGCCGAAGCCTGGAACAATCTCGGGATCATCCTCTCCGAGCAGCGCCGCTACGCCGACTCTGTGGAGGCCTATCGCCGCTGCGTGGAGCTGGATCCGGACCATTATCTCTCCTGGACCAATCTTGGCATCGCCCTGGTGAGAGGCGGCCAGGTGCACGAGGCGATCGAGGCGTTCCGTCACGCCCTGATGGTGCAGCCCGATCACACCCAGGCGCTGATGCATCTGATCCACCAGAAACAGCAGGCGTGCGACTGGTCTGGACTCGATCCGTTGATTGGCCGACTGGTGGCGCAGATGCGTCGCGATCAGGCCGAGATCAATCCCTTTTCCTTTTTGTTCTTTTGTCGCGATCCGGGCGAGATGCGCTTGTGCGCCGACCGTTTTGCTCGCAGGGTCAGCGAGCAGGCGCGCACCCAGCCACCGGTGCGTCGGCTGGCGCGGAAAAAACGGCAAGGGGCGCGCTTGCGGATCGGTTACCTTTCCGGGGATTTTCATCAGCACGCCACGGCGGTGCTGGCCCGTGAGCTGTTCGTTGCCCACGATCGAGAGCAATTCCAGATTTTCGGCTACTCCTATGGTCCCAATGACGGCTCGGCAGTGCGGCGCGATATGGAGACGCAGATCGAGCTGTTTCGCGAGTGCGGGACGCAAAACGATGGCGAACTGGCGCAAACGATTGCCAAGGATCAGATCGACATCCTGGTGGATCTCAAAGGCTACACCCGCGATGCCCGCCCGTGTGTCATGGCGTTGCGACCCGCTCCGCTTCAGGTGGCCTATCTGGGCTATCCCGGCACCATGGGCGGAGATTTCATCGATTACGTGGTGGCCGACGAGGTGGTTCTGCCCCCTGGGCATCGCCCCTTCTTTGCCGAACAACCGATTTGGCTCGCCGGGAGCTATCAGGTCAACGACAGCCAGCGCCGCATTGCCGAGACGATTGGTACGCGTCGCGCCCATGGCCTCCCTGAGACCGGCGTGGTTTTCTGCTGCTTCAATCAGACGGTCAAAATCACCCCCGATTTTTTTCACCTGTGGTTGCAGCTTTTGAAAGCGGTTCCGGGCAGCTGTTTGTGGCTTTTGGCTTTCAATAATGAAGCGCAGCGCACGGTGCGCGCCATGGCTTCGCAAGTCGGCATGGATCCGGGCCGGTTGGTCTTTGCGCCACCGCTGCCGCATGCCGACCATCTGGCACGCTATCGGCTGGCGGATCTGTTTTTGGATACCCTGCCGTGCAACGCCCACACCACCGCGAGCGATGCCCTGTGGGCTGGTTGCCCGGTGGTGACCCTGGCGGGCGAGACCTTTGCCGGACGGGTTGGGGCCAGTCTGCTGACCGCCTTGGGTTTTACCGAGTGGATTGCCCGTGATTTGCGGCACTACGGGCAGATTGCTTTGGCCTTGGCGCGGGACTCTGCCGGCAGGGAGCAGGCGCGTGCCCGTTTGCAAGAGAGGGTTGCCAGTGCCGAGCTTTTCTCCGGGGTTGCCTTTGCCCGCAAACTGGAAGCCGCCTATCGGGCGATCTGGGAGCGCCATCGTGCCGGTTTGACGCCTGCGCCGCTGCGTGTCAACGCGGCAGCGGTTGCCACGTTTGACACCGAGTGACCGATACGCCTCCAAAGGGTTTGGCACACGTTTGGTTTATCATTCTATCGTCTTGATTGTCCGATCGAATTTTCCGGATACAACCCGAATCCCCACATTAATGCATGTTGGCAAATGGCTTGCATGATTTTCCGTAACCTGCCGAGAAGCGGTTCGGAACGATTGATTGCTCCTGTTTCCGGGCCTCATCATGTCTGATATCAGTGGAGAGACTGGATGCCGAAGAACGGCGATGTCACGCTTGCCAACGAGCGTCGAGAGGAGTTCATGGAGGGAGATTTTCCGGAGATCCTTTCTTGGGGATTGGTTGCTACGAGTTTGATTCTGACCGTTTTTCTGGCAATTGAGATCTGGTCACCCCGCTGATGGGGTCAATGTGATAAGATTGTTACGGCTGTGCGAGCCACCTGGAAGGGGAAGAGTCATGACGACCATTGAGATGCGTCCTGCAGGCAGGGGATCCTTTGGCAATGGACTGATCACGCGCGGATTCGTGCGTCGCACGATCCGGCATGCGCATACGCCGGAATCGGGGTTGCGCGGCTGGTCATTCGGATTGGGCTGCGGTTTTACCGGCATGACCGGGCATAGTGGTTGGATTTTGCCGGATTGTGCCTTGGCCGGTGGCGAGTGGTGAATTTTTTATGCCCGCAAGTTGACAGGACCGCTGTATCCGCAGGGCGGGAAGTGTCTGCGACCGGTTGTGGTGACCCGCGACCGGTCGCTAGAGTTGAGTTTCATTTGGTTTGGAACGACCGCATCGCCTCGGCAACCAGGAAAGCGACATCCAGACTCTGCGCTGCATTGAGACGCGGATCACAGGTGGTTTCGTAACGTTCCACCAGATGCTCCTCGCGGATATCGTGGGAGCCGCCTACACACTCGGTGACATTGTCACCGGTCAATTCAAAGTGTACCCCACCGGGCCAGACGTTTTCGGCCTGGAGGATCTCGAAGAACTGCCGCAATTCGCCGACGATGTGATCGAGCGCACGGGTTTTGTGACCGCTGGGCGCGGAGTAGGTGTTGCCGTGCATCGGGTCGCAGCTCCAGATGACCGTGCGTCCCTCTTTGAGAATGCCCCGCACCAGGGCGGGAAATGCCTTGGCGATCTGATCGTGACCGAAGCGACCGATGAAGGTCAACCGACCTGGTTCGTTGTCCGGGCTCAACCTGTCGCACAGCCGCAACAGCTCATCCACCGAGGCCTTGGGACCGATTTTGACCCCCAACGGATTCTTCACCCCGCGCAGGAACTCCACATGCGCACCATCGGGTTGACGGGTGCGTTCGCCAATCCAGATCATGTGCGCCGAACAGCCGTAGAAGTCATCGGTGAGAGAATCGCGACGGGTCAAAGAGGCCTCGTATTCGAGCAGCAGCGCCTCGTGACTGGTGAAATACTCGACCTCCTTGAGCATCGGGCTGTTGCTGGAGTTGAGCCCGATGGCGCGCATGAAATCGAGCGTTTTGGTCAGTTCGTCGGCCAAGTGGGCGTAGCGTTGGCCTTGCGGGCTGTTGGCCACGAAATCCTGGTTCCAGGTGTGCACGCGCTGCAGGTTGGCAAAACCGCCGTGCGTGAAGGCGCGCAACAGATTCAAGGTGCTCGCGGACTGGAAATAGGCCCGTTCCAGACGCAACGGATCGGGCAGTCGCGCCTCTTCGGTGAAGGCCGGATCGTTGACCGATTCGCCGCGGAAGCTCGGCAGCGAGACACCGTTCTGGGTCTCGAAGGGGCTGGAGCGCGGTTTGGCGAACTGCCCGGCGATGCGTCCCACCTTGATCACCGGCTTGGAGATGCCGTGGGTGAGGATGACCGCCATCTGCAGCAATACTTTGAGTTTGTCACGGATGGAGTTGGCGGTGAAATCATTGAAGGATTCGGCGCAATCGCCGCCTTGCAACAAAAAAGCCTCGCCGCGCGTCACCTTGGCCAGATGCTCCTTCAAGGAGCGCACCTCGCCCGCAAAGACCAGGGGGGGATAGCGGGTCAGGTTTTCGCAGGTGGCGGCCAGGGCTTCGGGGCTGGGCCAATCGGGTTGTTGGAGGGCGGGAAAGGCACGCCAGGAGTAGGGATTCCAGTCGGACACGGTAGAGGGTTCCTTGCTTAATAAAATTTCGATATCAAAAAGAGTGACATAGCGCTACGACAAACGAGCATCCTACCACACGATGATCTCCGGATACAAAGGAGGATGATGATTTGGATCGGTTCTGTTGTGGCTGGTTCCCGTGGCGGGTGGCAAGGGGTGGATTTTTGCCGGGTGAGGATGCATCCAGAGGGTGACGAACGATTGGGGAATATGCTAGAATTATTCGAATTTATTCAAGTTCGGTCTTTGAGTTGGAAGGAGTCGTGTGATTCGCCATGGAAGAGAGTATACAACGTCATTTTGATGCGATACAGGAGAAGCTGGAACTCCTGAGGGGGCATCTTTAACTACGATCACGGCAAGAAGCGTTTGGAGGAGTTGACCTCCTTCACCGAGGATCCGTCGCTGTGGAATCAACCCGATCGGGCACGGGAGGTGATGCGTGAGAAGAGCCTTCTGGAGAAGACCATCGGCGAATGGGACCATTTGGGCCAGGAGTTGCAGGATGCGCGCGAGCTGCATGCCATGGCCATGGAGGAGCAGGAGGAGGAGTTGCTGGCCGATGTGACCCGACAGACGTTGGGGATGCTGGCGCGGGTCGAGGCGTTGGAGTTGGCGCGCATGTTGTCGGGCGAGGCGGACATCAACAACGCCTTTTTGGAGATTCATCCCGGCGCAGGCGGCACCGAATCGCAGGATTGGGCCGAGATGCTGCTGCGCATGTATCTGCGCTGGTGCGAGTCGCACGGTTTCAAAGTGGAGATGAACGACTATCAGCCCGGCGATGAGGCGGGTTGCAAGTCGGTGTCGCTGCGGGTTGAAGGGGAGTTCGCTTACGGCTATTTGAAAACCGAAAGCGGCGTGCATCGTCTGGTGCGCATCAGTCCCTTCGATGCCTCGGCACGTCGGCACACTTCGTTCACCTCGGTCTATGTCTATCCGGAGATCGACGACACCATCCAGGTGGTCATCGAGGAGAAGGATTTGCGCATCGATACCTACCGTGCCTCGGGTGCGGGCGGTCAGCATGTGAACAAGACCAGTTCGGCGGTGCGCATCACCCACAATCCGACCGGCATTGTTGTGCAGTGTCAGAATGGCCGTTCGCAGCATCGCAACAAGGACGAGGCGATGAACATGCTCAAGGCCCGTCTGTACCAGCTGGAACTCGACAAACGGGCCGAGGATGCCAGGCAGGTGAACGACGCCAAGAGTGAGATCGGTTGGGGTCGACAGATCCGTTCGTATGTGTTGCATCCCTATCGGATGGTGAAGGATCTGCGTACCGGTGTGGAGAAGGGGGATGCGGACGGGGTGTTGGATGGGGATTTGGATGGTTTCATCAAGGCCGCGTTGTCGCAGCGGATTGGTGAAGGGGTTGCGGTTCAAGGGTAAAGGTTGGCCTTATACCAATACAGGGGACCGGGAAGCGAAGATCCCCGGCAGGGTCTGGGACGGAGTCCCAGGGTTTTGACTTTGCCTTTCGCGCGTTTTTCCAAAGAAGCATTTTTCGCGGTTTTTGCGAAAAATGGGCTGCGCGCCGCCTTCGCGAGCGTCGTTTCCGTCTTTTGGAAACGACGCTCGTATCTTGCCTTGCGGCAAATGATGCATCCCAATCTTATAATGATGGGGGAGAACCCCCTCACTCTCCTTAGCCAGTGAGAAGATCGCATGGGTGGCAATCGCGACGCCAGGGAACCCGAACGGGTGTTGTACCGTCGTGCGCATGGAGAGCGGATGGTCGAGGTGGTCGAGGACGATGGTGGGCGCATCCTGGCCTTTGACAGCCATCTCACCCAGAGCCGCATGTCGCTGGAGCATCCGCATGCCTTGATGCTGCGTTACACCCGGCGAATGATGGCTGGTTTGTTGTTCCTGGATGCAGCGGCAGAGGATGCGGCGTTTCGGGTGTTGATGATCGGGCTGGGCGGGGGATCGCTGGCCAAGTTTTTGTTGTATCACTTTTCCGCCTGTTTGGTGGACGCGGTCGAAAACGACCCGTTGTTGCCCGGCCTGGCGCGACGCTATTTCCATTTGCCCCGCAACAACCGTTTGAACGTGATCATCGAGGATGGCGCCCGTTTTTTTGAACGGGGAGATGCGTCCCGGTATGATTTCGTGCTTCTGGATGCTTATGATCAAAATGGCGCGGTACGCGGGGTGTATGCCGATCCGGTGGTGGCGCTGGCTCAGGAGTCGCTGACCGCGCACGGGGTACTGGCGATCAATGTGCTGCACAGCGATAAAATATTGTTCCGACAGGTGATCGAAGGGGTACGGAAGCGGTTTCCGAATGCCGCGCTGGTCCTTTCGGTGCCGGGATTCAGCAACGAGATCCTGTTCGCCGGCCCCGGCGTGCCACCCTGGGAGCAACGCGAGGCCCTGACCGGACGCGCACGGGAGTTCGAGATGCGCCTCGGGATGAATTTCCCGGCCTATCTGACCAGCATGACCCGCCTGGACCGCCACACCCTGCGCTCGCGTTGGTTCGGGATTACGTCGTGGTGGTGATGTGGCTGTGCTACTGGGGCAACAGAGTTGATTGGACATCCTGCCGTGGCCAGTTGACGGCTTCGGCCCGGACGGGGGGGCATGCGCCATCCGCCAATTGCCACTGGTTGCGTCCCGCTTCTTTGGCTTGATAGAGGGCTGCGTCGGCACGGGCCAGGGTGGGATAATAATCCGGATGCCCATCATGCATGGCGATCCCTAAGCTGGTGGTCAGATGGATCTCCTGATCATTCTCGATGCGAAAGGCCGAGTCGGCCACCTTGCGTCGCACCTTTTCCGCCACCTGACAGGCATGGCTGGCCTCCACGTTGTTGACCACCATCAAAAATTCCTCGCCGCCGTAACGAAAGACGAAATCCCCGGCCCGCACCGAGCTCATCAGAATCTCTGCCATCTGGTTCAATACCGCATCGCCGGAATGATGACCATATTGATCGTTGACACTCTTGAAATGATCCAAATCGGCCAGAATGGCGGCAAAACGATGACCCGTGCGCATGGAGTTGTTCGCCTCGCGCTGGAGCACGGTGCGCAGGAAACGACGATTGAACAGTTTGGTCAGGGTGTCCCGTCCCGCTTCCATGGCCAGCGTCTGGGCGCGAATGGCGGAGAGGATTTTGGTGGCAGTGGTGACTTTGGTTTCCAGATCGGCGAGGAACTCCTGGATATCCCCGGTCTGTTCATCGCGACACGCCTGCACCAGTCCCAGGACTGCGGTATCGATCGACCCCACCAGGTTCTTCAACTGCTCCAGTTCGCTGCCGGACTCGACGAGCAGATCCCCTTTGTGATGCACCCACAAACCAAAATCGGTGCTGCGGATGGAAGGGAGTTGACAGGTGTCCAGACCGTTTTGAAAAATGAGCGTCAGCACCCGCCGATGCCAGTCGAATAACGAGGAGCGCAGGCTTTCGCTTTCCAGGGCCATATCCAATCCGGCGGCCTGCAGTTTCATGGATTGGGATAACCGCGTATCCTCCAGCACCCCGCCGATGTAAGCCCCGTTGATGATGGCCACCCCCAGGTCGATCAGATGTCCCACCAGTATCACCATAGCGTTCAACCGGCTCCGGTTGGGCTCATGGGCGATGATGGCACGACCGATCTCCTCCCGCAGCCAGGTGCGGGCCAGTTGAATCGAAATCAGGGGAATGTTGAGACGGGCATGGCGGTCACCCACCTTGTGGAGTTGTTCCACCAAATGGGTCACCTCCTCCGTGCTGTGTGGACGGAACAGTTCTCTCAGCAGGTTGCGCAACTCTCCGGTCAATCGTTCCCCGACGCCGGGTTGACATAGGAACGGCTGATTGATCGGATCAGCGACCAGTCGGGTCGTGAAAACGTGGATGATGGAATCCCCTTCCATGGCGATGATCTCAGCCAGCCGTTGCAAATTCTGGTTCGAATCCGACGCATAGCATGAAGAGAAATGATCGATCACCCGGTTGTCCATCGTTTCACCTCACTTTTTTGTCCAGAATGGGCATGTCATCCATCATCACGATTAACCTGCATGAATATTCATTCTTTAGAAATTGCGGGATACGGCTTGTCAAGTCAAGACAATTCCGTTTGAATGCCGGGCCGGAGCTGTTCCGGGTGGGGAGATCGGATCGAATCCGAAAGAGGCGACTGACTGGCTTGATGGCGGATCCCCCTGCCGTGAAACGTCTTGTGAGGCGTGATTCACGGTAGGGGCGCGGGCTTGTTTGGCGGGTGCGTCAATGGATGGCGTGCAGATCGCGCGTTTGGGCCACCCCGGCGGAGTAGCCCCATTTTTCCTTCATTTCAAAGGCGGTTTCGATGATGTCGTCTTCCGGGATGTTTAAATAGGCCGCGATCACCGAGGTGCGCCAGTAGGGTTCGCCAAGGTCATCGTAACCGGTGGGCGCGGGGTGTGGACCGAAGATCTCCTCCATGGCCTGACGCATGGCCAGACGGACCTGAGGCTCCTTGCTCATCGCCAGATACTCCCAGGCATCGTCAAAGGCGGGATGTTCCGGACCCGCCTCGACGATGGCCAGGGCTTGATTGATCCAGGATTCCATGTTCATTGGAGATATCATCATCGCGTGCTCCAGCTTGTTGATTGGCGGCAAGGGCCGGCAGGGACGGCAGACGGCCTGGTGGGGTGATCGCAATCTTCGTGCCGGCTGGAGCGATCGGCTTGTCTGGCATATTGACGTGAGCTTGATCCCTGCCACCCGGCAAATTTTGCCGGTTGAGGGGGGAATAAATGGATCTGTCGGGGCACTTGAGTTCTTGTTCCGGGTTGCCGAAAAGAGTGGGGTGCGTCACGATGATGGTGGTGACTCAAGCCGATCATGCCAGAGGATTTACGGCGAATGTTGAGATTCATGAAACGGTTGCTCCTGGGACGTCCGACCATGGAAGATGACGGGGACGACGAGGACGAAGGTGAGTGGGTTGATGATCACGATCCGATTCCCATTCCACCCTACACGCCGCGTCTGCCCGAGGGGATGCGGGTGTATGCGATCGGTGACATCCACGGTCGTTCCGATCTGTTGCGCCAGCTGCATGGCATGATCCGGGAGGATTGGGCTGGATTGTCCGATGCATGCCGACGGATCGTCGTTTATCTGGGGGATTACATTGACCGGGGCGAGGATAGCCGGGGGGTGATCGACATTCTGGTCAATAATCCTTTGACCGGCTGTGAAACGGTGTTCCTGAAGGGCAACCACGAAGTGGAGATGGAGGATTTCCTGATCAATCCCGTTGGGGGGCACGGCTGGCCGGAGTATGGCGGCATGGCCATGGCGATGAGTTATCAGGTGCGGGTGGCGAGCCGGGTCTCTGCCGGGGAGCGCATGCGCGCGTTGCGCGATCAACTGCTTGAGGCGATGCCAGCCGAACATCAGGCATTTTTCACCCGATTGCGTTTCCGTTACGAGGTGGGGGACTATTTCTTCTGTCACGCCGGGGTGCGTCCCGGAGTCCCGTTGCATCGTCAGTCGCCGCCAGATCTGATGTGGATCCGCGAGCCGTTTTTGGTCCATTCCGGACGCTTTGAAAAAATGGTGGTGCATGGCCATACGGTGATGACCAACCCCGTGATCACCCCCAATCGGATCGGCATCGATACCGGCGCCTATTATACCGGCCATCTGACCGCTCTGGTGCTGGAGGGGACGACTCAGCGCTTTCTTGCCACCTGATCCGGAATCGTCTGCAAGCCACGCGGGAACTTGTCGAAACTCAAGTCACGGGGTATGCTTTTGACTTTAACGCATCTTGGAGTTCCCTCGAAATACGGCATGCAAGGGTGAAAACGTGGAGAAACGCCTGATTTTTGCGGGATTGGTCGGCTGGCTGGCGCTTGTTCCCGCAGATGGCTGGTCCTTTGCGGTGGGAGAGATCGCCGTGACCTCACCGCCGGGCAAGCGGTTTCAGGCGGAGATCCCTGTGCGTTTAAGCGAGGGGGAGAGCCTTAAACTGGTCAAGTTGGGCTCCAAGGCCGATTACAAGGTCATGGGGCTCAATCGCGCCCCGACCTTGAACGACCTGAAGGTCGAGACCGTCGAAGTCAATGGCGAGACCCGCATCCGGCTCACCGCCGATTCCCCGGTGAATGCCAAGGGGTTTGATCTGCTGTTGCGGGTCACCTCTTCCAAACACACCAATTTTCCGGTCTTTCGCATTGCGGGCACTGCATCCAGCGCCAAGAAGGAGGGCGCTGCCGGCGAAAAGGGGGAAAGTGGTCCGCCTGAGGCCAAAAGCGGGGTCGAACTGAAGAAAAGCGATGCCAAACCGGTCATCGAGGCCAAGAGTGCCGAGACCAAACCGACCCCCGAGGCCAGGGGGCAGGAGGGCAAACCGGCAGCGCCCGAGGGACGGAATCCTGAATCCAAACCGGCAGCCGAGCCGCGCGGAGGGGAGTCCAGATCAACTGCCGAGTCAAAACCCATGGAGGCGAAGGGTTCTGCCAAAACCGGCAAAGGCTCCGCCTCAGCCGAGAGTGTCGCTCCCCCCGGCAAGCCGTATGGTCCGGTCAAGGAGGGGGATACCCTCACGTCGATTGCACGGGGATTGGTGTCGAGCCGTTCGGTGACCATCTATCAGATCATGACGGCCATCTACGAGCGCAACCCGGATCAGTTTCTGTTGGGCAATATGAACAATCTGATCTCCGGAGGGATGTTGACCATCCCGTCGGTGCCCGAGGCGCGGGCGATTCCGGATCGCTGGGCGCGTGCCATGTGTCTGGCCCACACCAAGGCGTGGGAGCAGACCGTGGCCGGACAGAGTGTGCCACCACCACCGCAGACCGCGCTTCTGGCTGGTTCCGAGGCGGGCAGGGTGCCGGCATCCGAAGCAAGATCCTCTGCATCCCAGTTGCGGGATGAGTTGCCGATCCTGCCGGATACCACCCCGCCGCGCGCGCAGTTGCAGAGCGTGGCCTCGCCTGCGAGCGGCGGATTGGAGAATGTGCTGGTCCGCTTGCAGGGGCAATTGGGCGAGTTGACCGAGGTGTTGAAGCACAATCAGGCGCAGCAGGCCAAGATCGAGACTCGCGTGGCCTCGTTGGAGATGGCGCGCGGCGACGGTGAGGCCTTGGCACAGCGCGTGGCGGTGCTGGAAAAGGGCGCGCGCGATCATTCCGGTTCGGAGATCTCGCGCGAGGCTGGCGGCACTGCCGAGGAGAAAGGGGCTTCATCCGGGGCGTTCGGAGGGGTGCTGTTCGCCTTGATCGGGCTCTTGTTCGCCGGCGTACTGGTCTGGCAAGGGCGGCGTTGGAACCGGCAGGCACAGATGGATGGCTTGAAACATCTGCTGGCCGTCACAGCCAAGGAGTATCCGGAGTTGGCTGCCGAGGTGATCCGCGAGGTCGAGGCCGGCAAGATGCCGTTCATCCCGTCGATTCATCCGGTCAAGTTGGAGGGTGGATCGCCGGCAGCGGGCAAGAAGGTGGTGGGCGGCGGTGATATTCTGCAAAACGTCAACCGGTTGAACGCCTTGAGTCCGAAACGGGGAGATGGGGAATGATCAAGCTGTTGCGTGGCATCCTGGTGGGGTTGGGATTGGGGTTTGCCCTGTTTTACACCACCGGGTTATCCCAGGAGATCTATCAGGCCTCCCTGGCCTTGTTGATCCTGGTGGGCGTGCTGATCCCGCTCGAAGGGCAGGATCGTCGGCAGGAAAAGCTTGCAGCCGCAACGCGAGGCATCGAAGAACGTTTGAAAAAAATCGAGAATCGACTGGGAAAACTGGAGCACGCCATCAAGCGGCAACGCGAGGATGTGGACGAGGGGGAGGAAGAGGAGGAGGAGATTTTGAGCACCCGTTTCCCGATCCATGAGCACCCGGAGCCGGAGAGCTACATTCCGGCCTATGGTGCGGGACTGGCGGAAAATCGGGCGGTGATGGCCCATGGTCGACGGACCGTGGAACGAAGCGTCGAGGATGTGGCCCGCAAGCTCTCCTCCATGCAGCGCGATGCCGGGTGAATGGTTGACATGATCGTCATGTTGATCTAACTTTCAATAGGGGGAAACCCCCTTACCTGCCACCCGTGGAACTTTCCCACGGGAGATCCACGGTCAATCATGGGTATCTTGTTTATCCAATCCAATCCGGAGGAAACCCCTCGCATGAGTAGCTCTCCCGAAGTCGCGACGCCTGCCGTGCAACCGGCCATGGCCGCCGCGCAACCCGCTGTGGCCCCCTCGGTTCAGCCGACTGCGCCCCAACCCGTCCAGCCGGTCGCGCCTCAACCCGTTCGTCCCGTGGCACCTGTGCGTGCGCCCACGATCAATCTGGGTCTGGATGTTGGCACCATGAATCTGGTCTGCGCCCGTGCCAATGCCCTGGGCAAGATCGAAATCGCCAGCCTGCGCAACGTCTTTCTGACCGTCGAGGATGTGCACATCGAGGGGATGGATCTCTCCAAGATCAGCCACGCACGCATCGACGACGGGGTGTTCATCCTGTCGCACGACGCCTACAACTTTGCCAACATCTTCGGCTACCGTCTCAGCCGTTCGATGCAAAAGGGGATGATCAGCCCTGAGGATATCAACTCCACCGACATTCTGGCGGTGATGATCCGCGAGCTTCTGACCATTGAGCCGGGGGCCAAGGCAGGCAAATGCGTCTATTCGGTGCCGGGCGATCCGGTCAACTCCAAATCGAACGTCCTCTATCACCGCAACATTCTCGGACGGATCATCAGCGAAATCGGCTTTGATCCCGAACCGCTCAACGAAGCCACGGCGATCATCTACGCCGAGTGCGCGGATTCCGATTTTTCCGGCATCAGCATCTCCTTTGGCGCGGGTCTGACCAATGTGGCCGTGGTCTACAAGTCGATCCCGGTGCTGGAATTCGCGTTGGGGCGGGGCGGCGACTGGATCGACGACAACGTTGCCATGGCCGTTGGCACGATTCCCAACCGCGTCGTGGCCATCAAGGAGAAGGATTTTCACCTCGACCGCTACGACACGGGCCGCAAGAAGGAGCGCAAGGTGCGCGAGGCGTTGGGATTCTACTACAAGAATCTCATCCAGTATGTGGTCAAGAGCGCCCTGCATGAGTTGGATCGGCGCGATCTGGATCTCGGCTTCCCCAATCGCATCCCGATGATCATCTCCGGCGGTACCTCCCTGGCCGGCGGATTCCTCGATTACATCCGCTCCCAGGTCGAGGAGGTCGCCTGGCCGTTGGAGCTCTCCGAGGTGCGTTACGCCGGCGATCCGTTGAGCTGCGTGGCGCAGGGGTGTCTGATCAAAGCCTTGAAACAGTGATGCGACCCTGATCCCCTTCGTTCGTTCCTTTCGTCGCCGGCGCATTCTGGCCGCCATGCCCGAGGATTCCAAGGCATGGCGGACCTTGATGCGCCGTGTTGTCGTGTTTGCAGGATTGAACGACTCCCAGCAGCTCGCTTTGCGCCGGCTTGCCGAGATTTTTTTGCACGAAAAAAAACTTGATCTGGTGCAGGGCGTACGTCTGGACGGGGAACAGCGACTGCTTCTGGCGGCGTTGTCCTGTCTGCCGGTGCTCGAATGGGGACTCGATCCCTACGACAGCTGGGAAACGGTGATCGTCTACCCACGCACCTTCGTGCCGCGCCGCTCGGAGATGGACGATGCCGGGGTGGTCCATCCCAGCGGGCCACGTATTGGCGAGGCGTGGCCGCATGGTCCGGTATTGATCTCCTGGCGCGATCTGGAGCGCGATCTGGCCGGCGATTGGGATTACGCCATGAACGTGGTGATCCACGAGATGTGCCATCAACTCGATCATGGCAACGGCGGATACGATGGCATGCCGGTTTTGCCCGCCGAGATCGAGCCGACTCGCTGGATCCGGGTCTTTACAGCGGCTTTTGCCGCTTTGCGGCGTGCCGAGGAGCGGCACGAGGAGACCTTCATCGACCCTTATGCCGCCGAATCGCCTGCCGAATTCTTTGCCGTGGCGTGTGAAACCTTTTTCGTGGCACCATCGGACCTCAAAGAGGGGTATCCGGAGGTGTACGAGTTGTTGAGACTCTACTTCAAGCAGGATCCCTGGACTCGCATGCAATCAGACAAGGAGCGAAGATGATCACGTTGGAAGCGTGTGTCGGCAATACGCCGTTGGTGGATCTGACCCGGATGACCGCCCCATTTCCGGGGACGCGGATTTCAGTCAAACTTGAGGGGAACAATCCGGCTGGATCGGTGAAGGATCGGGCGGCTTTGAGTCTGTTCAACGGTGCCGAGTCGCGTGGCGTGTTGCAGCCCGGCATGCGCATCATCGAGCCGACCAGTGGCAACACCGGCATTGCGTTGGCGATGATCGCGGCACGCAAGGGGTACAAGATCACGCTGGTGATGCCGGAGAACATGACGTTGGAGCGTCGGGCGATCATGAAGGCGTTTGGTGCCCATCTGGAGTTGACCTCCGAGGCGGGCAGCATGGAGGGTTCGATCGACCGGGCGCGTGAGATGGTGGCAGCGGGCGAGGGGATCCTGTTTGATCAATTCTCCAACGACGACAACTGGCGGGCACATTATCACACCACCGGGCCGGAGATCTGGGCGCAGACCGAAGGGCGAATCACCCACTTCGTCAGTGCCATGGGAACCACCGGCACCATCATGGGGGTGTCGCGCGCCTTGAAGGAGCGTGATCCGACGGTTCAAATCATTGGCGTGCAGCCGGATGCCGAGTCGCGCATTCCCGGGATCCGGCGTTGGCCGAAGGCCTATCTGCCGAAGATCTTCCAACCCGAGCGGGTCGATCGCATCCTGGATGTCAACGAGGAGGAGGCCAAGGAGGTGACCCATCGTCTGGCGCGTGAGGAGGGGATTTTTGCCGGCCATTCGGCGGGGGGGGCCGTGGCCGCGGCGTTGCGTCTGGCGGGTGGGTTGACCGAGCCGGGTGTGATCGTGGTGGTTCTGCCGGATCGCGGGGATCGTTATCTCTCCAGTACGTTGTTTTGAAAAAAAGACAGGGATTGCTTGTTCAGGCATCCGGCCATCGATGGGAACGTGACCGTTCCGCATCCTCTGGTGGCCATGTTCGCGGGATTGTTTTGCAAAAGGTGCAAAACAATCCCGCATCCAAGGCGGCGCGCGGCGCATTTTTCGCAAAAGGCGCGAAAAATGCTTCTTTTGAAGAGCGCGCTAAAGGCAAAGGCAAAACCCTGGGAGAGGAATCTCCCAAAAAACTACACATTCCAAGCTGGGTACGGTTTGGAGGGGCAATTCTTCGTGTTGTTTGACATGTTCCGTCAGTCACTCCCCCTTCCACCCAACCGCACGCGAATCGCCTCCTCCTGATCCAGCTCCTCCAGACGAATCTCCATTTCGTGGATCGCCTCATCCAACTCCGGCAGGATGACATCCTCCAGGGCGCGCGCGCGCCGCTCGCTGCGTTGATATTCGGCCAGCAAACGATGCAGGTTGCCGGACAGCGCCGCCAGACGGGCGGAGAGTTCCAATAGCAACCGCAACTGCTCCGCGCAGCGCCGTACGACCGCTGTGACCGCACCCCCCTCCACCCCGCCCGGTCCCAACGCCAGCTGCACCTCATCCACCAGCGGCACGCCGAAGAATCCCCGCACTTGCCGTTCGATACGCGCCGCCTCGCGCTCTTTTGCCGGCACCAGCTGCAAGCCGTGCAGCCCGTGCACCCCCACCACCTCCGCCAATGCCGCCACCGTCAGCCGGTGCCGCTCGGTCAGCTCGGCTTGCAGGCTGCGATAGGCCTCGAACTGCCGCAGGATCTCGGCAGCCAGCAACAACCGTTTTTCATCCAGAAACCGGTACCCCTCGCGCATCACCAGCCGCTCATCACGGCTCTCCAACAACGCGCTGCGGGTCGGGGTGATCTCCATCTCAATCAATCGTCCGTGCGCAGGTAACGACGAATCTGCTCATCGGACAGACGCGTCAATTCGCTCTCCGGCAGGATCTTCAACAGCTCCCAGCCGATCGCCATGCTCTCCTCCAGCGTGCGCGCCCCTTCGGGTTGGGCGATGAAACGGCGCTCGAACCCCTGGCCGAACTCCAAAAAGAGCCGATCGATCGGCGTCAACCCCTCGGCACCGACCACCCCGGCCAGCAACCGCACCCCCATGGTGCGGGCATAGGCGGCATACAGCTGATTGGCCAGCGCCGGATGGTCGGCATGGGTGAACCCCGCGCCGATCCCATCCTTCATCAAGCGTGACAGACTCGGCAGCACACCGATCGGTGGATGGATCCCGGCGCGATCGAGCTTGCGATCCAGAGTGATTTGACCCTCGGTGATGTAGCCGGTCAGATCCGGGATCGGATGGGTGATGTCATCAGCGGGCATGGTCAGAATCGGAATCTGGGTCACCGATCCGGGACGCCCGTGGATCCGTCCGGCGCGCTCGTAGAGGGTCGCCAGATCCGAATACATGTACCCCGGATACCCCTTGCGGCTGGGAATCTCGCCGTGGCTGGCCGATACCTCGCGCAACGCCTCGCAGTAGTTGGTCATGTCGGTGATGATCACCAGTACATGCCGCCCTTCGTGATGGGCCAGATATTCGGCAGCGGTCAGGGCGAAACGGGGGGTGAGCAGTCGCTGGGCGCTCGAATCCGAGGCCAGATTCAAGAAGAGTGCGGTATGTCCGAGTGCCCCCCCCTCCTCAAGCGCTTGACGGAACGCCTCGGCCTGGTCATAGGGTACGCCGATGCCGGCAAAGACGATGGCAAAGGGTGCGGCCTCCCCGGAGCGCAACCGGGCGTGCAGGGCGATCTCGACCGCCAGACGGTTGTGCGGCAGACCGCCGCCGGAGAAGATCGGCAGCTTTTGACCGCGCACCAGGCTGTCCAGGGTGTCGATCGCTGAAATGCCGGTTTCGATGAAATCCTCGGGCTTGGCACGCCGTAGAGGGTTGATGATCGCCCCATCGATCGGCACCTTGACCACGGCTGGCACCGGTGGTCCACCGTCGATCACCCGTCCGACCCCATCGAACACCCGTCCCAGAATCCCCGGTCCCAACGAGAAGGTGATCGGCTCGCCGATCAGCCGGATACGTGTGCCGGCCATCGAGAGCCCGGAAGTGGACTCCAGCGTTTCAATGGTCATGAACGACTCATCGAGTGCTGCCACCCGTCCCAAGCGGACCCGGCCATCCACGCCGATCACCTCGACCGCATCATTCAGCCCCACCTCCACCTTGCGCTGCACGAAGACCAGCGGCCCCTCGATGCGCGTCACCGCCTCCTCCAGATAAAGATCCCCCAGCATCCGGGTCATGAGCGTCCCTCCCTCCGGGCACCACCCGCGTTCAGACCGGCGAAATCGCTCTCCAGCAGGCGGTCCAACGCATCGAAGCGGTCGAACTCCTCCTCCCCGATCTCCTCGCCCATGCGCTGCAAACGCCGCATCACCGGCAACGCGGCGATGCGCTCCACCGCCACACCAGAGATCACCGCCCCTTGCGCCCGATCCATGAAACGGATCAACAACCCCATCATGCGCGTCTGTTTGCGCGGCGAAGCGTAACGATCCTTCGGAGCAAAGGCGGACTGGCGCAAGAACCCCTCGTTCACCAGATCGGCACACAACAGCGTCAACCGCTGTCCGGGCGGCAAGGCATCCTTGCCCAGAATCCTTGCCATGCGCTCCAGACGGGTCTGCTCTTCCAACAGCGTCAGGAAACGGCGGCGATGCTCGGCCCAGGCCGGTGCCCCCTCCTGACTCCACCAGGCCGACAGGGCATCGGCATCCTCGGAGTAGGAGCTGATCGGATCGATGGCCGGATAAAAACGGGCCTGGGCACGCTTGCGATCCAAGGCCCAGTAGTTGCGCACATACCGTTTGGTCTGAATGGTCACCGGCTCGGAAAAGTCGCTCGAAGGGGGGCTCACCGCACCCATCACCGTCAGCGAACCGCTTTTGCCCGACAAGGTGGTCACCCGCGCCGCCCGCTCGTAGAACTCGGCCAACCGGGTGCTCAAATAGGCGGGATAGCCGGCCTCGCCTGGGAGTTCCCCCAGCCGACCCGACACCTCGCGCAACGCCTCAGCCCAACGACTGGTCGAATCGGCCATCAAGGCGACCTTCAACCCCTGATCGCGGAAATACTCGGCCACCGTCATGCCGGTGTAGACGCTCGCCTCGCGTGCGGCCACCGGCATGTTGGAGGTGTTGGCGATCACCACCATCCGCTCCATCAAAGGCCGACCGCTGCGCGGATCCTCCAGTTTGGGAAACTCGTCCAACACCCCGGCCATCTCGTTGCCGCGCTCCCCGCAGCCCAGATAGACGATCACGTCCGCGTCGCACCATTTGGCGATCGTCTCCAACAAGACGGTCTTGCCGGTACCGAAGCCGCCCGGCACCATCGCCTTGCCGCCGCGCGCCACCGGAAAGAGCGTATCGAGAATCCGCTGCCCGGTCAGAAGCGGCGGCCCCACCCCCAACCGTTTGGCCACTGGACGCGGCTGGCGCACCGGCCAGTCGTGACTCATCGCGATATCGATCTCTCCGCCCTGACCGACCCGCAGACGACACACCGGCTGATCCTCGGTATACTCCCCGGCAGAGGCGACCGAAACCACCTCGCCCGCCTTGTCCGGCGGCACGAGACAGAGCTGCTCACCTGTACCGCCGGCAAGCGCGCGCACGCTGCCGAACGCATCCCCCCCCTTCAAGATCCGTCCCGGCTCAACCAGCGGCGTGAAGAGGAAACGACCCGTTGGGCTCTCGAAACGTCCAGGCAGGAGAAAATCCCGTCCCTCGCCTGCCAGCGAACGCAACAGTCCATCAAAAATGTTGCCTAAAATCCCTGGCCCGAGCCGCACCGACAATGGCATCCCGGCGCCATACACGCGATCACCGGGCTTGAGACCCGTGCCATCCTCAAAAAGCTGCACGGTGATCTCGTCGTCGCGCATGCGGATCACCTCGCCCAACAGCCCCTTGATCCCGACCTGCACCGCCTCATGAATGCGAAAGGGCGAGCCGGTTTGAGCCCGCAGCACCGGACCACCGATCCAGCGGATTTTGGCTTCGTTCATCCCGCCTCCCCTCCGATCTGCATCCACGCCAACAGTTGCGCATCGATCTTAAGCCCATCGGTCAGCAATCCCGCGATACCCCCATCGATCCATGCCCCACCACAACCAATCCGGATCCCGGCAGTCAGCGTTGCATCCGCACGCCCAACCCACCGTTGAACGCCTGCGGCCCGCAAGCGCTCATCCAGAAAGGCCAAATCCCCTTCTGCAAGCTCCAGCGGATGCACCAACTCCCAATCATCCGCCGGGAATAATCCCCTGGCCCGTTCGATACAGGCGGCAAGCCACACACATCGGGCTGCCGGATCCTGCCATCGTGCCAGCAACGCATCCTCCAGAAGCTTTCGTTCCTGCTCCAGACGGCGTCCGACCACGCGCATCCGGTGATTGCGCCGCTCGATCTCAACCCTTACCCGTGCACCCAATAAAGCCTGATCGCGCACCCGGCGCTCACGCGCCACCATCTCTTGGACCCGTACACGCGCCTTGCCATGCGCCTCGGCCAGCAAACGCGCCGCCTCGCGCCGTGCTGCACCCAGAATCTTCTCCCGCTCCTCGATCCGCCGCGCTTCGATGAAGGTTAGCATCTCCTCCAACGTCTTGTTCATGAGGCCATCCCCAACCGTGCGCGGATAATGCCTGCCAGATCCGGCGGCATCACCCGACCGGTCGCATCGGGTACCACCAGGGTCAGGGGGTGTATCGAGGTTGAAAACCGCTCCATCAGGCTTTTGGAAATCAGACGAGCAGATGAAGCGGAGAGCAGCAGCAGTTCGCAGCTGCCAGCCAGCGCCTCACCCACGATCCGCTCTTCCTGACCGGATGGCGGGATCGACACACGCACGCCGATCAGACGCCACGCCGCTGCACTCACCTCATCACCGATAAAGAGGATCGCAGCCATTCAACCGAGTCGATTCAAAATCAGAATCGAGACGATCAGGCCGTAAATGGCGATCCCCTCGGCCAGACCGACCAGGATCAACATGCGGCCCAAAAGCTCCGGTTTCTCGGTGATGGCCCCGATGGCGGCAGCCCCGACATTGGCCACTGCATAGCCCGCTGCCAGAGCGGAAATCCCGGTCGCCAAAGCCGCGGCCAGATAGCCCATGCCCGGCTCCAGTGCCGCCCCACCGGCGGGCGTTGCTCCGGCAGTACCTCCTCCTCCGGCCACGGCGGGTGTGGCAAACAGGGCCAGGCTGGCACCCACGGCCAGCACGGCGCTAAACAGGGTCAGGGCAATGGCGATCTTGGCGCGTGGCGACATGGCCGCTCCTTCAAGGGTTCCAAGTTTCAAGAATGAGATCACAACCGCTCAATCCGGCGGTGGCAGGGGACGAAATGGTCGCCCGTCACCAACCAGAAAGCGGACAAAAAACTCAAAAAGCATCAACCGGGTGGTCTGTACCGAGACCACCAACCCCTCCAGGGTCAGAATCAGCAGATTGCCCAACAGCAGCACCACGCCCCCGGCCACCCCCCCACCGGCCAGCACAGCCAGGGTTACCACGGCGTGGGAGAGTCCGGCATGCGCCAGGGCAAACGCCCCAACACGCGCGAATGATACGGTATTCACCCCCAACTGGAGAGTCGTTTCGATCAGATGGGCCAGTCGTCCCGGCAGATTCCCGAGAGAATCCAAACCATTGCCGATCACGAACAACGCCAGACCCAGAACTCCCAGATCGTAGCCGATCGGGTGGAAAAAAGCGAGCAGCGCACCCGGATAAATGAGCATCACCCCGCCCTCATGCCGCCACCAGGCCGCGCCATGACCGGCCCAATGCGCCCCCAGGGCATGAAACCCTTTGCCAACCAGAATCAACGCCACCCCGAGGAACAAGGGGGCGGCCAGCACATGCAAAGGGTGGGCGGTCGGATGAAGCCATAAAGCGGGAATGATCGCCTCGGAACAGAACAGGCTCCCGAACAAAATACCGAAAAAAATCGCCGATACCCCGCCGGTCATCAACAGCCAGGCAGAAGAGAGCCGGTGACGCAGCGCATACCCCACGCCTGCCAAAACCGCGCCCTGGCCGACATCGCCGAACATGTAGCCAAAGAGCAGCGGCACCACGATGGCCAACAACCGGCTCGGATCGACCTCATCACGATTCGGCATGCCCAACAGTTTCGGGAAGATTTCAAAGGGTCTGGCCCACCAGGGATTGACCAGCGTGAGCGGCGGACTGCCCGGTCCATCCCCGCCGAACGAGGCCAAGCCCCGCACCCCGGCCCGTTTGAGATGGGCGTTCAAGGTCACTGCATCCACGCCGGGCGCCACCCACCCCTCGAAACGCTGGAGTGCAGCACCGGAGGCCACCGTGCGCACGGCGTTGAAATACCATTTCAGATGATGCACGGCATGGATCCAGTCAGCCACCCGGTGACGCACACCGATCGCCAACAGACGCTCGCGGATCTCATCGATCCAGACGGTATAGAGCCGCAAATGGCGTCGTGCCTTCTCGGCCATTTCGGCCCCGCAACAGTTGGCCCACTCCGGCAGGCTCAGGGGACGCCCCTGCACTCCACTGACCGCCTCACCCAAAGCGGCCAACGACTCCGCGCGTCCCACGGCCAGAAGAAATGCATACCCTGGACCGGTCACGATGCGCATCAACAGATCGGGAACGTACAGTCGGGCATTGGCTGCCTCCAATGGCAGCAGAAACACCTCACCGCGCACGCTCAAGCTCTCCTCGTCGTTCTTGGCGAACAGATCCAACGGCAAACCCCCGGCGCCCAAAGCCTCGGCCAACTCCAACAGCCGCAATCCATCCGCCTCGCGGGCCCGCTGCTCGTGCTCCAGTTGAATCAGCGGTTCAGCCTCCTCCCGCCACGCCTCGAGCGCACTCAACGCCTGATCGAGTACCACCAGCGGCGCGGCATGTGCCTCCAGGCGTTCGCCCTCCTCCGGGGTGTGCACCACCTCCGGCCACCAGAGACGGAAACGCTCGGCCAACAGATCGAATTGTCGCAACCGGGCGAGAATCTCGGGGGTCAGCACCCGCGTGGCATCACCCGGCAGGTTTTCCGGCTCCACCGGCGCATGCCGCGCCAATGTTTCAAGCCCCAAGGGGAGATCATCATCAACGGTTACCAGCCGCATCCAACGGGCCTCTTGCGGACGGGCGATCATGCGGCCTGCTCCTTGTGTACGAACAGCGCACGCCGGCACAATTCACCTCGCAGGCGCAACAACTCCAGACCGGTCAAACCCAAGTGGACGAATAACGCCCCGGGTTGCAACGCCAACCGTCGAAAGCGCAAACCCAGCTCCGCGCGCAGTTCGGCCCAGAGGGTCCAGCTCTCCGGCGCATCGTGGTCGTGCAATCTGCTCCGATAGAGCTCCAACAGCTCGACCAACCCGGTCAATGCGCGCCTGGCCTCTGCCTCCGGGGGCCACAACGCCTGCCACCGTGCCACCCACCCGGCGAACGGATCCTCCGACTGGCCAAGCCCCAATCGTTCCAACCCTTCGAGCCGCTCAAACCACGGATAATCCGCCCCCATGCGTCCTCTCCGCCAGGCAGCCACCCCCAGATCCGGCAGCACCGCCAGCCACAACACCGCCGCACGCCAGGCCTTGGGCGTCCACGCCGCGACCATGCCGACCTGACGGATCCAAACCATCCGCATCCGCTCTTCCAGATGATGCGCATCGGCAAAGGGATCCACCCCCTCCAGCCACCCCAGCAACGCGGTCTCGCGCCCCCGTGAGATGAACGCTTCCAGCGAATCGACCGCAACGAGGCGATTCCACTGGGCGGGCGTCAGCCGCTCGGCGTGTCGGGCCTGCAAGCGGGCTTGCAAGCGCGCCCATCCGGGAGTGCTCATCATGTTTTCATCCCCCCGCCAGTCAACTTTTCATCCCCCCGCCAGTCAACTGTACGGCAAGACGACGTGCCGCCTCGCCGACCTCGGCCAATCCGATTGTCTCGACCGCCTCCCCCTCTTCCCCGTCGAACAGGGCAGCCCGACGCTGGTGACGCCCCATGGACTCAAGCATGCGACGCAACGTCTTGGCGCGCTCCTTTTGAATCATGGCCATGCGTCGATCGGCACGCGCCTCGATGGCTGCCGCCTCACGTCGCGCCAACAGCACGATCTCCTCGGCCTGCGCACGACTCTCGGCCACACTCAAAGCCGCCAGACGATCGGCCTCCAGCGCACGCCGCATCGCCTCATCGAGCAGCTTTTCCGGATCGTTTTCCGCGTCGTTGGTCATTGCGCTTACACACCATTGATGAACAATACCGACTGAATCCCTCACCCCATCCAATGATCATGATAGCAAAAAAACTCTTGCCATCCAATTGTTTCAACCCCTTTATAGACGATTCTTCCGTGCATCCATGCGGACATAGGTTTATAACGGACGATATATACTGATTTTTCCGATTTTGCTGATCTTTCCGATCGATCCACTCCTTGCCCGATGACACGAGTACTCCCGGTGCACGATTCAATCTCGAACCCACACCCCGATCCCCGCTCACTCATCGCACCCGATCAACCGATCCGGATCGCTGATTCCATCTGGTGGGTCGGCTCCTTGATGGCTGACGACTCCTTTCAGTGCCATGTCTATTTGCTCGTCCACGGTGATCAATCGGTACTGATCGATCCGGGTTCGGTGCTGCTCTTTCCGATCGTGTTGGAGAAGATTCAAAAGATCATCTCGTTTGATCAGATCCGCTATTTCGTCTGCCAGCATCAGGATCCGGATATCGCCGGCGTACTCCCGATCATCAACCTCATGTCCAACCGCCACCCCAAGGCCACGGTGGTCAGCCACTGGCGCATCAATGCCCTGTTGAAACACTACGCCCTCAACATGCCGATGCTCTGCGTGGAGGAGAACGGCTGGCAACTCGACCTGGGCGAGAGGGTCATAAAATTCATCTTCACCCCCTATCTGCACTCACCCGGCGCCTTCTGCAGCTTCGATGAAACCAGCGGCACACTCTTCTCCAGCGATCTGTTCGGCGGCTTCACCGAAACCCTGCATCTGTTCGCCCAGGACGAACGGGTGATGGAGGGGATCCGTTTCTTCCATGAACACTACATGCCCAGCCGTGAGATCCTGCTGCACGGCCTGTTCAAACTTGAGGCCCTGCCGATCAGACTCATCGCCCCGCAACACGGCAGTATTATCCCGGAACATTTGATCGCGTTCGTCTTCAACCGCCTCAAGGAGCTCGACTGCGGTCTGTATCTCATCACCCACAGCTGCTCCAATGTCCATCGGCTGGTGCAGTTGAATGAGCTGTTGCGCAAATCCATGGAACGGATGGTCTTAAGCCGCGAATTCGCCGAAGTGGTGAACACGCTGCTCCAGTCCGCCATGCCGCTCTTGCCGATCAAAACCTTGCATTTTTATGGCCTGTTGCACGACCAGTGCATCCGCTTCGGACCCGAAACCCACTATCGCGGCGCCGTGGTGCAGCCACCGAAGGCCTTGCGCGAGCGGCTCGCTGTTCCGTTGTCCGAGTGGCGCCAGGAGGACGGCTCCATGCTCTATTCCCTGCCCGGCGAGCCATTCTCTCCAGACGCATCGGACCCGGAGGTGGTGCAGACCGTCATCATTCCTCTGGTTGCGCCGGGCAAGGAAAAAGTCGATGGCTTGGCCACCCTGGAACTCTCTGCCGAACTATCGCTGGATGCCGAAACCCGGCACATCCTCGAACAGCTCGGTCTGCCACTGGGGGTGGCACTGGAAAGAGAGATCATCTTTCATTCGCTCAACAAGGAGCGGGAGAAGTTCTATCAGATCTCCACCCGCGACCAGCTCACCGGACTCTACACCCGATTTTACATGCGCGATGCCGTGGCGCGACTGTGTGATTTGCAGGATCGCGATCATCAGGCCGGGTTGGCCCTGGCAGCTTTCGACATCGACCATTTCAAACGGGTCAACGACACCTTCGGCCATGGCGAAGGGGACGTGGTGTTGAAAAAGGTGGCCAGCGTGCTGTTGGAGAGCGTGCGCGTCGAGGATGTGCCGGTGCGCATGGGCGGCGAGGAGTTCGTCTTGTTCCTGATCGGCGGGGATCGCATCGGTTTGTCCGGCATCACCGAACGGATCCTCGAACGGGTGCGTGCGATGACCTTCACCGGGGTGATGGCCAACGAAAAGGTGACCATCAGCTGCGGTTTGGCATTCCGGCAGAAATGGGAACCGTTGGATACCTTCATGCAACGCGCCGACATGGCGCTTTATACCGCCAAACGCAGCGGACGCAATCGCGTCTGTTTGGCCGAAGATCCGTTGACATAATATCTTTTCCGCTCATGTTGCAAATTGTGTGATCGGTTGATTATTGAAACTTAAAACGGCATTCTCGTGTGAACCAGAACTCGCGAGGTGATGCCGTGGTGTCAGCACGGTTTACCTCCAGCAGTACGTGGCCATGCACGAATGGGCGCATAACCTAAAGAAAGTGACGCTGGAATTCCTCAGAATCTTATGCGGCGTCACACGATTTGCAACATGAGCGCCGATACAAATCCATGCCGGGTGCTGTTTGGCCAAGGATCCCGCGGAATAATCGGTCGTTTTTCCGCCCTGCCTTGACGCTCTTTCCGACCCTGTATCATCATCCAGGGGTCAATCGACCAATCAATAAACTCATAACCGCCGGTTGATTCGTCAACCCCGCACCAGACAACCCGGTTTATCCGGCAGGGAAGCTTGATTCCATGGACGAACATCTCAAAGCCAGTGCGCTGGCCTATCACCGTGCAGCGCCCGCCGGCAAGATCTCGGTGGTCCCCACCAAGCCGATGATCACCCAGTGGGATCTCTCCCTGGCCTACTCCCCCGGCGTCTCCGCTGCCTGCGAGGAGATCGTCGCCAAACCGACTGAAGCAGCGACCCTCACCGGACGCGCCAATCTGGTCGGCGTGATCACCAACGGCACTGCGGTGTTGGGACTCGGCGCCATCGGCCCCCTGGCCGCCAAGCCGGTGATGGAAGGGAAAGCCGCGCTGTTCAAGAAGTTTGCCGGCATCGATGTCTTTGATCTGGAAATCAACGAGCGCGACCCGGAACGGTTCGTCGAGATCGTCGCCAGCTTGGAACCCACCTTCGGCGGCATCAATCTGGAAGATATCCGCGCACCGGAGTGTTTCATCATCGAGTCCAGACTGCGCGAACGGATGAAAATCCCGGTGTTTCACGACGATCAGCACGGCACGGCGATCGTCGTGGCCGCTGCCGTGATCAATGGTCTGCACTGCGTCAACAAGCGGCTCGACGAGATTCAAGTCGCGGTCTCCGGTGCCGGTGCTGCCGCGATCGCCTGCCTGAATCTCCTGGTGGAGTTGGGGCTGCCGGTCTCCCAAATCACGGTGGCCGATCTTGGCGGCGTGCTGCATGTCCACCGCACCGATCTGGCCCCGGAACAGCGGGTCTACGCCACCGACAGGCCGATCAAACACCTCTCCGAAGTCATGGTCGGCGCGGATCTGTTTCTCGGACTCTCCGGTCCGGGCGCCATCACCCAGGCGATGGTGCAAACCATGGCACCCCAACCGCTGGTGTTCGCCCTGGCCAATCCCACGCCGGAAATCCTGCCCGACGACATCCGCAGCGTCTGCCCGGATGCGATCATCGCCACCGGACGCTCGGACTATCCGAATCAGGTCAACAATGTGCTCTGTTTCCCGTTTCTGTTCCGCGGCGCCCTGGATGTCGGGGCCACCTGCATCAACGGTCCCATCAAGCGGGCCTGCGTGCAGGCGCTCGTCGATCTGGCCCGTTTCACGGTGCCCGAAACCGTGGCCATCGCCTACGCCGAAGAGAATCTGCAGTTCGGACCCGAATACCTGATCCCCAAACCGTTCGATCCGCGTCTGATCGTCGAGGTGGCCACGGCCACCGCCAAAGCCGCCATGGAAAGCGGGGTGGCAACCCGCCCGATCGCCGATCTGGAAGCCTATCGACAACAACTCTCCGAGTTCGTCTTCCGTTCCGGACAGGTGATGCGTCCGATCTTCGAGCGCGCCCGGCGTCATCCCCGCCAACGGGTGGCCCTGGCCCAGGCCGAAGAGGAGCGCGTGCTGCATGCCGCCGACGAGATGGTCGCCGAGGGGATCTGCCGCCCGATCCTGGTGGGTCGCCAGGAGATCATTCTGCAAAAAATCCAGCAGCTCCACCTGCGCATGCAGAGGGATCGGGACTACGAACTGGTCGATCCCGCGCTCGATCCCCGAGTGGAGTCGTTGTGTGACGAGTACCTGGAACGGATGGGCAGACGGGGCGTCACCCCGGACATCGCCCGTCACGAGGTGGTGAACTCCACCACCGTCACCGCAGCGCTTCTGGTGCGCCGCGGCAATGCCGATGCCATGTTGTGTGGGGCCTCGGGCCGTATTCGCGACCATTTGCAGGTGATCCGTGACATCATCGGACGTGCCACCGGGGTGGCCCATTTCACCGCCTTGAGTGGCGTGATCCTCGATTCCGGCACCTTTTTTATCTCGGATACCAACGTCATCGCCGATCCGACTGCAGAGCAGATCGCCGAAATGACCCTCCGTGCCGCCCGACAGCTGCGCCGTTTCGGACTGACCCCCAAGGCTGCACTGTTGTCATCCTCCTCCTTTGGCTCCTATCGGGCGCCGCACACCATCAAAATGCGCAATGCCCTGGCCATGATCCATCGGATGGACCCAAACCTGGAGGCCGAAGGGGAGATGCGTGCCGATGCCGCCCTCTCCGAGGAGATCCGTGAGGCGATCTTCCCCAAATCCCGCCTGAAGGGGCGTGCCAACCTGTTGATCATGCCCAATCTGGATGCGGCCAACATCTCCTGCGACATGCTGCTCACTTTGGGCAACGGCATTCGCATCGGCCCGATCCTGCTCGGTCCCGCCCTGCCAGCCCATGTAATGATTCCCACGGTTTCGGTGCGCGGCCTGGTCAATATGGCAGCCTTTGCGGCGGTTCAGGCCCTGGAGCATAGTTCCAGCCTCCAGCAGATTTGAACCTGGATCCGGCAGTTGCGGGCGATTACCTTAAAACAACCTCGGTTTATTGCTATTCACCATATGAGCCAATATGTTAAATCGCACCCAGCCTGGAATGGGTAGTTTTTACCAGTAAAAACTACTGGATCAACCAAGCTGATTTGACAGCCTGATCCGCAAGGCTGTGTGCAAACTGCCTGCTTCGTTTCCAAAAGACGGAAACGAAGCAGGCGAAGGCCGCGCGCGGCGCATTTTTCTGGAAAAGGCGCGAAAAATGCTTCTTTTGAAGAGCGCGCTAAAGTCAAAAACAAAACTCTTGGAGATGAATCTCCCAGACCCTCTCTTTTTTTTCACCAATAAAAACTACATATTCCAAGCCGGGTGCGGTTTAATGGGAGAAATGGCCCAGGGCCGCGCGCAGATTGGCTTCGGCATCGATGAGGAAATTGGCGCGCACCACCACCTTTTCACGCTCCAAAAGCCCTTCGAGGATCTCCACATACCCGCCGCCCTTGGCACCGGCACGCACCGGGCGTGGTTCGTACAACCCTTCGCCGCGCTCCACCAGCACCACCTGACGCGACCCGCTGTCCAGCAGCGCCGAATCGGGCACCGAAATCAACGACTCGCCCACCGGACTGGTCAGCTGCACCGTGGCCTGGAGCGCCGGGCGCAACAGGCCGTCGGAGTTGGCCAACTCGATGCGCACCTTTGCGGTGCGCGTCTCCGGCGACAACACCGGCTGGATGAAGGCCACCTTGCCGGTAAACGGTCGACCGGGCAGGGCGTTCAAGCTCACCTCGGCCTCCTGTCCTTCGCGCACGAACGGCAGATCCTGCTCGAACACCTCAGCCATGACCCACACCACCGACAAATCGGCAATCCGATAGAGCATTTCGCCGGGCATGAACCTCATCCCCTGAATGGCGCTCTTCTCCAGGATGACCCCGGAGGCCGGCGCAAGAATGGTTACGCTCTTTTCGGCAACCCGTTTCTCCTTGAGCTGACGGATTCTCCCTTCCGGCAGATCCCAGTTGCCCAGGCGGGTCAGGGCGCTCTGCGCCAACTCCTCGGCGGTACGACGCGTCTCCGGGTCGGCCTGACCGAGGGCATCGCCGGCACGCAACGCAGCCAGATACTCCTGCTGTGCCTGCAACAAAGCCGGTGCGTAGACCTCCATCAACGGCTGGCCGCGTTTGACTTTGAGTCCGGTGACATCGGCGTGCAGCTTTTCGATCCACCCTTCGTATTTGAGCGTCACCACCCGCAGACGACGCTCATCGACGCTTACCGTGCCCACGGCGCGAATCGACCGGGTGATGGCCCGCCTGCTCGCGACTTCGGTTTTGACGCCGAGTTTCTGCACCTTGTCCAGATTGATGCGCACCGCGCCGGAACCGGCATCCCCGGCCATTTCGTCCTCGTAGACCGGGACGTAATCCATGCCCATCGAGTCCTTCTTGGGGGTGGTGGAGATGTCCGGCTGTCCCATCGGGTTGCGATAGTAGAGAATCTTGCGCTCCCCTTCGCCGGCACCGCTGGCCGGGGAGGGCAGCAGCAGGGGTAGAACCGTCATACCCAGAAACAACCAGGAAAACCATCGCGACAGGTTCATAAATCCCCTCCGATCAGCCGTTCGATCTCGGCCAAACGCACCTGTTGATCGAAACGGGCCTTGAGCTGTTCGATCTGGAAACGCTTCACCCGCTGCACCGCATCCAGCACCATGCTCGCCTCGTTGATGCCGGTTTCGTACCCCCTCAGGGCCGACTGCAAGGCCACGCGTGCCTGCGGCAGCAGCACCTCGCTGGCACTCCTCTCCACCAGCCGGGCCTCATCGAGACTCAGCAATGCCTCGCGCAGCGTGCTCTCGACCTGCAAGCGTGAGGCATTCAAGCGTTCGCGAGCAGCCAATTTTTTTGCCTCGGCCTCGCGCACGCCTGCGCTGCGCCAACCGGCAACCACCGGCAGGTTGAGGTTCACCATCGCCTCGAAGCCGTCCTTGACCCCCTCATCCTTGCGGTCCACCAGACCGAAGCCCACCTCCAGATCCGGCAGCCAGTTCCTGGCGACCAACCGCTCCTCTCCCTCGTTCATCTCCAGGCGGGCCTGTCCCATCTTTAAAGCCGGGTTGGCCTGCAACGCCCGTTCGATCAGGTTGGCAAACCGCAAGCTCTCATCCGGGGGCAGAGGACGCAAATGGGGATGTTCCACCAGCGGCGCATCCGGAGGCCGATTCACCAAAGCGTTCAGACGGGCACGGATCCGATGACGCTCCTTTTCCAGTCGACCCAATTCGGCGCTCATCGCCCCGCGTTCCGCCTCGGCGGAGGTGGCCTCGGATTGCCCCCCCATCCCCTGCGCATAGCGCACGCGGGCGAACTCCACAACGACACGCATCACCTGGATCAACTCGGCGGTCTGATCCATCGACAGGTGCACCCGGTGATAATCGGCATAGGCGCCCTTCACCCGCATCACGATCTCGGCGATCCGCTCTTGCAGTTGCCCCTCGGCCTCGCGAACGCCGGCTTCGGCGATCTCCCGTTTCGCCTGCCGCTTGCCCCAGCCGGGGATCTCCTGGCTCACCGTATACTTGTAGGTCGCGGTCCGACTCGGCCAGCCGGCGTCGTTTTTGGAGATTTCATCGAAGGTTACCTGGAATTTCGGGTCCGGCCAGGGATCCGCACCCGCGACGCGCGCTTTGGCCGCATCGCGCTCCAAGCTGGCTGCGGCCAACTCCGGATTCATGCGCCGGGCCAACTCCAACAGTTCGCCAACCGTCGCGCCCACCGGGGTGGTTGCGTCGGCCCATCCATAAGAGTACGGCCAGATGAACAGGCCCACCGCAAGCCATGCCGCGCCCAAACGTCTCATTGGTCGGACTCCTCTGCGATTTTTCGGATCACCACGCACCGACCACCCCTCCATTGCGGATGATCGGGCAGGGGAAAGGCATTGACCGCAGCCATGAAAGGATCCCCAAAACCCGACCTCACCGATTGAACGCGCTCTCCGACCTCCGGAACCCCGGCAGGCAGCAGATCCTTCACTTCCAGGAGCGACGCATCGCTCCCATCGATGCCCAAAGTGGCACGCGCCGCCCGATTGGTCATCACGATTCGACCCTCGGCATCGACGACGCACACCACCTCGGCCAGGCCGTCGATCAAGGCCAAAAGCCACGCTTCGACGCGATGCGCCACCTCCAGGGTGTTCTCGGTGCGTCGGGCGATCAGCAACACCTCCAGATTGGTGGCCAACTGCTGGCTCATCTCCTCGATTTCGTGTTGTTGTTCGGCAAACGTCGCATCCAGGGAGGCCAACTCCAATACCCCGAGCAGTCGTTCGCTGCGCATGAGAGGCAGAATCAACAAGGAGCGTGGCAATACCGAGCCCAGTCCGCTGTGAATCCTCCAGAACCCCTCCCCAGGCAATGCGTAGTGCATCGGTTGCCGGTCGATGGCGCACTGACCCAGCCAACCCATGCCCAGGGGAATCGTCTCTGGGGCCTGCTCGTCACCGAAACCGCCCATCAGGGTCAAACAGGCTTGGTCACCCTCGCCATCCAGCACGTAAAGCGTGGCCTGATGCAACGAAAAGGTCCGACTCAACTGTCCGAACCAGCTGCGATACAATGTATCCAGGTCACGCGCCTGCTGCAACAAGGTGGAGAACTCGGCGTGACGGCTTTTGATGCGCGCCTCGATCACCAGTTTTTCCGCCGCTTCGCGGGTTTTGGCCACCGCCTCCATCCGGGCGCGGGACTCCCGCATGGCGCGCAGACCCGACACCAGCAGCATGAAGATCACCATACCCGTCAACAGGCTGATCAGCACCAACTCCTCGATGGGCGTGGCACCCTCCAGATCGCCGAACAGTACCAGTGACCAGTCACCCGCCGGATCGTTCCAATGAATCGGACTGATGGAACGGGCATGACGTTTCTGGGAAATGTGCACCTCATTGTGCAGAACATCGAAGGGCAGGGAGTGGGGAACATTCCCTTTTCCGTACTGTTTGCCGAACTGGTTCAGCTTGGCGATGGCCTCCAGTCGTTGCGGGGTGGGGTCGCCGTTCAACCGGAACAACCACTCCTTCTCGGTGGCGGCGAATACCACCCCTTGCGGTGAGAGCAGCAGGGCCTTCATGCCGGACATGGCCAGTTTTTGATCTAGATAATCCCCCAACATCTTGATCACCACAACACCGATGATCGGCCCCTGATGGATCGTGCCGGCCCGAATGGCATCGGCAACGTACAATCCCCGCTCCATGGTCTTGGATCCGACCGCTGCATAGACGTTTTCCATGCCGGCCATGGCCTGTTGCCAGTAGGGGCGGAATTTGATGTTCTTGCCGACGCTCGATTCGTGCTCGGTCTCGTGAACCACAATCTTGCCTTCGTTGTTCATCACATAGACCCCATCGGCATCGAGCATCTGGCGTGCCACCTTCATGCGTCCCAACCCTTCCGCATCGTTGGCCGAACGTTTTTCCAGAACCCACTCTTTGATGATCGGCTCGTTGAGACCCAAGAGCGAGGTCACCCCCATCGCCTGGCCGCGCATGGTCTCCAACTCCAGACCGATCGCCTCGCGCTGCGCCTTGCCGTCGAGCAACAGACGAAAATCCCGCTCCATCACGGAACGGTACATCTCCCCAACCATGAATCCGCCTCCCAGGGAGCAGAGCGCGAACAACAGGATCGTCGTCCGGAGGTTGCCCGTCAGCCAGTTGGTGACCATGTGCATGGCTTAAAGCTCCACCTGATGAACGGCGAGCGCACCCTTCAATGCCGCCAGGGCCTCGTCGAACTCATAGGCCCGCAAGGCGCCATCAATGCGATTCCACGCCTCGCCGCAGGCGGCCTTGAACAGACCATCGTGCGCCTCCCAGAGCTCTTCGGCCTCGCTGCCGAAATCGGCCAGAATTCCGGCCAACTGTTTTCCCGCCGCCGCAAGCTGCACCCGGTCGATCGCCATGACCACAGGAGTCGGTTTTTCCCGGGACTCATCCGGCAAAGCGCGACGCAAAGCGACGATCAGTGTCGTCAGACCCGGTTCCAGTTCGTTCAACAAGGTTTCGATGGCCGCACGCGCCACTGTGTTGCGGATCGCGGCCTCGACCCTGCCGGCCCGCTGCTGCAAACCGGTGGCGCCGATGTTGCCCGAAGCGCCCTTCAAGGTGTGGGCGAGCCGTTCGGCGGTGGCGTGATCCCCCGCGTCGAGCGATGCGCGGATCTTGGCCGGCGCATCGTACTGTCCGGCCAGGTATTTGCGCAACATGGAGAGATAGAGCGTCTGCTTGCCGACCACCCGTTTGAGTCCCAGATCGACATCCAACCCTTCGATGCCACGCGGGATTTCATCTTTGCTGCCATCCGGGGCACTGGTTGGCAGAAGGAGCGTTGGCATCAAGACGGCGGACGGCGGCGACGGCGGGGTGTTGCCATCCGCTGCCGACGGCCCATTGGCAGCGAGTGTCCCTGCCCCGGAGCCGTCCGGGCTGCGTGGCGGGATCCATTTCAAAAGGGCTTTCCACAGTTCGTCCGGGTCGATCGGCTTGGCGATATGGTCGTTCATGCCCGCAGCCATGCACCGTTCCCGATCCTGCTGCATGGCATTGGCGGTCATGGCCAGAATCGGCAGTCCGGTCAGATCCGGCAACTTGCGGATCTCGAGGGTTGCGGTCACACCGTCCATCACCGGCATCTGCATGTCCATCAACACGATGTCGTAACGGTTCTTTTGCACCTGTTCCACCGCGATCTGGCCATTCTCCGCCAACTCGACCACGAAGCCGGCATCCTCCAAAATTCCTTTGGCAACCTCCTGGTTCAAATCATTATCCTCGACCAGCAGAATCCGCGCCCCGCGAATCGTTTGCATATCGGTCGCGGGTTCGGCAGAGCGGGCCGATTCCCCGGTGGTTGCGGCGCTCTCATCGCGCTCCGAGCCCAACAGACGCATCACACAATCAAACAGCGTCGAGGCGTTGACCGGCTTGATCAACACCTCGTCGATGCCGACCTCCTCCGCGCTCTTGATCACCTCCTCGCGACCATAAGCCGTCACCAGGGCGATGCTCGGCACCTGGTGCAACGACAGATCCCGTATCCGGACGGCGGTCTCGCCACCGTTCAAACCCGGCATCTGCCAATCCAGAAAAAGGATCTCGAACGGGGTGCCGCGCGCATCCTCGTGTTGCAACATCTCGATGGCACGATAGCCGTTTTCCGCCCCCTGAACCGAAAATCCCATGCTCGCGAGCAGATCCATCAACACCACACGGGCATTGTCGTTGTCGTCCGCCACCAGCACGCGGCGTCCGCGCAGATCCGGATTCGGCATCAAGAGTCGTCGACCCTGAATCCCCTTGCCCAGACAGGCCGTGAACCAAAAGGTCGAGCCGGCACCGATCCGCGATTCCACGCCGACCTCGCCACCCATCAGTGCCGCCAGATTCTTGGAGATGGCCAAACCGAGACCCGTGCCGCCGAATTTGCGCGTGGTCGAGGCATCCGCCTGGCTGAAACTCTTGAACAGCCGTCCCATCTGCTCTTCGGTCAGCCCGATGCCGGTATCGCGCACCCCGAAGCGTACCAGAACATCCCCGCTGCTCTCCGCCAGCTTGCGCACCTCGATGGTGATCTCGCCGCGCTCGGTGAACTTGACAGCGTTGTTGCCGTAGTTGACCAGAATCTGCCCCAACCGCAAAGGATCGCCGATCAGGGCCTCCGGAACATCGTTGGTCACGTCAAAAATCAGCTCCAGCCCCTTGGAGTTGCTCTTCTCGCCAATCAGATTGGCCACATTGTCGAGCAGTTTGTTCAACTCGAAGGGGGTCTGCTCGATGGCGAGCTTGCCGGCCTCGATCTTGGAGAAGTCGAGAATGTCATTGATGATGCCCAACAGATGCTGGCCCGATTGCCAGATTTTTTGAATCTGATCGCGCTGTCGGACGGTCAAATCGGTTTTCAAGACCAGGTGCGACATGCCGATGATCGCGTTCATCGGCGTGCGGATCTCGTGGCTCATGTTGGCCAGAAAATCACTTTTGGTTTTGACTGCGTCATCGGCCATCTGCTTGGCATTCTGCAAAACCCGTTCGACCTCCTTCTGTGCGCTGATATCCCTTAAAGAAAGACAGATGTTCATCCCGCGATTGTCATCGGCAGCCAGACGCGAAATCCCCACCTGCACCGGGAATGGCGTCCCGTCATGACGCACACCGGCCCGCTCCCCGCCAGTTGATGCCATCCAGAAGGGCAGGGCGGAGGGGGCGGACGATTCCGAATCCGGCAGCAGTCTTTCGACTCGTACCTGGTCGAGCGTATCCTGTTGGAAGCCGAACATCGCCTCGGCGCGTGCGTTGGCCAGAATGATCGCCCCATTGTCGTCGATCACCAGCAGGCCATCCGGCGCGGATTCGACAATGCCGCGATACCAGCGTTCCGTGGCGGCGATCACCCGTTGCTGGGCTTCGAGTTTTTCCGCCTGGGTCTGCAATTGGCCGGCCTGCAGCTGCGTGGCTTGCAACAGACGTTGCGTGCGCACCGTGCGTTCGAGAATCTCCAGATTCATCGCCATAACCGGCAGCAAAGCATCGAGCAGCGCCTGCTCGCGCGCATCGAATCCCCGGAAATTGGCCAGTTCGATCACCCCCATGAGTCGGTCGGCGCTCAAAATCGGCAGCACCATGATCACTTCCGGCACCGCTTCGCCGAGAGAACCGCCCATGCGGATGTAATCCCCAGGGGGGGAGTGAATGATCAACGGGCTTTTTTCCAGGGCGCACTGGCCGACCAACCCCTCACCGTGCGCAAAGAACCGCGACAGCGCCTTGCGTTCGCGAAAGGCGTGGCTGGCCAGCAGTCGCAATTGGCGGGCATCTTCGTCGTGGATGTAGAAAACCCCGTGACCAAGGCTCAAGATCGGCGCCAGTTGGGAGAGAAACCGTTGTGCCAAGGTGGTGAAGCTGCCGGTTCCCTGCAGTTCGGCGGAGAGTCGCGCCTGATGCCCCTTGATCCACTGCTCGTCGGCGATCTTTTGCGCCAATTGGCTGTAGGCGCTGAGCGAGTTGGCCAACTCCTTGATCTCTGTTGCCGCCCCCGCGAAATGGAGCAATCCCGCCTGTCCACCCGACAGCATCCCTTGCACCAGTTCGTTCATGCGTGCCAATGGCAGGATGATCCAACGGCGGTAATAGATCCCCAGCACACCGATGATCAACACCAGGTTGGTCACACCCAACGCCAGACAGATCTGCCAGGTGAGGGCGATCTGCTCCTCGATCTCCTGCACCTTGACGGTCAGCCGTGCACCGACCCGGTCGCGAAATTGATCGATCGGTAAATAGATGTTCTGGATGGCACGCTGATAGACATCGTCGAACACCAGTTTGAGCGCAGCCTCGTGTTTGCCGTGCTTCATCAGGTCAAAGGCTTTGGTCTCCAGACCGATCAGCCGATCCGAATGGCTCTTGGCTTGCGCGATCCAGCCGATCTCCTCCACGGTCAGCTTCATGGCCATCAGCGCTGCTTCGGCCCGGTCACGGGTACGGGTCTCCTTCACCTCGCGCCAGTAGGCCTCCTCCTCGTTCCGATCGCCGGTCGCGGCGAAAACCCGAATATGCATCGTCAACTGCCTGGAGGTGGTGATCAGGGCATCCGCCTGCCGCAAGGCCCTCTCGCGAAAATCGACCATCACGTCACGGCTTTGCAAAAAATTCCACAGCTGGACCAGGCTTGCGGTATTCAACAAGGCAATCACCAGATACACCGCGATCATCACCCGATTGGTCTGTTGGATGCGCATTTTAAAGTCTCCTGCCTCAATCCAACTCAACGCTGCACGCCGGGGCGGTCTGCTCCAGGGTATCGATCCGCTTGAAAATCACCACCGCGCCGACTACCCGATCCGCGCGTTCGATGGCGCTGCAGGCGTAATTCACGCTCAAACAGACGTGATCGTTCGTCCGGATACGGAGTTGCTCGTGTCTGCGGGCACGGCCATCCGCCAACGTTTGTTGCAGGGTATGCCAGGTTTCGTTGGTGGTACCTTGCAACAGATCGGCGAGCGACTGACCGATGGCGAATGTCTCGGTAAGACCAAACAGCCGCAGTGCGAAGCGGTTGATGAAGATGATCCGGCCCGATTCGTCAACGCCGAAAATGCCGCCATCCACCGCCTCCAGAATCTGCCGGCTCCACGCATCGGCAGAGGTGGCCTGCGCCAGGAGTCCGGCGGTATGTTCGGCACGCAGCAGGATATCCAGACTCATGGCCACCGTGGGTTGAAGATCGCGTATCAAGGAGAGATCCTCCTCGGTCAGCTCATCAAAGGTGGCCAGTTCCATGACCGCAAAGAGCCGTCCGGCATGCACCACCGGTTGCAGCAGCACGCTGCGCGGCGCCGCATCCCCCAATCCCGAACGGATATGGAAGAACTCCTGACCCGGCTCCTTGAGTATAAAGGGACGGCGTTCCAGGGCACACTGTTTGAGCAGCGACGCGAGCGGACGGGCGGTATCGTCGGGGGTGGCCCCGTTGCTGGCGAAGCGGGCCAGAGGGACGAGCCTCTGCTGCGCCTCATTCCACAGGCAGAAGAGCCCCTGGCCGAGACGCAACGGTTCGGAGAGCCGGGAAAGCAGGGTCCGGGCCAGTGCCAGCGGGGTATCGGCCTGCTGCAGGTGGTTGGCGATGTCCACGAGCAGGGTGCGACGCGCGGTCAATTTCTTCTCGCTGGCATGGCTGGCCGCCAGCTGCGCAAAGGCTCGGGTCACCGGTCTTTGGACGCGGCTCACCATGAAACGGGCGGCGAACATGGCCGTCAGGGCGATCGCACCCATGATGCCGAACAGAATCAGCAACAGCTTGCCGGAGATCACCCGGCCATCGCTCTCCGGGGCAAAGGTCGCCACCCGAAACCTCTGATCATGCACCAAAAAGGGGTGCACTCCCACCAGCCAGCCCTCCTCCTGCTTGCCTGCCTCGGCAGAGACCCGGAAGGTTTCGCGTCCATCGCTGCTCTCCGCCAGCCGCAGCGCTGCTGCCAGAACCGGCAGACCGATCGCATCGGGTTGGCGCAATACCGCCTTGGCGGCTGTCACTGGATTGGTGAAACGGTCGTCGCTCGGCAAGCCCAGAACCGCTCCGTCGGCTGCCAGCAGCGCCACCTGGCCCTGCTTGCCGAAACGCAGGCGGGTGGTCAGGCGCGACATGTCGTTGAGCAGCACGTCGAATGCGGCCACGAATTTCACCCCGGTCGTGCGATCGGTCCAGGCGAGAGAGGCGGTGATACCAGGCTCCTGGGTGGTGGCGAACAGATAGGGCGCGGTCCAGTGCACATGATCGTCTGGCACCGCAAGCGCACCAGAGAACCAGGGACGTTTGCGCATGTCGTACTCCTGTTCGCGCCACTCTTCGCTTACGCGACTGCGTGCATCCTTCCAGACGAGCCACTGGTGACGCTTGGGGTTTTCCGGCAGATTCGACAGACGATTCTTCCACCCCTCCGGGGTCTTGAGCAACAGCGTCTCCCGACCGGATTCGCTGGCCAGATGGAGACTGCTGACCAGCGGGTGTCGTTCGATCACCGGGATCAGCAGACCGTTGAAGCCGGGAACATCATCCAATCCGATCCGTCCATCCCGGCTCCAGTCGCGCATCGTGAAAAGCAGGGCATCGATCTGCTGGGCCAGGGCGCCGAATTCGCGCGTGACCCGATCGGCGACCAGTTGTTGATGCAGAAAGGCATTGGTTTCGGCAAGTGGCCGGGCCTGGAGAAAATAAAAGGGTACGATCACCCCGAAGGCGGCGATCAGGACGATCAACGGCGTTCCCCAGCCGAGCCGGCCCAGCAGGTTGTGAATCGAGAGGGCGTTGAACCGTTCGAGCCGGGTTGTTCCCAATGCGGATGCCTGCTCCGGGTCGTTGGCAGACCCCTCGAATGGCGTCAGTGAGGCCATGCTCACCCCGCTCCCTGACTGGAAATCTCGTCCGAATAGCGTGCGCGGATGGCGGTGATCTCCGGCAATATCGTCCGGAGCAGGCCGGCAAGCGTTGGGTCGAAGTGTGAGCCGGCTTGCGATTCGATGTAGGCCAGGGAATCCTCGATGCTCCAGGCTTTTTTATAAGGACGTTCGGCAGTCAAGGCGTCGAAGACATCGGCGATGGCTGTGACCCGTCCCACAAAGGGGATCTCCTCCCCCTTAAGCCCCCTTGGATAGCCACTGCCATCCCATTTTTCATGGTGGGTCAAGGCGAGAATGTGTGCGGTTTTCAATAAATCATCGTCGTGCTGGCCGATGATCGCAGCGCCCATCTCCGGGTGTCGACGCATGATCAGCAGTTCCTCCTCATCGAGCTTGCCCTTTTTCAACAGCACCTGGTCCGGAATGCCGATTTTGCCGATGTCGTGCATCTGAGCGGCGTTGAAGAGGATCTCGGCGGATGCTTCGCCCAAGCCTGCTGCACGACCCAGCAACCGGGCAATGTGGCTCATGCGCATCACATGATAGCCGGTTTCGTTGTCTTTGAACTCCGCAGCCCTGCCCAATCGCATGATGATCTCCCGGCGGGTGCGCTGCAGCTCGGCGGTGCGCTCATCCACGAGCCTTTCCAGCTCTCGGGTCTGGTCGTACAACGCCAGATGGGTCTTGATCCGCGCCAGCATGATCGGCGGATTGATCGGCTTGGTGAGATAATCGACCGCCCCCAGCTCCAGTCCGATCCGTTCGTCTTCGAGCTCATTCAAGGCGGTGACGAAAATCACCGGAATGCGTCGGGTATCCGGATTCTCCTTCAAGCGCCGGCACACCTCGTGGCCATCCATACCGGGCATCATGATGTCCAAGAGGATCAGATCGGGCGGCGTGACGGAGTTGGCAATCCTTAAGGCGGTTTCGCCCTGGGTGGCGATGCGGGTGCGATAGTGGGGATTGAGCACTTCGGTCAACAGGGAGATGTTGTCCGGGATGTCATCGACCAAGAGGATGTTCCGCGACAGGAGGGAGGGCGTGGACATGTCGGTTCCCATGGGATGTGCAGCGGGAATTATATTAAAATATTGCAATTCTGGGCGATTTCCCGCAGTTTGTCCAGAGCCTCCTCGAACTCGTACTGTTCGATCAGACGTTTGAGACGATTCGCATTCTCATCCTCTCCCAAGGCGGGCAGTTTTTCGACGATCCCCTGGACCTTGCCGCCGGCGGTGGAGTCGTATTCACCCAGCAGAGTGGCCAGTTCGCGCATCTCCCGGGCCAGGGCATCACGATCCACCACAACAGCCGGTTCCGGTGCTGCGACAACCGGTTGAAGTTTGGGGGCGACGTTGGGCAGGGTGGTGTCAATGGCCTCGATCAGACAAATCAGGGAGTGTTCCATCATCTTTCGCGCCGTGGGCAACCCCTCCAGATCGCCACCTTTCTTCAGAATCTCCTCGACCTCGCGGGCAAAAGCCGCCAGCTCGGCGGCGCCGATGTTGGCCGCCAGACCTTTCAACGTATGGGTGTCGCGAATCGCGGTCATCAAATCGCCAGTTTTCAGCCTCTCTGCCAGTCGGGAGATGTACTCACCCTGGCTCTCCCGGAAGCGGATGATCATTTTGCGCAACAGGTTGACGCTGCCACCCATCCGTTTCAACGCCTGTGCCTTGTCGACACCCGGCAGCTCCGGCAGTTCGCTGGTCGTGCTCGCGGCTGGTGACGACTCGATGATCGCCGGCTCGGCACGACGCGTTTCCCCCTGTCGCTCGCGGCGAATCCAGCGCGCCAGGGTGACAAAGAGTTGCGAAACATCCAGCGGCTTGGCAATGTGATCGTTCATGCCGCATTGCAGGCATTTCTCCCGATCCTCGGCCATGGCGTTGGCCGTCATGGCCAGAATCGGCAACGAAGCGAATTTCTCCAGGGCTCGAATCCGCCTGGTCGCCTCGAAACCGTCCATCACCGGCATCTGGCAATCCATCAGCACCCCGTCGTACGCACCCTGATCGATTTTGGCCAGGGCCTCCTCGCCATTGACCGCCACCTCGACGCGGATCCCGGCCAATGCCAACAGTTCCAGCGCCAATTCGCGGTTGACCGGGTGGTCCTCGACCAGTAACAGACGGGCTCCGCGCAAGGCTGTCTGAATCTCCTCCGAAAGCTCCTCCCGAGCGTTTTCAACCGTTCCGGCATCCTTGAAATGGAGATGTCGCAGTCCGAAACGCCCGGTGAAATAAAAGGTGCTGCCGACCCCCGTCTCGCTCTCCACGCCGATCTCGCCGTGCATCAACTCCACCAGACGTTTGCTGATGCTCAATCCCAATCCGGTGCCGCCATACTTGCGCGAGGTCGAGCCGTCTCCTTGTGAGAAGGCCTGGAACAGTTTGCCAATCTGCTCGCTGGTCAAACCGATGCCGGTGTCGGTAATGGCGAACCGCAGCCAGACATGATCCTCCTCGTCGGCAATCCGGCTCACGGATACCAGCACGCGCCCCTTTTCGGTGAACTTGATCGCATTGCCGATCAGATTGGTCAACACCTGTCCCAGACGCATGCCATCGCCGATCAGGGCATCGGGCACCGAGGAGGGGACACGGAAGATCAACTCCAACCCCTTGTCACGCGCCTTCAAGATCGAGATGTCGTTGACATGCTCCATCACCACCTTGAGGGAGAAATCGGCCTGCTCGACGCTCATCTTGCCGGCTTCGATCTTGGAGAAATCGAGTATGTCGTTGATGATCCCCAACAGGCTTTTGGCTGCGGAATCGACCTTCTGGATGTAATTGCGCTGCTTGTCGTTGAGTTCGGTGCGCAGGATCAGATGGGTCATGCCGATGATGGCGTTCATCGGGGTGCGGATTTCGTGGCTCATATTGGCGAGGAAATCGCTCTTGACGCGCGCTGCGGCCTGGGCCTTGCCCATGGCAACGGTCAGTTCGCGCGTCCGCTCCTCGACCAGCTCCTCCAGATGCTCCTTGTAGGCCTCCAGTTCGACGCGCGACCGCTCGGCATCCTCGGCCAGGCTCAAGGCCGCCAACCGTTGCTGGAACAGCTCATCGGCATCCGTTGGGGCGGTCTCGATCGGTTCAGCCTCCTCGGGAGATTGGAAGATCACCACCCGTCCGCGCTCCCTGGCCATGGTGTTGACCAGATATTTCAACTCGATGATGCGCTGTTCGCGTCCGAGTGCCAGGCGGTTGAACCGCTCGACATCGGCCATGCGATCGCGCAGCGCCAGATTCTCGCGCAGTTTCTCCTCCACCTGCTTGCGTTCCGTGATATCCCGGCTGATGCCGAGAATACCCAACAGCTGACCGTGTTCGTTCCGGAAAGGTGTGCGCACCTCCTCAAGCAGCACCCGGTGACCATCCGGATAGACCACCCACTCTTCGTCGGTGTGCGGCTCCGTGACGTTCAGAGTGGCCTGATCCTTGGCACGGAAGCGATCAGCGATCTCCGGATCGAAGAGTTCATGATCACTCCGGTGGGTGATCTGATCCACCGATATGCCGACCCGGGCCGCGAACGCCTCGTTGCAACCCAGATAGACACACTCGGGGTTTTTATAGAAGATCGGATCCGGGATCGCGTTGATCAGTGCCTGCATGGTGGCCCGTTGCTGTTCGATCTCCAGGGTGGTCAGCATGGTGTCGGTGATCTCCTGGGTCACGCCGTACATGTCGGTGGGCTCGCCCGACGGTCCGCGCACCAGATGGCCGATGGTGTGCAACCAGACGATGCGTCCGTCGATCGGTCGTTTGTAAGCGTAGACCGCATCAAAGCGGGGAATGCGTCCTGCGAGCGCGTCCTGGAAATTGCTCCAGGTGCCCTCGGCGGAGATGCGATTGCCGGCCTTGACATGGGCGAACCACTCCTCCACCCAGAGATAGCGCCACCCTGCGCGCGGCGGATCGCCGCAAATGCGTGCGGTACGTTCCGAGGCGTTGTAATAGCCCGCCTGGTCCAGCGGCAGAGGCAGATGCCAGTGGCCCGCCTTGGTCAGGTCGAGGGCGTTTTCGCTCAAGTAATTGGCATGTGCGAGCTTCTTCTCGGCCCGCTTGCGCTCGGTGATATCCTCCTTGACCGCCACGAAGTGGGTGATCTTGTCGTTCTTGTCCCGAATCGGGGAGATGGAGGCCTGTTCGACGAAAATCTCGCCGTTCTTCTTGCGGTTGTAGATCTCGCCACGCCAGATTTTGCCAGAAAGAATCGTGGTCCAGAGATTGTCGTAGAACGCCCGATCCTGCAGGCCGGCATTGAGGATGTTTGGTGACCGACCGATCGCCTCTTCGGGTGTATACCCACTGACATGGCTGAACTGCGGGTTGACGTATTCAATCACGCCGGAGGTGTCGGTGATGATCACGCTCGCCGGACTGTTTTCCACCGCTTTCGACAAAGTCAACAGAAGCTTCTGCTGCTGCATGCGCACCGAAATGTCGCGAAAGACCGTGACCGAGCCGATCAGTCGACCTTCATGCTGCATCGGCACGGCGGTGTATTCGACGAAGAAGCCGCTGCCATCCTTGCGCCAGAACATCTCGTCGTCCACCCGACAGGTCTCCCCGAGTCGGTAGGAACGGGCCAGACGACACTCCTCCACAGGGTAGGGGGTGCCATCGACGCGGGTATGGTGAATGGTCTCATGCAGAGGCGCCTGCGTCAGTTCCTCCTCCGGAAAGCCGAGCATCGACAGAGCCGCCGGATTGACAAAGGTGATGCGTCCCTGGCCGTCCATGCCGATGATGCCATCGGTCACCGAGGTCAGGATCAACCGGCTGAGCGCTTCGGACTCGGTCAAGGCATCCTCCATCGCCCGGCGCTGGGTGATATCCTGAATCGTGCCCACCACGCGCTTCGGGAGGTGATGGTCATCCTTTTCCATCACCGCGCCGCGCGCCAGAATCAACCGCAACCCGCCATTGTTGGTCATGGTACGGAATTCAACATCATAGCGGGCGATATCCCCGGCGAGAAAATCTCGATCCATTTGCATGACCCGGTCGCGATCCTCGGGATGGATCATGGCCATCCAGTCGTCGCGTGTGATCACGTCCATCTTGGAAGGGGAGAAACCAAGCATTTTGGCCCAACGACTGTTGACGCGCATCATTTTGGTGCGTGGATCCAGATCCCACACCCCGAGTTCGCCCCCGGCCAAGGCGACGTTCAGGCTGTCCTCCACCGCGCGACGCTGGCGGATTTCCCGTTCCAGCCGGCGGTTCCAGAATAAAAAGGTCAGAAACAGAAGCAGAATGCCGCCAATGATCGGTTTGGCCCAGGCCAGGATGATCGACAGATCGGTGCCGATTTCGATTTTGATGCCCAACCAGGCGTTCTTGATGGCATTGCGTTCGCGATCGCTGATCCCTGCCAGTGCCTTGTTCAAGATCGACGCCAACTCCGGTCGATCGGGCGCGATGATCAACCGTACCTCTTGCGACAATTGCGTGTGCGCAGCCACCTTTAAATTTCCCAGCCCGCCTTTTTGGATGGCGTGCATCCCTTCGAACAGGTCACCGACAAAGGCGTAAGCCTCGCCGCGCGAGACCTGTTCGAGTGCGCCTGACACATCGGGTGTGGAGGTGAGCTTGATGGCCGGATGATCCCGGACGATCGCGACATGGGCCGGTGAGTCCACGACCGTGCGGGTCGGCTGGCCGTGCAGCGCTTCCAGACTGCCCAGGAACGGGGCATCCTGCCGGGTGATGATCACCTGGGGAATGGAGAGCAGCGCATCGGTCGGATGCCACCCTTTGATCGCATCGGCTGGTTGATCGTGCAGCAGGAGCAGATCGGCGGCAACGCTCTCCTGCGGGTTATCCAACACCTCAAAGGTCACGCCAAGTCGCTCCCCGATGGTTTTCAAATAATCGAGGGCGATCCCCTGCATCCGTCCCAGTTCATCCGGATAGGCCACGGGAGGCCAGTTGGCCTGGATCGCCACCCGATAGGGACCAGGATGATTGGCAAGCCAGCTTTTTTCCGCTTCGGAGAGAATCAGGGTCTGCTGGGCGATGCTCTCCACTTTGAGTTTGTGTTGGGCGTAGATCTCCGCAACCCGTCCGGCGGTGGCCATGGATTGCAGCGTGGCGCTCAAAACGGCTGCCTGATCGGCGTGACGCGAGAATTTGGAGAAACCGTAGTAGTTGTCGAGAATCTGCGAGTGGCGAAAAAAAGCATAGCCGTAACCGGAAAAACCGAAGCCGGTCATGGCGCTCTCCAACGCTCCCTGATCGAGCACCGCCAGGGTGTCGACCCGGCCTTCGATGAGATCCCGGGCCAGGGCATAGTCGCTGCCGTCGGAGGCAACCCTGGTCAGTGTCTCATCGGTGTCAAAGCGGGAAAAATAGGCGGTATCCTTCTTGATGCCGATCCGTTTGTTCGCCAGATCCTCGTAATCGGTGATGCTCGCCTCGCGCCCCTTGGGGACCATGAAGAGGATATCCTTGCGCTGCGAGCTGACCGGACCCAGAAAGTGGACGAATGGCTCACGATCCGGGGTGCGGATCACGCGCGGCACGACATCAACCGTGCCGCGTTTCAACCGTTCGATACTCTCCGGGAAGGGGATGGCATGCCACTCGATACGCCAACCCGAGCTGGCGGCGGCTTCATCGAGCAGATTTTTCAAAGGCCCCCCGAGGTAGAGGCCGTCGACGATCATCTCGGGCGGACGGTGGCGCAGATCGGCGTGCAGAATGCGCTCTTCGGCGCTCCAGCCTGAGGAAACAGGCAACAGAAAGCCGATCAACAGGAGCCAGAACGGCATCCTTTTGATGACAAGTAATTGTTTTTGTTGTAAAAAGCCGTTCATGCGCCTCACACGGCCAGACCCGCAGCGTGGCCCGAGGACCAGGCCCACTGCAGATTGTAACCTCCCAGCCATCCGGTCACATCCAGCACCTCACCGATGAAGTAGAGTCCGGGAATTGTCCGACATGCCATGGTGAGCGGATCAATGGCGTTCGTATCCACGCCACCCACCGTCACCTCGGCCCGTTCATACCCCCCGGTACCGACCGGTATCACCCGCCAATGATGAATCGTATCGGCCATGGCTCGCAACCGTTTATCGCCAATCTCGGCCAAGGGGGCATCTGCTTTCATATCGGCTGTTTTCTGCCAAACTAAACGTTTCGGCAACCAGCGTGACAAGATGGTACGGGGTGTCAGGCGGGATTCGACTTTTTTGGCTTCGATCAGCCGCTCGGCCAGATCGACATCGGGCAAAAGATCGATCTCAAGCGTCTCTCCCGATCGCCAAAGTGAGGAGATCCGCAAGATCACCGGACCGCTCAAACCCTGGTGGGTGAAGAGCAGATCATCGCGGATTCTCGTTGACTCCAAGGTGATTTCGGCCAAAAGGGAGATCCCGGCCAGTTCGCGGCAGGTGGTGCGCAGCTCTCCGGAGAAGATCAAAGGGGTGAGTCCGGGACGAGGCGGAATGATCTTTAAGCCGAATTGTCGGGCCAGTTCATACCCCAATCCGCTCGCCCCCAGTTTCGGCATCGAACGTCCGCCCAGGGCGATGACCAGCTTCGGCGCCTGCCACTCGGCGTGCGCGCTGCGCACCTTGAATCCGCGCGCGTCGTGCTCCACCCCGCGGATCTCCTCTCCCAGCACGAGACGCACCCGGCTGCGTCGGCACTCATCGAGCAGCATGGCGACGATCTTTTCGGCACTGCCATCGCTGAAAAGTTGTCCGGGACTCTTCTCTTTATGGCCGATGCCGTGTCGGGCGAGCAGGGCGAGAAAATCGTGCGGGGTGAAAGCGGCCAGTGCCCCACGGGTAAATTCGGGATCGTTCGACAGGTAGCGTGACGGATCGGCCTCCAGATGGGTGAAGTTGCAACGCCCCCCACCGGAGATACGGATCTTCTCTCCCGCGTGTCGGGCGTGATCGAGGACGAGTACGCGGCGTCCACGACCGCCGGCGGTTGCGGCGCACATCAGTCCCGAAGCACCGGCTCCCAAAACGATGAGATCCCATTCCGGATTGGCGTTCAAGCGGATGTCATCCCGAAGCGTTCGGCGTCGATCAACAAGATTGGTTCCGGATGGGAATGATCCTCCGGCAGCACGATCAAGGCGCGTGGACCGACGAGCGACAAGCGGGCCGCCAGGAGAGGGGGCAACGGGTGGATGTCGTGGGCTGGCACGGTATGGAGTGTCACCGGCGCACCCACCAGGCAGCTGAATGCGTTCTTTCGGGTCACGACCTCCAGCAGCATCGAATAAGGGGTCTCCGGCATGGCGGTTGCAAGCAGCGTTTCGATCAAGGGAACCGACGGTTCCAATCCCTTCCCGGCGCGGCAGGCGCGCACCTGAGAGGCGGGCAGGGCCATGAGGCGACCCGCCGCCTGAAACAGGACCACATCCAGGGTTGCCAAAGCGTTCATCCCATGCCACGCGCGTAGGCCTTGAGCAACTCCGCCAGATCGAGCAGGGTCACAACCCGTTCATCATGGGCGAGCACACCGGTGGCCAAGGGGCGCCACTCCTGGGGCAGGGTGGCGGGCAGGGGGTGGATGGCGCTCTCCGGGAGATCCACGAGATCCACCACCCGATCGACGCGAATGCCGCTCGAGAGTTCCGCGCCACGACCGATCAGGATGGAGGAGGCGCGATCCGGCTCGACTTCGGAGAGGTTTAGCAGAGTGTGGGGACGGATCACGGTTTCGATGTCGCCGCGCACGTTGATCACCCCTTCCATGGAGGGGGGGCAGCCCGGCACGGAAAAGACTTTGGCCCGCGAAAAAATCTCCCGTACCTGTTCGCCCGGCAACCCGAAACGGTGTCCGGAAAGCTCGAAGAGCACCCATTTGCGTGTCGGTTCATCCACGTTGACGATTTCATCGCGTGACGGACGGGGTTGGGCGAGCAGCTCATCCAGGGTGGGTTGCATGCGCAGAAATCCTTGTTTTGATTGCTACTGGTCCGGATCCCTCATGGTTGCAAAGGGCCGGGGTCAACGATCGCTTCCGGTGGGAAAGAGGCGACAATGTCTCTTGAGTGATCCGGACCAGATGGGTGTCTTTATAATCGGTTCGTGCTCGAAGAATCCGGATTCCTCCTGAAAATATCTATAATGACATATGGATAGAAGTGTGTCCAGTTGACCGGTCCTTGTAATCGAAACGGGTTTATCCCCTCGGCTTTGCCGGGAGACTTGTAAAGTTCGACGCAGTGGTGGTGGGGTCGAAAGCCGTGGGAACGAGCTTTGATGCACGCATTTTGCCCACGGCTGGGCAGAAAATGACGCTTCTTAAAGATGATTGAGGGATAACGTCCGGTTGCGTTACAGATTTTCACTTTCAACCCGCATGACGTTGGATTATCCTCCCCTGGTGAAGGAGCGATTATCGTTTCCTTGCCGGCCCATCCACCCTGACGAAAAACAAATAGCGACCATGGAAGAGTTTCAGCGCATCAAGAGGCTTCCGCCGTATGTCTTCGCGGTGGTCAATGATCTCAAATACGCCGCCCGTCAACGGGGTGAGGATATCATCGATTTCGGCATGGGCAATCCGGATCAGCCCACGCCCAAACACATAGTCGATCGGCTCTGCGAGGCTGCCCAGGAGGGACGCAACCACCGCTATTCGGTCTCCAAGGGGATTCTCGGCCTGCGCAAGGCGATCTGCGCCTATTATCAGCGCCGCTTCGACGTGGAGCTGGATCCCAACACCGAGGCCATTGTCACCATTGGCTCGAAAGAGGGGATTTCTCATCTGGCCCTGGCCATGACCAATCCGGGCGATACGGTGCTGGTACCCAATCCGACCTATCCGATTCATGTTTATGCCTTCGTGTTGGCCGGGGCCGATATCCGGCACGTTCCTCTGGTGCCCAACACCGACTTTTTTGAATCGCTCACCCAGGCGATCCGCAATACCTGGCCGAAACCGAAGACACTGGTGATCAACTTCCCCTCCAATCCGACCGCGCAGGTGGTGGATCTGGATTTTTATTATAAGGTCAACGAGTTTGCTCGCGAGCACGACCTGTTCGTCATTTCGGATATCGCCTATGCCGATATCTGTTTCGACGGTTACAGGGCTCCGAGCATGCTTCAGGTGCCGGGCGCCAAGGAGCGCTGCATCGAGTTTCACTCCCTCTCCAAGACTTACAGCATGCCCGGCTGGCGCGTTGGTTTCGGTGTGGGGTGTCAACGGCTGGTGCATGCCCTGATGCGCATCAAATCCTATCTGGATTATGGCATGTTCCAGCCGATCCAGATTGCCGCCTCCGTGGCCCTGAACGGTCCACAGGAGTGCGTTTCCGAGCACTGCGCAACCTACCAGTTCCGCCGCGACGTGCTGATCGAGGGGTTGGATCGTGCGGGTTGGAAGGTCGAGAAGCCCAAGGCATCGATGTTCGTCTGGGCCGAGATCCCGGATGAGTTCAAACCGTTGGGATCGCTTGAGTTCTCCAAAATGCTCCTCAAGGAGGCCAAGGTGGCGGTCAGTCCGGGTGTCGGATTCGGTCAGTACGGCGATAATTATGTGCGTATCGCCTTGATCGAGAACGAACACCGGACCCGTCAGGCGATCCGGGGCATCCGCCGTTTCATGAATCTGGGGGGTGATGTTGCCTCATAAGCACGACAACTCCTCTTTATGTCATTGTCAGGTGGTCCGGAGTGTCCGCTGACAGGGTCAGATGGTCCGGGGTGTGATCGGATGAATTCGGGCCGCACCTTGGTGAGCACGAAATTTTTGTCAGGAGAATCAACGTTGGAAGCCTTGCGCATCGGCATGTTGGGATTCGGCACCGTGGGACGGGGTGTGGCCGATCTGTTGTTGAATCATCAGGAGTTGTTGGCCAATCGGGCCGGTGTGCCGTTGCGTCTGGTGCGCATCGCCACCCGAACTCCGGAGCGTGATCGCGGTCTGCCTTTGGGTGCGGTCGAATTGACCGGCAACGTCAATCGTGTGGTCGATGCCACGGATCTGGATGTGGTGGTCGAGTTGATCGGCGGCATCATTCCTGCGCGCGATCTGGTCTACCGTTCGTTGGAGAGTGGCAAACATGTGATCACCGCCAACAAGGCGCTGATCGCCGAATTCGGCCCGGAACTCTTCGCCATGGCCCATTCTCGCGGGGTACAGATGGGGTTTGAGGCCGCTGTCGCGGGCGCGGTGCCGGTCATCAAGGCGTTGCGTGAGAGTCTGTCCGGCAATCGCATCGATCTGGTCTATGGGATTCTCAACGGCACCTGTAATTACATCCTGACCGAGATGCGCGAAAAGGGGTTGCCGTTTGGCGAGGTGCTTGCTGCAGCTCAGGCCAAGGGGTATGCCGAGGCCGATCCCTCGTTTGATATCGATGGCATTGATGCGGCTCACAAGCTGGCGATTTTGGCCGCGATTGCTTTTGGTGCCCATCTTGATTTCGCTCATGTCGACAAGGAGGGAATCCGGCATGTCTCTGAAGTTGACATCGCCTGGGCGAGCGAGATGGGCTATCGATTGAAGCTTTTGGGCTTGGCACGCATGCAGGAGGGGTTGCTGGAGGTGGGGGTGCGTCCGGTGATGGTGCCGGTCGGTTCGATGGTTGCGGCCGTGGAGGGGGTCTCCAACGCGGTGTTCGTGCATGGCGATTATGCGGGAACCACAATGTATCATGGTCGTGGCGCGGGCGAACGTCCCACTGCGAGCGCGGTGGTGGCTGATCTGATGGATCTGGCGCGTGATTTGAAAGCCGGGGCCAAAAGTCGGGTGCCGCCGTTGTCGTTGCCGGTGCATCATTTGCGTACGGTGACGATTCAGACCCGTGCACAACGGCGCGGCAGTTTCTACATCCGTCTGGCGGTTGCCGATCAGCCGGGGGTGTTGGCCGAGATTACGGCGATTCTGGCCAAACATGCGATTTCGCTTGATGCGATCCATCAAAAGGGGCGTTCCCCGGTTGAGGCTGTCCCGTTGGTGATGGTGACCCATGAGACCACCGAAGCGCGCATGTGGATGGCCATGGAGGAGATCGAAATGCTTGATTCGGTGCGTGAGCCGCCGCGGGCGATCCGGATCGAATCGGAGTTGGCGTAAAAGAACGGTTGGTATTGCCATTACGCGGGTCCGGGGGCGATTATCGCCCCCGGCAGGGGTTCGGACGAACTCCCTCTGGTGGACGGAAGCGGAGATGCGTGACCCAATCCATCGCTGAGGCGACCAGCACCCTCGCAGACCAAGAAAATCGTGGGGGTCACGAACTTCCGCTTTCCACCACCAGGGCGTGTTGACATTCATAAATATTATCATACCTATTCAAGCCAAATCATGGTGCAAACCAAGCCAATCATGGCTTTGAAGCATTTATCCAACTTTTCATAACGAGTTGCAATACGTCTAAACTGTTTGATACGGTTGAAAAATCTCTCAACAAGATTGCGATCTTTATACCAATGATGGTCATACTCTCATGGATTGAGACGATTGCTTCGAGGAGGAATAACTGGTTCTGCTTCTTTTGCTTCAATCGCCTCTACGAAATGATTTGCATCATAGCCCTTGTCAGCGATCACTACGTCAGGATGCATCCCTTCAATCCCGGCTGACCATGTCTGGACGGTTCATGAGTGGATTTCATTTCCATTCCGACCTGCCAGGTTAACGTAAGGCACCGCCAATGGTTACGATGCTGAAAATATTGGCCTCCTGTGACGCGACGGGGAGAATGAGAATTCTGGGATTTTGGGGAATTTTGAGGGATGGCGGGGGTTTATAGGGGATTTTTGGGGTGGACGAGTTGGCGGCTGGGTGGCGGCGGCGGGCGGTTGGCGACAGGTAAAATGAGAATTTTGCTGGTTGATGGCTACAATTGCATGCAAAGATTGTTCCTGACTAAGTTATTGTTATGGTTTTGTTATTTTTGGTATGGTAGGTGTGGCGGGGTGGAATTGGGTTGTGGGGTGGAGGGGTTAGGATGCAAGAAAGTACATATTTTGCGTCGTATTGATGATTACGCCAAAACCCGCCATTTGAGTCGATCCGGGTTTCTGGCACATGCGGCGGAAACCGCATTGCGGAAAGAGGCAGCTGGTTGACATGCCTGTCTTTAGCCGCTTTTTCGGAATCGTGGTGTTCATGCACTGGAACGACCATCTGCCCCCGCATTTTCATGCCCGCTATGGCGATTTTGAGGGGATGATCGGTCTGGATGGTGTGGTGTTGGAGGGGAATCTCCCGCGCCGCGCATTGGCGCTGATCAAGGAGTGGAGGAGCCTGCATGCCGAGGCGTTGCAAGAGAACTGGGAGCGTGTGCGTTCCCGTGAACCACTGATTGAGATTGAACCGTTGGAGTAATCATCATGCTGCACGTCACGGAAGTTGCCTATCTGGGAGAGTACCGCTTGTGGCTGGCCTTTGATAACGGTGTTTCCGGCCAAGTGGATCTGGGCGGGGAGTTGTGGGGAGAGATGTTCACCCCTCTGCTTGATCGCACGGCGTTTGCCGAGGTTGCTCTGGATCAGGAGTTGGGGACCATCGCATGGCGGAACGGGGCGGATCTGGCTCCGGAAT
>JAMOBI010000007.1:0-72031 GCA_039908105.1 Magnetococcus sp. YQC-9
ATGGCCCAAGAACAAAGCCGCGTGACTAAAGGCTTTAAGGTTTAGTGACTGGCGTGCCAGACCATCGCAATCAGTCAAATCAGCTTGGTTGATCCGCTAGGTTAACGTAAGGCACCACCAAAATTTCTGCAAAGCCCGCAAAAAATTGTCTTGCCTTTATAGATGAGAATGTGTATCATTTACCTATTGTTTGATTTCAAACACGGCCCTGGATCCCATGAACGAATCTCCTGTCACGCCCCTGTTGCTGTTGGAAGCGGTCACCTGCGGTCTGGATCCCGTCCGTCCGGTGGTGCGCGATCTGCATCTCAAGGTCGAACCGGGTGAAATGATCAGCCTGTTGGGGGCGAGCGGCTGCGGCAAAACCACCCTGTTGCGCGCCATTGCCGGATTCATCCCGCTGCATGCGGGTCAGATCCTGGTAAAAGGGGTGGCGATCGCCCGTCCCGGCTATTCCATGCCGCCGGAAAGACGCCGCGTTGGACTGGTTTTTCAGGATTACGCCCTCTTTCCCCACCTGACCGTGGCTGAAAACATCGCCTACGGTCTGAAAGGGGAGACACGCGAGCGGATCCGCGTCATCACCGGCGAGCTGATGGAACGGGTTGGTCTGGCCACGTTTGCGCGCCGCTATCCGCATGAGCTCTCCGGTGGCCAGCAACAGCGTACCGCTTTGGCGCGCGCCTTGGCCCCGCAACCCGCGCTGATCCTGTTGGATGAGCCGTTTTCGAATCTGGACGTGGAGCTGCGCGAACGGTTGGGTGTGGAGGTGCGGCAGCTCCTTGAGAGTCAGGGGACGACCGGCATCCTGGTCACCCACGATCAGCACGAGGCGTTTGCCTGGGGTGACAAGGTCGGGGTGTTGCACGAGGGGAATCTGCGGCAATGGGGCACCCCGTATGAACTCTATCACCAGCCGGTCGATGCCTTTGTGGCCGGCTTCATCGGCCAGGGTACCTTCGTCTCCGGGGTGAGCGAAGCCCCTGATGCGATCCGTACCGCAGCGGGAATCCTGCGCGGCAAGGCCCATGGCATTCGGGTCAACCCCGGTGAGGCGGTGCGGGTTTTGATCCGGCCCGATGACGTGTTGCCGGACGAAGAGTCCCCGATTACCGCCCAGGTGATCCGACGCGCCTTTCGTGGCGCCTCGACGCTCTACACCCTGGAACTCGATTCAGGCTGTCGGTTGCAATCGCTCTTCCCCTCGCACGCCGATCACCTCCCGGGCGAGATGGTCCGCATCCGCGTGGCAACCGATCATCTGGTGCTGTTTCCGGATGACCGGTCGGATGGTTCTTTTGTCTGTTATCCTGCTACAGCATGAAAACTCTCTACTTGAGTATCCGAAGAAAGGATGAAAAGATGTTCAAACGATCCCGTCTGTTTCTGGTGGTACTGGCCGCCTTCTGGATGAGCACCCCGCCGTTGCACGCCGAAGAGGAGATCGTGATCTATTCGGCACGCAAGGAGCATCTGCTCAAACCCCTGCTCGATGCCTATCGCGCCAAGACCGGGGTGGCGACCCGCTATCTCACCGATGGCGAGGGGCCGCTGTTGGCCCGCCTCCAGGCCGAGGGAGAGGCAACCCCTGCGGATCTCCTGATCACGGTCGATGCCGGCAATCTCTGGCAGGCTGCCGAGAAAGGGGTGCTTGCGCCGATCGACTCGCCGGTGCTTGCGGCCAACATTCCCGAACGGCTGCGGGATCCGCAAAAACGCTGGTTCGGCCTGTCGGTGCGGGCGCGCACCATCGTTTATAGCCGCGAGCGGGTCAAGCCGGAGGCGCTCTCCTCCTACGAAGCGCTGGCGGGCGAGGCGTGGAAAGGGAAACTCTGCCTGCGCAGCTCGGAGAAGATCTACAACCAATCCCTGGTCGCCATGCTGATCGCCCGACACGGCGAGGAGGCGACCGAAAGGATCGTGCGTGGCTGGGTGGCCAACCTGGCGGTACCGGTCTTCTCCAACGACACCAAGCTCATGGAGGCGATCGCAGCCGGCAAGTGCGACATCGGCATTGTCAACACCTATTATTATGGCACCCTGTTGAAAGAGAAGCCCGATACCCCGGTCAAACTCTTCTGGGCCAATCAACGGTCAAACGGCACCCATGTGAACGTCTCTGGTGCTGGCGTCACCCGACACGCCAAACATCGCGACGCGGCCATCAAGCTGGTCGAATGGCTTTCAACGCCCGAGGCCCAGGGGATCTTTGCCGAACTGAACATGGAGTACCCGGCCAATCCCCAGGTCAAGGCGCATGGGGCGGTGACCCACTGGGGTGAGTTCAAGGGCGAGGATCTCAACGTCTCGCTGGCTGGCAAATTCCAGGCCGATGCCGTGCGGCTGATGGATCGTGCCGGGTACAAGTGATGCCCGGCGTCACACAGGGAATTGGCGGCTGGCGATTGGCCGCCGGGCTTTTGAGCAGCGTGGTGCTGGTGCCTCTCGGGGTGATCCTGTCGGCCTGGATCACCCCGGAATGGGCTGTGTGGGCCCATCTGCGCGCCACGGTGCTGACCACGCTGATGCTCAATACCGGGATTCTGATCGTCGGCGTGACGGCCTGGGTGTGGCTGATGGGGGTCGGACTCGCCTGGCTGACGGCGGTGTGCGACTTTCCGGGGCGGCGTTTTTTCGACTGGGCCTTGATTCTGCCTTTGGCCATGCCGGCCTATGTGCTGGCCTTCACCTGGCTCGGGCTGCTCGATTATGGTGGTCCGATCCAGCAGTGGCTCGCCGGCCATTTCGGTGCCAATGGCTACTGGTTTCCCGATAGTCGCGGACCCGGCATGGTGGTCTTCGTGTTTGCCTTGTCGCTCTACCCCTATGTCTACATGCTGGCGCGCACCGCGTTCACCGGTCAGGGACGCCGGATGATCGAGGCGGCGCGCATCCTGGGACGCTCGCCGTGGGGGGCTTTTCGACATGCGGCACTGCCGATGGCCCGTCCGGCCATCGCAGCCGGTTGCGCCTTGGCCGCCATGGAGGCGCTGGCCGATTTCGGCGCGGTATCGGTCTTCGGCTTCCAGACCTTCACCACCGCGATCTACAAGGCGTGGTACGGACTGTTCAACCTGCCGGCAGCCACCCAACTGGCTTCGCTCTTGTTGTTGTTCGTGCTGCTGGCGCTCGCCTTCGAGCGGCACATGCGCGGACGTGCTCGTTATTTTTCCAGTGACGGCCACGCCCCCGCGCAACGCGACCGGATCGTTCTGGCCGGACCGGTGGCCTGGCTGGCAACCACTTTGGCAGGTGTCGTGTTCCTGTTGGCCTTTGCTCTGCCGATGGGACAGCTCGGGGTGTGGGCCTGGGGCCGGCTCGCCTCTGATCTCGACGGGCGCTATTTCCAGCTTCTCTGGCATACGCTGTTGTTGGGTGCGGGTGCCGCGCTGCTCGCGACACTCATGGCGCTGGGACTGGGGGTGATCCGCAAACGTCACCCCGAGGATCGTCCGATCCGGCTGGCGGTCCGGCTGGCGGCATCAGGCTATGCACTGCCCGGCTCGGTATTGGCCGTGGGAGTCATGCTCGCCTTGATCGGCATTGGCAAGGCTCTCGGCGGTGGCGGTTCAAACGCGGCCTTGGGCATGGGGGTGGGTGCGTTGCTGTTTGCCTATCTGGTGCGTTTTCTGGCGGTGGCCATGGGGCCGGTGGAGAGCGGCTTGGAACGCATCCGTCCGGCGATCCTGGAGGCGGCCCAAGGGTTGGGATCGACCGTTTGGGAGCAGGTGCGCCGCATCCATCTGCCGTTGTTGCGGCCCGGTCTTCTGACCGCGACTCTGCTCGTGCTCATCGAGGTGATGAAGGAGATGCCCGCCACGTTGATGCTGCGCCCTTTTGGTTGGGATACCCTGGCGGTGCGCATCCACGAGATGACCTCGGAAGGGGAGTGGGAGCGGGCCGCGCTGCCGGCGGTTACGCTGGTGTTGATCGGTATCTGGCCGGTGATGCTGTTGGCTCGCAAAACGGAATTGGAACAATAAATGGGTATCAGAGAGCCGAAACGGATCGGACGAATCCCGGTTAAACCGCACCCATTTCGGGATGCGTCGTTTTTTCGCAAGAGTGCGAAACCGCATCCCAAAATGGGTGCGGTGGAGCAAGATGCGGGCGTTGTTTCCAAATTCAAAGCGTGGTGATGCCGCTTCCTGGGTCACCTGTTGTTCACGCCCTGCCTCGTCATGTCCGCAATGCCACCCGTGGGAGAGCCACCCCCTCCTGTTGATACGTCGGCCAGCGGTCACCGAGAATGATCCGCCAGGCTGTCTGCAACTCCTCCTCGAAGCGGCTCCGGGAATAACGCGCTGCCGTGGCCTGGCCCGCCGCCTTCTGCAAGATGGCCTCCCTGCCAAACGAATCGGCCCAGTTCAACGAGCGTGCTACGGCATCGGCAAATCCGGCATGATCCCCCTCTTTCACCCACAGACCGTTCTCCGGCGTGGCATAGTCGCTCCCACCGTGACCCGTGAAACCGCACACCAGGCAACCGGCAGCCATGGCCTCCAGGGGCGGCAGTCCCAGCCCCTCCAGATGCGACAGGCTGGCGAACACCGTGGATTCGGCCATCACCCGGGCGCACTCCTTGCGGGACATCCCGACAATCGGCACCCATTCCACCTCGCGAAACTCCGGATATCGCTGGCGGAACAGCGCCTGGATCACCGGAGCCTCCCCAGGTCGCTTGTTCGGCATCCAGGCCACCTGCATCCGCTTGAGCGCATGGGTCTGATGAAACAGCGGATGCACGAAAGGGGTGACCACATGCCACGGCAAGGTCGCGCCCATCTCCTCCATCAGCCGCTGGCCGAAACGGCTGCAGGAGATCCCGGCCAGAAATCCGTGCGCGTTGAGCGCCTCGATGGAGTCAAATCCCCGGAAGGTGAGAAACGGTCCCTGGGTGTGGATGACCCGCTGGCAGGGTTGGGTGGCGAAGTGCTGAAACGCCTCCCGGTAATACTCCGGGATCACGATCACATCATCCGCCCGGAACTGTCGTCCCGGTGCCAGATGCTCGTGGATGAAGCCGGCCTCCAAGGCCTGCGGATCGATGCGGGCCTCGGGGTTGACCAGGCCAACGGCCCGCACCCCCATCTGGTTGAGGGCGATCACGCTCTGCACGTTGACCAACTCCCCACCCGTTTTCGGGGGAATGAAACAGATGTAGTAGAGTGTCGGGGACATCTTTGGTATCGATCTCAACCGTGCATGATGGGGGAACTCCCCCTCTCCCCCTGACCAACGCAAGTCAACTGTCGGCGCATGGACCATGTCGCTCCTCCAGCGTGCGATGCGGCTGATTGGCATTTTCCACAAAGGCGCGAATCAACCCCGGAAGCCGGGTGCGGTTCGGGCGTGTCATCCCGATCCTCACGCGCGCGTCAAGCGGATTTTGCGCAACACCCCCACCAGATCATCCACATACCCGTAGATCACCGGGATCACCAGCAGGGAGAGAAAGGTTGAGGCGAGCAGACCGCCGATCACCACGATGGCCATGGGGGAGCGGAAGCTTGATTCCGCTCCGCCCACCCCCAAGGCCACTGGCAGCATGCCGGCGCCCATGGCGATGGTGGTCATGATGATCGGACGCGCCCGTTTGCGACAGGCGTCGATCAGGGCGTCGCGCCGGTTCAGGCCGCGCTTGCGGCGCGCCACGACCGCGTATTCAACCAACAGGATCGAGTTTTTGGTGACGATTCCCATAAGCATCAGAATACCGATCACCGCAGGCATGGAAAAGGAGTTATGGGTGGCGAGCAGCGACGCGAAAGCCCCTCCGAGCGACAACGGCAGCGCCACCAGGATGGTGATGGGTTGCAAAAAGTCGTGGAAGAGCAGCACCAGCACGATGTAGATGCAGATCACGCCGATGGCCATGGCGCCGGCAAAGCTGCCGAACAGCTCCTTCATGCGCTGCGCGTCGCCATCCGGCGGGCGCTGTACGCCGACCGGGAGTTTTTGCAGGGCCGGGAGCTGGTTCACCTCCGCGAGCAGTTCGCCGATCACCCGTTTGCCCAGTTCGATGTCGATGCTGACCCGTCGTTGCCGGTCCATGCGATCGATGCGGGTCGAACCGCCGAGGATCTCCACCTTGGCGATGGCTTCCAGCGGCAGAATGCCGCTGCGCGAGCTGACCGGCAGCTGGCGAATGGCGGTCAGATCGTGACGCACCCCCTCGGCAAGACGCACGCGGATCGGCAACTGGCGCTCCGGCAGGTTGAGCCTGGCCAGAAGCATCTTGAAATCGCCGGCTGTGGCAATGCGCACCGCCTGGGCGATCGCATCACTGGTGACGCCCAGATCCGCTGCGCGGGCAAAATCCGGGGTGATCTGGATCTCCGGGCGATCGAGATCCGCGCTGGAGCGGACGTTGCCGATCCCCTGGAGGGTACGGACCTGCGGTTCGAGTGCGTCAATCACCCTGCCGAGGGCAGCCGGATCATTGCCGGTGAGCACAATGGTCAACTGGATACCCGGACCGCTGGAGATCAAAGCCACGCGCATGCCGGGCAGAGCGTGCAGTTTCTCGCGGATCTTCTCTTCGACTGCGGATTGCTTGAGCGCACGCTCCCGACGGTCGACCAGGGTGACCACCAGGGTTGCCTTGCGGGTATCGCTCATGCCGCTGACCGTCATCGGTCCGCCGCCCACACTCGATGCCGAGCCAACCGAGGCGTGCACGCTGGTCACCTCCGGGATTGTTTTCAACAGGGTGGTCGCCTGTTGCGCTGCGGCCAGGGTATCATCGAGCGAACTGCCGGGTGGCAGTTCCAGCTGGAGCATGGTCTGGCTGCGATCCGCTGCGGGCACGAAGCCCGAGGGGAGCATCGGGGCGAGCGCCAGCGAGCCGACCAGAAAGAGGATCGAGGCGACCAGCGTGGTTTTCGGATGATCCAGGCAGGCGGAGACCCACCCCAGATAACGGCGCAGTAGCACCCCTTCCCGTACGGCCTCGGCGTGCGATTTCAACAGGTGAGCGCACATCATCGGGGTCAACAGTCGGGCCACGACCAGCGAGGCGAGGATCGCCGCCACGGCGGTCATGCCGAAGGGGCGGAAGAATTTTCCCGGGATGCCCCCCATGAAGGCGGTCGGCAGAAAGACCGCCACCAGGGTCAAGGTGGTGGCGATCACCGCCATGCCGATCTCGTCCGCAGCCTCCATGGCGGCATTGTAAGGGTTTTTTCCCTGTTTGAGATGGCGAACGATGTTTTCCACCTCAACAATGGCATCATCCACCAGGATACCGACCACCAAAGCCAAAGCGAGCAGGGTGAGGGTATCGAGGCTGAAACCCGACAGACGCATCACCAGAAAGGCCGGGATGATCGACAAGGGGAGTGCGGCAGCCGAGATCAGCGTGGCGCGCATATCGCGCAAGAACCACCACACCACGACGATCGCCAGAAAGGCCCCTTCGTAGAGCAGTTCCATCGAACCCTTGAAATTATCCTGGGCCGGGGCAAAGGTGTTGTAGGCCTCGCGGATCAACACCCGGGGGTGCTCTTTGGCGAATTCATCGACCGCGCGGCGCACATCGGTGGCCACGCTCACCTCGCTCCACCCCTTGGAGCGGGTCAGCTCAAAGCCGATCACCCGCTCGCCATCGAGAAGCGCGACGGTGCTGCGTTCCGCATGGCCATCGGTGATCGTGGTGATCTCGGAGAGCAGCACCGTCCGTCCGCCGGAGAGCGGGATTTCCAGGCGACGCAGATCCTCGACCGATTCGGTCGCAGCCAGGGTGCGGATCGATTGCACCGAGCCGCCGATATCGCCCCGGCCTCCGGAGGCCTCCTGGCGGGTGCGGCGCAGGGCGCGCGAGATCTCATCGGAGGTGACCCCCAACGCCCGCATGCGCGCCGGATCGAGATCCACCTGCACCTCGCGATCGATGCCGCCCATGCGGCTGAACTTGCCCACCCCCGGTACGGAGAGCAGCCGTTTGGAGATGTCGTTGTCCACCATCCAGGAGAGTTCCGCTTCATCGAGCGTATTCGAGCTGATCACGAAAGCGATCATGATGCCGCCGGTGGTGGTCTTTTTCGAGACCACCGGCATGGTGAGATCCTGGGGCAGGTCGCTGCGCACCGAATCGACCGCGTTGCGCACCTCGTTGAGGGCGGCGTCAGCATTCTTGTCGATGTCGAATTCGACCGTGATGGCCACCGAACCATCGGTTAACGTGGTACGGATGTGCTCGATGCCGCCGAGGGCGGCCACGGCATCCTCGATCTTGCGCGCCACCTCGGTCTCCAGTTGTGCGGGCGCCGCCCCTTCCAGGGTGGCGTTCACCGAGATGACCGGCACCTCGATATCGGGAAAGTTTTGAATTCCCAATACTTTGAACGAAAAGAGACCCAGAAGTGTCAGCAGCACAAAGAGCAGAATCGCCGGTACCGGGTGGCGGATCGAAAGCGAAGAAAAGTTCACGGTTTGTTCTCCACCACCCGCACCCGATCCCCATCCTTGAGAAAGGCGCCACCGCTGGCAACGATTCGGGCGTCTTCAGCCAGACCGGAGAGAATTTCGATCCGCTCCTCCATTCGTCGTCCGGTGGTCACCTTGCGTCGCACCACCCGGTCGCCATCCTTGGGCAGTTCGAACAGATAGGTGAAGCCGTCGTGAAAGACCAGGGTCGACTGCGGCACGGTGAGCGCGCTGTGTGCGCCGATATGAATGGCACCTTGGGCAAACATCCCCGGCTTGAAGGGCGAACCGGCTGGAAGATCGAAATAGACCAATCCCTTGCGGCTCTCTGGATGGAGGGTGGGAGCCACCTGACGGGCGGTCGCCTCGATCGGCGCATGACCCGGCACCTCAAGTCGAGCGGTTTGACCCGGTTGAATGCGTCCGATCTGCCCATCGGTCACCTCGGCGCGCCATTCCAGACGCCCCTGGCGTACCAGCCGGAACAGCTCCGCACCCGGTTGTACCACCGCACCCAACGTGGCAGTGCGCGTCGAGATCACCCCGTCATCGGCGGCCACGATGCGCGTCTGGCGCAAACGGATCTCCTCGTGCTCCAGGGCGGCCTTGGCTGCGGCCACTTCGGCCTCCGCCGACTCCTCGGTGAGCCGATACTGGGTGACCTGTTGATCGGAGAAGGCGCCGATGCCATCCACCGATTTGACCCGGTTGGCATTGGAGCGCGCCAATGCCTGCGCCGCCTTGGCACGCGCGACAAAAGCCTTTTGTTGGGCGAGCGTGGCCTTGATGGTCTCATCGGAGAGTTTGACCAACTCCTGGCCGCGTTTAACCTCGCTGCCGACATCCACCAGAAGCTCGGCAATGGCCAATCCACCGATCTCCGAGGAGACCAGCGCCTCCTGCCAGGCGAAGATCCCGCCCGAAACCAGCAGCGTCAGCGGCCAGGTGGCCGGCTCAGGTTGAGTCAGGGTAACGGTCAAGGCGGCACGCTCCGTGTCGCCGGTCGCCCCTTTGTCGGCCAATGCACTCTTTGCCGTGGTCACCAGGAGCCATCCAGTCACAAAAACCGCCATGGCCTGCAAAATTTTCTTCATCCTTTGTCCTGTTTTGCGAGATTGGTTGATCTTGGCTGGAACGATGCTAAAATAGCCTATCTTTGATTAAAGTTTGTTTATCTTGCAAGAAAGTTTTCATTGCCATACTATGGAGGGAAACGATTCCATGCAAGATAATTTTTGTAGAGGATTGTCAAGGGGGATTGTCATGAGCATCTTTGTGCAGAACATCGTCAACGAGCATCGGGAGAACTGGCCGGAAGAGTTCGATCCTCTGGCATTGCCCTATGCCGTGACGTTCCATCGCGCGCATGGGCTGATGTATGGCCGGCAGTGTGCAGCCATGGCCACCTTTGATCTGACGCCGGCGGAGTTTGATGTCTTGGCCAGTTTGCGCCGTTCTTCGCCCCCACATGAGTTGACCCCTTCGCAACTGCGCCATGCCTTGCTGATCACCTCCGGTGGTTTGACCAAGGTGCTGCATCAGTTGACCGCGCGCGGTTTGATCGAACGTCCGGTCGGCAGCGGGGATCGCCGGGTCAAACCGGTGCGTCTGGCCAAACCCGCCTATCCGCTGATCGATCGGGCGATGCGCGAGGTGATGCAACAGACTCGCCAACGTCTCGTGAAGTTCCTGACGGTCGAGGAGATTCGCGATCTGACGGCGTTGCTGACCAAATTGACGGAGGAGGAATGAATCTCGATTGTTAAACCGCACCCAGCTTGGAATGTGTCGTTTTTATTTGTGAAAAAAAAGAGAGGGTCTGGGAGATTCCTCTCCCAGGGTTTTGCTTTTGACTTTAGCGCGCTTTTTTCAAGAAGCATTTTTCGCGCCTTTTCTAGAAAAATGCGCTGCGCGCCGCCTTCGTGAGCGTCGTTTTTTGCTGTTTGGAAACGACGCTCACATCTTGCACGCAGCCTTGCAAAAAACTACGCATCCCAAAGCAGGTGCGATTTGATTGAGATTCCGAGTGATGCCCGTCACTCCAGCTCATCCACCCCGACCCAACGGCCCGAGGGAATCTCGGCGAACGGATCGCGGGATGGCGTGGTGCTGTGAGCTGTAGGACCACGTTTGGTCGAACCGGTGCGTTGGGCGGTGGACGAACGGCCTGTGGTGGTCGGTTTGCGCTCTTTGATCGCACGCCAGACCGTGAAGGATTCATCGCCATCGATCTCCTCGATGGCACCGAGTTGTTCGGAGAGCAGTGCACCGTAATCGAGAAAACGGTTGCCGACCAGCCAGAGCCGACCACCCGGCGTCAGAGACGCGCTGGCAGCGGACAGAAAGGCGAGGGTGGCGTCGTGATCGGTACGCAGGCCGCGATGAAACGGCGGATTGGTGACGATGACATCAAAGCGCTGCTGGCTTAAATGCGAACCGATGCCGTCTTCGGTGATCACCGCGCACCGTTCTTGAAGTTGATTGATCTCAACGGTACGTTTGGCGCAGTCAGTCGCGGTGATCAGATCATCGCTCAATATGACCCGCAACGTCTCGAACCGGCGCGCCAGGGTGGTTCCGATCACCCCGCAGCCGCATCCCCAATCAAGCAGGCGTTCGCCCGGAGATTCATCCTTCAGGCAATCCAGCAAAAGCAGGGTCGCCGGATCGATGGCCCGCCAGGAAAAGATGCCCGGTTTGACCGCGATCTTCAATGTTTCATGTTTCACATAGGCAAAGCCGTCGGCCTCGGGTTTGAAGGGGGTGCTTCTCCCCGGATCCGGCAGGGCGCGGCTTTGGTGGGTCAGGGTGTGCAGGCGCAAGTGCCCCTTGCAGAGCGCGGTTTCGCACTCGGAGAACCGTTTGGCGAGCGTGCGGATGCCGGACTCCCGTTCGCCGAAGAGCCACAGTTTTCCCTCTGGTGCCAGGGAGGCGAGTGCGGTTTCGATCGCCAATTTGGCGGCTTCGCGGCCTTGCGGCAGCTCCATCAGGAGATTGCGGGAGGAGTCTCCAGCGCTCGGGTGATCATCGAGCAGCAGCCGGACTCCCGGATGTTGCTGGCGGATGGCCTCGGCGAGCGAGGCACGCGCCACGACCACGCTGCCGGAAAAACCGGCATCGAGCAGGGCATCCAGTGGCGAGGGGGCGTCGAGCGGCCAGTGGACCAGGTGCAGGTGATCGAGTTGGTCGATCGGGCAGACCTCGGCCAAACCTGCGAAGAAACGTTGGATGGAGCGGGAGTCGGGCAGCACGGGATACGCTCTGTTTAAGATGCAAAGTTTTGATTGTTACCGGGAGCCTGGGATCGAAGAGCCCCGTAGGGAAGACCTTTGTCTAACTTTTTCGACGTGTTTTTCTCATCCGCCGATCAGCACCCCGTATCACTTTTCCGGCGTTTTCACTCACCCGCCGATCGGCATCGGTTGCACCGGAACACCCTGAATCAATTCACGAAAGATGTCATGCACCGAAACAACGCCGGTATGCCGGGTGGCGTTGGTGCCGGTGAAAACAAGACCGTTCTCCATATCCCCCTGCTGGGCGCGATGCAATGCCAACGCGATGCAGAAGGTCTCCTTCTCCTCGCGACAGCGACAGGCATCCAGACAGGTGGCGATGCACTGATTGGCCACCTCGCCGCCACGCAGCAACGTGTTGGTGAAGGTGGTCTTCAAGGCGCGTCCGGGCAGCCCCGCCGGAGAGTCAACGATCACCACGTCCCCTTCCTTGGCATCGATGAAGGCCTGCTTGAAACTGTCGTGGGCGTCGCACTCATAGGTGCAGATGAAGCGGCTGGCCATCTGCACACCCTTGGCACCCAGTGAGAAGGCGTGGTCGATATCCTTGCGATCCCAGATGCCGCCGGCTGTGACGATCGGGATCTCATCCGCGTATTCGGTGAGCGACCATTCGGCCAACTCCGGCACCACGGTATCGGTGTCGTATTCAACGGAGAAGAGCTGTTGGGCGGTTTTGACCCCCAGATGACCCCCGGCGCGGTTCGGATCCTCGAAGACGATGGCATCGGGCAGCCGCTTGTAGAGCTTGTGCCAACGCTTGGCCAACAGCTTGGCCGCACGCAGAGAGGAGATGATCGGGATCAACGCGGTTTTGGGATTGGCGGTGGCGAACTCCGGCAGACGCAACGGCAGGCCGGCACCCGAGATGATCATCTGTGCGCCGTGCTCCACCGAGGTGCGCACCATGGCCTCGAAATCGCGGATCGCCACCATGCAGTTGACGCCGATGAGTCCCGAAGGACTGGCCGCGCGCGCCAGTTGCAGCTCATCGATGAGCGCCTTGACGTTGGCGCGGTAGTAGTCGCGACCTTTTTCGTAATATTTCGAGGCCAAAGAGAGGGCTACGGTAGCGATCACCCCGACGCCGCCCTCGTTGGCCACGGCTGCGGCCAAACGATGGGCCGAAACGCGCACGCCCATGCCGCCCTGAATGATCGGCACCGGAACGGTATACTCGCCGATGCGCAAAGGTGGCAAGGGCGGCAGGGTCGGCTGATCAGCAATCTGGATCATGAAACGTACATCCTAATAAAAAAAGACTTCCAAGTCGAATCTTGGCGAAATCGTCCAAGCTGATCCATCGCCACCCGTGCAAGCGCCGGGATGGGGGATTCACCAAGTGGCCCAATCGGGTTTGCGCGCCACCACCCGCAGTTCGCCGCAGGTCAATTCGCGTTCCGCCTCCACGTCCGTGGGATGGACGACGCCCAAGCCGCTCCGTTGCCCCTGTCCCGGAGTCACGCTGGTCAAAACGCCCGTCTCCTTGCCACTCGGCAGGAGAATGGGTGTTCCCGGCGCGACTTCAGCACCAGCGGACAGCATGAGGGAATAGACCCTTTTTTTCAAGGTGCCGCGATGATGGGTGCGTGCGGTGGTCTCCTGTCCGACGTAGCACCCCTTGGCGAAATCCACGCCGTTCATCTCCAGCAGGCCACTTTCCAACGGCAGAGTCACCTCGGGGATGAATTCGCTGCCGCCGCGCGGCAGGGCCAGAGCGATGCGATACCCCTCCCAGGCGGTAAATCCCGCCGGAGGGATCCGCTTGACCAGTTTTTCCCACCAGGTGGCGATATCAGCGGATGGAACCAGCAGTCGCCAGCCGAATGCAACGTGACGCGGATCGCGCCACAGGCGGATCCCGGGTTCAAGGGCCATGGTATCACCCAATGCGGCCTCGGCAATCGGGAACTCCGGAAAGATCCCCTGCAACACCCGTTCGGCCTCGGGACCGGCGATGGTCAATAGGGCCGGATCGGGATCCACTTCGATGCGGATTTTGGCACGCAGGATGAATTGTGCCAGCCGGCGGGCTAGAGGGGCGGCAGCGCCGGGCTCGGTGATCAACAGCAGCCGGTCGCCGTCGCCAATCAGGGTGAAATCCCATAAAAAGCGTCCCTGCGGCGTGAGATGGGCGGCGTAGAGGCTCTTTTGTGGCGTGACCCGTTTGACCTGATTGGTGATCAGTCCGCCGAGAAAGTCATAAATGTTTTCGCCCAAAAGAGCGACCGCTTCCATATGACTCGAGTCCACCAGCGCCACGTCATCCCGCAGCGCACGCAGTTCGGCCTGTGGATCTCCGAAGTGCGCCGGCACCGACGCGGCACGGTCCGAACTCCAGGCAATGCGCGCTCCGAAATGAGATTCAAGCCGACTCATGGGAAAACTCCTTGTGAATGATGGACTGGGGTTGGCACAATTGGGTCGGGCGCGGCTTTTTTCGATCCGCAGCGCGGGATCTTCAAAGATTGACGCCTCATTTCTCATTGGACACATCATCTCGCCAAGGAGTTCGCATGAGCGCATTTCGCTCCGCATGGATTGAGGACCGTATCGGAAACGTTACCCAGATGCATTACGCGCGGCAAGGTCAAATCACGCCGGAAATGGCTTTCGTGGCCCAGGAGGAGGGGTTGGACCCCGAGTTGGTGTGCGCCGAGGTGGCGCGTGGGCGAATGGTGATCCCGGCCAACATCCGCCATCCGGAGTCGCGTCCGGTAGCGATCGGCATTGCTGCACGCTGCAAGATCAACGCGAACATCGGCAATTCGCAGATCTCCTCCGGATTGGATGAGGAGGTGGAAAAACTGCGTTTGTCGCTCCACTATGGGGCGGATACGGTGATGGATCTCTCCACCGGCAAGCGGATTCGGGAGATTCGCGAGGCGATCCTGCGCCATTCGCCGGTGCCGATCGGTACGGTGCCGATTTACGAGGCGGTGGAACGGGTGCCGGACGTGCGCGCTCTGACCCCGGAGATCATGTTGCAGGTGATCGAGGAGCAGGCGGCCCAGGGGGTGGACTACATGACGGTCCACTGCGGGGTCACGTTGGAGGTGTTGCCGCTGATCGAATCGCGCATCACCAAAATCGTGTCGCGCGGCGGGGCGTTGATGGCGCAGTGGATGCTCTATCACGAACAGGAAAACCCGCTTTTCACCCACTTCGATGCCTTGCTGGAGATCTGCAAGCGCTACGATGTCACCTTGTCGCTGGGCGACGGGTTGCGTCCGGGGTGTCTGCACGATGCCTCGGATGCTGCGCAGTTCACCGAGCTGCGCATTCTGGGCGAGCTGACCCAGCGGGCCTGGCAGGCGGATGTGCAGGTGATGATCGAGGGGCCGGGGCATGTGCCGTTGGATCAGATCGAGGCCAACATGGAGAAGGAGCGCGAGCTGTGCCACGAGGCGCCGTTCTATGTATTGGGTCCGTTGGTGACCGATATCGCGGCGGGTTATGATCACATCGCCTCGGCGATTGGCGGGGCGGTGGCGGCCTGGAAAGGGGCGTCGATGCTCTGTTATGTGACACCGAAGGAGCATTTGGGATTGCCGAATGCCGAGGATGTGCGGGCCGGTATCATCGCCTACAAGATCGCCGCGCACGCCGCCGACATCGCCCGGCATCGACCGGGTGCGCGCGATCGCGACGATGCGATGAGTCGCGCCCGGTTCGGTTTTGACTGGAATCGGCAGTTTGAGTTGGCGTTGGATCCGGAGCGTGCCCGGGAGTATCACGACGAGACCTTGCCGGAGAATGCCCACAAGAGTGCGGAGTTCTGTTCGATGTGCGGCCCGCGTTTTTGTGCCTACAAGCTCTCTCAGGATGTGGCCGAGAAGTCGCGTCATCTGGCCGAGCGGTTCACGCCGGATTTCTGTCCGCAGACCGGTGATGGGGCCAGGATCAAGATGGCGGCCAATGGGTAGCTGGACCAGCCAAACAGCACTTGGCGAGGATGTGTAGCTGTTACTGGTGAAAAAAAGAGAGGGTCTGGGAGATTCATCTCCCAGGGTTTTGCTTTTGACTTTAGCGCGCTCTTTTCAAGAAGCATTTTTCGCGGTTTGTGCGAAAAATGCGCCGCGCGCGGCTTGGCAGAAAATGACGCATCTCAACATGGTTGCGGTATCGTTGATGCCGTTGATCCTATGAACAACGGTGGTGGCCTTTTGCCCGCTGGAACAGGTATCGGCACGCATGCCGGAGTTCATCCCTTTATATCGCCCGGATTTGACGAGCGCTGATCAACAGGCGCTGCTGGATCAGCTGGAGCGCGCGCCGTTTGTCGATGGGGAGGCCGTACGTGTCTGGGAGGCGGGCTGGGAGCGGCAATGGGGGCGGCGTGCCGTGGCGTTTGCCGGCCATGACGAGGCGGTGCGCTGTTTGAAGGAGATTCTGGGCTGGCGTTCCGGGGATGCGGTGGGGGTCGATCCGCTGCTCGATCCGGCCTGGAGTGAGGCGCTGGCAGCCAATTGGCTGCAGGCGGTCTGGCGCGACATCGACCCGCAGACGGGGCAAGCGTGCAGGGAGCCGGTTGCGCATCCGCAAGCCACCGCTCCCCTGCGCGCCGTGGTGGTGAACCACCCGTTCGGGCTGCCGGCCCTTCTGCCGGATCCGGCCTGGCTGGTGATCGAGGAGATCTCCGCGCTGGTGCAGCCCCTGCCGGGAGTGGGGCAGGGGGCGGTGCAGCTGGTCAACGGCGCCGGGCCGCGTATTTTGCCGGTCGGGACCGGATGTCTGCTCCTCTCGACCGATGAACCCCTGATCGAAGCCCTGCTGAAAAAAAGATCCCGGCCACCGGGTGCGGCAGCCTGCGCGTTGGGCAGCGCGTTGCTGGCAGCGATGCCCGCACGGCTGGCACGACGCCGGGAGCTGGCCGAACGCTTTTTGGGATTGCGGCTGCGGGGTTTTGGGAAACTCCCGGACAATCCGGTCGGGGGGCGGGCTTGGGAGCTGTTTCACCTGCTCATGCGCGATGCGGAGGTGTCAACCGCGCTGCAAGCCTTTCTGCATAAGGCCGGCATCGGCTGTGGCACGCCGCTCTGGTACACCCCCCGCCTGCCCGAAGGGGTTGTTCTGCCCGGCCTGCAAGCCTGCCAACGCCATGCCCTGGCAATACCGCTCTATGCCGCGCTCTCGGATCCGGAGGCCAAAAAAATCATCAACCGGATCCATCGCTGGGCGGAGCGGTGTCAGTGAACCGCGGTCATGCGTGCGTTCAGATCAAGCCATGCGGTGAGATGCTTGCCCTCCCCGGTTGGGGGGTGAGGGGGTTCTCCCCCCATCATGCAAGATTGGATGGCGGCACGGGTGGTATCGGTCATGGGGTAGGGGATCTTCAGCCCGGCTCAAGGTGTGTTGGGGTGGTTTGTGAGGGGAACGCCGCTTCCAGCGCGGCATCGACGGCAGGATTCAGACCGGGAGGTGGATCGTGGAGCGATCTTCCGTTGACGCGGCTGGTCAGCAAGATCGGATGGCCATCCTTGGCACTGTTATCGAACACCATGAGGATATCCGCTTGCGGTGCAAACCAGATCAATTGTGCATGGGAGCGATGGTATCGAGCCATCGCCTTGGCGGCTTCCACGGCATGACCGCCCTTTGCGATCCGTTCGGAAACGCGCAGCGGGGAGAGTTCCGGCGGATGAAGCGAGATGTAGATGAGTCCGAATTTGAAACCAGATTCTTTTGCGGACAGAACGTCGTCCCGGTATTTGGGCGATGAGAGAACCGTCTCAACCATGAAGCTGCGCTTGGCCTGGATGTGGTCTGCCACTTCCCGGTCGATTGCCTGGGCCGCCAGTAAATTGAGTTGGTTTTGCGAGGCTTCTGGAAATGGGTCGCGTAACGCGAGGGTACGCTCGTCCGCGTTGAGTTTGATCAGGGCGCGGTGGCCAAGGTCATCAAGAAAGTGTGTCGCGAAGCTGGATTTGCCCGCGCCATTGGGGCCGGCGATCATCCACATCCAGTGCGCCACACTTGGATCCTTGCGGGGGTCTAGAGTGGGTGGATCGGACGTTCTGGCGGCTGTCTGACCGCGAGTTGACCACCCATGGCTCCATGGGTTGGGATGCCGAGATGGTCATTCTTGGCAACTTCGGCTTTGGCTGCCCGGTTGAAAGATCTCTGGGCGAGCCTGATCACGGCGGCGGCGTCATCAAAGACGCTGTCGTCGTCTGATTCGACCTGTTTGATTTTCCGAACCGCGCCCATGATGGTTGTCCCTTGGTTGAAATCCGCTGATGAGGCATCATCGCGCTTTTCGTGGCAAACTGCAAGCCAAGAGTTGCCTTGAGTGGTTTTGGTAGGCTTTGATTTTTTTGTCCAGCCCTCCGGCAAAGTCGATGTCGTTGTTGTGTATTTCGGGCTTGAGGATGACGAAGGCCCGGATTGGATGGGCCTTCGTCGTCCAATCTTGTTGGATTTTGCAAGAGGAAAGACTCTTGGAAACATACGAGATAATAAGTGCTACCAAGAATTGTTATTGTGCAGCCACGACTCGTTTGGTTGGTGTCCTTCTTTTATTGCTGATTTGTAATAGGATGTAATGGATTGGATTGCCTTTCTCAACGCGGATTCTTCCGTATGAGCGAAAGGAGCTGCAAAGTATATATAAGTTATAGTATTGTTTATTGCTTGATTTTATGGTGCAAATCAGGCGTTTTTTGTTTGGAAACAAACACCAAGAGTTTCCTGATAAAAAGGAACTCCTGACTGGTGGTACATCCATTTGAACGTTGGAAACCTTTAAACCATGACAACCCCCGCCCCCGAACCCCTCTCCCGCCTGCTGGCGTTGCGCGTCGAGCTGGCCCATCACAATTATCGCTATCATGTGCTCGATGCCCCCGAGATCAGCGACGACGCTTATGATGCGCTGTTTCGCGATCTGGAGGCGTTGGAGCGGGCGCATCCCGAGTGGATCACCCCGGACTCGCCCACCCAACGGGTGGGGGCGGCACCGCTGGAGGGGTTTGAAAAGGTGGTGCATCGGGTGCCGATGCTCTCGATTGACACGGTGGCCGATGTGGCCGAGTTTCACCGTCGGGTGAGCGAGGGGTTGGGCGTGGAGGCGGTCGAGTACGCTGCCGAACCGAAGATCGACGGCGTGGCGGTGAGTCTGATTTATGAACGGGGTCTGCTGGTCTGCGTGGCCACGCGCGGCGATGGTCGGGAGGGGGAGGAGGTGACCGCGCAGGCGCGTACCATCCCGTCGTTGCCGTTGCGTCTGCTCGGGGATGGTCATCCAGAGCTTCTGGAGGCGCGTGGCGAGGTATTCATGCAGTTGGCGGCTTTTGATCGGTACAATGCCCGTGCGCTGGAAACCGGCGAAAAAACCTTTGCCAATCCGCGCAATGCCGCTGCCGGGAGTCTCCGTCAGCTCGACCCGCGCATCACCGCACAACGCCCGTTGAAGCTCTTCTGTCACGGCGTGGGCGAGGTGGTGGCCGAGGGTTGGCCGACCCGGCACGACCAGGTTATGGCCCGCTTTCGCAAGTGGGGGTTGCCTACCTGCCCGGATGCCGAGGTGGTGCGTGGGGTGGCGGGGTGTCGGGACTATTATGAGAGATTGCGGGCGCGGCGCGATCAACTGCCCTACGAGATCGACGGCATGGTCTTCAAGGTGAACGAACTGGCCTGGCGCGAGCGGTTGGGTTTTGTCGCCCGGGCGCCGCGTTGGGCTGCGGCCTGCAAGTTCCCGTCGCGCGAGGCGTTGACCTGTGTGGAGGCGATCGATGTGCAGGTGGGGCGTACCGGCGCCTTGACCCCGGTGGCACGGTTGCAACCCGTGGGGGTGGGCGGGGTGACGGTGACCAATGCCACGCTGCACAACTTCGAGGAGCTGTCCCGCAAGGATGTGCGACCCGGTGATACGGTGCGGGTGCGGCGTGCCGGGGATGTGATCCCCGAGGTGGTGGAGGTGGTGGCAGAAAAACGCCCGGCCGAATCCGTGCCTGTTCCCTGGCCGGAGCGCTGTCCGGTGTGCGGCGGGGAGGTGGCCCAGGCCGAGGGGGAGGTGGTGATCCGCTGTGTGGCGGGATTTTCGTGTCCGGCGCAGCGCAAGGAGGCGGTGCGGCACTTTGCCTCGCGGCGCGCGCTGAACATCGAGGGGTTGGGCGACAAGCTGGTGGAGTTGCTGTTCACCCAGGGGTTGATCCGCGATGTGGCTGATTTGTATCGGTTGAGGGAGGCGCCGGAGCGGCTGGTGACGCTGGAGCGGCTGGGCGAGAAATCGGTCGAGAATCTTCTGTCCGCCATCGAGGCCAGTCGCGAGCGCCATCTGGAGCGTTTCTTGTTCGCGTTGGGGATTCGCGAGGTGGGGGAGGCGACCGCAGCCAGTCTGGCGCGGCACTTCGAGAGCATTGAGGCGCTGATGGCTGCGACGCCAGAGGAGTTGCAGGGCGCCTCCGATGTCGGACCGGTGGCAGCCGGACGGGTGGTGGCGTTTTTCCAGGCCCCGGCCAATCAAGCGCTGTTGGCGCGTCTTCTGGCCGAGCCGGGGACGGGCTGGCACCGGGCTGCCGAGCGGCAGGTCGCGACCGATCACCCGTTGGCCGGTGCGACCGTGGTCTTGACCGGCACCCTGACCACCTGGAGCCGTCAAGAGGCCAAGGCGCGGCTGGAGGCATTGGGTGCCAAGGTCTCCGGGAGTCTCTCCAAGCGGACGCGCTATCTGATCGTCGGCGAGGCGCCGGGGTCGAAACTGACCCAGGCGCGTGAACTGGGGGTGGAGATCCTCGATGAGGCGGCACTGATCGCCTGGGTCGGGGGTGAACGCAGGGTGTGAGCGGGCGGTGGTTTAATCCCAGGTGGTATTATGTTAAAGTGATAGCGGTACTGTTGAGGTGGCTGACGTGCGAAGGGGAGGAGACACGATGCGATTGATAACCGAGCAGGAGTTATTGGTGATGATCGGGCGCATTGCCGAGGTGATCCAACCCGAGAAAATTTGGTTGTTCGGTTCCATGGTGCGCGGTGAGGCAACGGAGGGGTCGGATATCGATCTACTGGTGGTGGAGCAAGAGGGGTTCGAGCAGCGCAGTCGCTGGCGGGAGCTGGAAAAAATTCGCGATTTATTGGTCGATTTTCCGATGTCGAAGGATGTTCTGCTTTACAGCATGCAGGAGATGGATTGCTGGCAAGGGTCTGGTCAACACATCATTGCGCATGTCGTGAACGAGGGCCGGTTGCTTTATGAACGGATCTGAGCGGGCAAAAACCTATCGGCTCATGGCAGCCAAGGATCGGCATGCCTTGTCGTTGATGACCGAGGCATCCGGCGTCGCGGTGGAGATTTTTGGTTTTCATGTGCAGCAGGCCGTGGAGAAGGGATTGAAGGCATGGCTCTGCATGTTGGAGGCGAACTTTCCGAAAAAGCATGATCTCAAAGCTTTGGCGTTTCTGATCCGACAGGCTGGAGGTGTGATTCCGGAGGAGTTTCTGCCGCTGTTGAGTTTTACGGATTTTGCCACCACGTTTCGTTACGATGCCTACGATGCGTTCGATGCCCCTTTGAACCGGGAAGAGATCGTGGAGTTGGTGGGGCGATTCCTGATGCATGTTGATCGGTTGCTTGACGAGGGCAGTTGACAGTCGCTGTTGGGTGACTTGGACATAAACCCAGCGGATTTATTTTTGTTTGCGGAGAGATGCGTATGCCGGAGCAGCATTCTGTTCTTGAGAAGGAGTCGGTCACTCGACTGGCCGAAGAAACATATGGCGCCTGGGGACGCATGACGCTTGCCGAGTGTGATGACTGGATGCAACAGCGGCGCCAGGAGGATTGGGGGGATGAAGAGAGGATGGTATGAACTTTTTTGCCGCAACAGCCTTGGAAAGCGCTCTTCCCCTGGTGACGCGTAATCTTGCCGACTTTGAAACCATCCCCGGATTATCCCTGATCGATCCATTTGCAGCGTGGCATTGATTTCAATCTTTGGAAAACGCGTCGCGATCCGCTACACTGTCACGGTTTGTTGAAAAAATTCCGTCATCCGCTTTGGAAAGCGTGATCAAAGAGCCTATGGAAGCCTTGCTGGCCCTGGCCCAGGTCAACCCGCACGTCGGTGCCCTGGAGAAGAATCTGGAGATGCTGCTCGATTGCGCGCGCGGTGCGGTAGCGGCTGGCGCGCAGCTGGTGATCTTTCCGGAGCTGGTGTTGACCGGCTATCCGCCCGAGGATCTGCTGCACAAACCGTTGTTCCTCGACCGTTTGCGCGAGGTGGAGCGCCGTTTTCACCGCGCCTTGGGCGATCTGGGCATCGATGCGGTCTACGGGTCGATTCGCCAGGGGGGCAGCGGGCTGATCAATGCCGGGGTGTATGTGCGCGCCGGACGGGAGGAGGGGTTTGCCGGCAAGCGCTGGCTGCCCAATTTCGGTGTGTTCGACGAACAGCGCTATTTCGAGTCGAGCCGCAGCGTGCGCACCTTTGCCTTTCACGGCATGCCGTTCGGCATCACCATCTGCGAGGATTTGTGGCGTACCGGCGATCCGTTGGCGGCGCTCGCCAAAAGTGAGGCCGCGTTCGTGATCAACATCAACGCCTCGCCCTATCACATCCGCAAGCAGCGCGAACGGGAGGAGGTCGCCTGGCAGAGGATTCTTGAGCACGGTCTGCCGGTAGTCTACGTCAACCTGGTGGGCGGACAGGACGAGTTGGTCTTTGATGGCGGCAGTTTTGCCATGAACCGCAGCGGCGAGGTGGCGTTGCGGGCGCCTTTGTTCGATGAGTCCCTGCAGTTTCTGACCGTGCGGCGCGAGCCGGCTGGGGTGGTTCGTTTCGATGCCGGCCCCAAGAGCGCGGAGTTGGAGGAGGATGCGGAGATCTATCGCGCCCTGGTGCTCGGCCTGCGTGATTACGTGGCCAAGAACGGTTTCCGTTCCGTGGTGCTGGGGCTCTCGGGCGGCATCGACTCGGCCTTGACTGCGGCCATTTGTGTCGATGCGTTGGGAGCCGAGCGGGTGGGGGCGTTGATGATGCCCTCAACCTACACCGCGCCGATGAGTCTGGAGGATGCCGCCCTGGTGGCCGAGCGGTTGGGGATCTGTCTGGGCGAGGTGCCGATCGGACCGATGTTCGAGGCGTTCCGGAGTGCCTTGGCAGACGAGTTCGCCGGTCTGCCGGAGGATACCACCGAGGAGAACCTGCAATCGCGCATTCGTGGCACGCTGTTGATGGCGCTGGCCAACAAGCGCGGCGGCATGGTGGTGACCACCGGCAACAAGAGCGAGGTGAGCGTCGGATATGCCACGCTTTATGGGGATATGGCCGGGGGGTATTCGGTGTTGAAGGATTTGTTGAAAGAGCGGGTGTATGCCCTGTCGCGGGCGCGCAACCGCTGGGCGAGCGAGCGGGGCGAGACGCCACCCATTCCGGAGCGGGTGATCGAACGCCCCCCCTCGGCGGAGTTGCGAGCAGATCAGAAGGATGAGGACTCCCTGCCTCCCTATCCGGTGTTGGATCGGATTCTGGAGCTTTATGTCGAGCGTGAGCAGGGGTTGGAGGAGATCGTGGCACGCGGGATCGAACGCGAGACCGTATTGCGGGTGATCCGGCTGGTGGATGGCAATGAGTACAAGCGGCGTCAGGCCGCGCCCGGTGTGCGGGTGACGCGCCGTGCCTTTGGCAAGGACCGGCGTTATCCGATCACCAACGGTTTTCGTCTCTCGTGAGGCGCGAGTTACGGCGGCAGGGTGTGGATGCAGGCATGAACAGGAACTCCCCAGGTATCGCACCGGATCCGGTGGATGATGATCTCGCCGAGGTGGGTGAAAAGGTGATCAACCCGGCGTTGGCGCAGCTGGGTGGACGGTTGCGAGGTCTGCGCGCGGCGCAGGGGTTGGATCTGGATGAGATGTCCAGACGGACGCGCATTCGAGTGCCCCATCTGCAGGCGTTGGAAGAGGGGAGGATCGATACGCTGCGGGGTCAGGTCTATGTGGCCGGTTTCCTGCGTTTGTACGCGCGCCATTTGGGATTCGACAACACGGAGCAGATCGAGGCCTGTCTGGCTGATCTGGATGCAACCCGTCAGGTGTTGCAGCAGGAGCATTTCGTCTCGCCGCCGGAGCCGCGTTTTCGTCCTTCTTTGGGATTGGCCGTGGCGGGTGTGGTGGTATTGATGGGGTTGTTCGTGCTGTATGAGCGACGCAGTGCGGATGCCCTCCCGGAAGCCGGACCACCGGCCCCACCCAACGCAGCCCCCTTGCGGGTGGGCGAGGCGTTGCCGGCACGGCCCGCAGACGGGGGTGGAAGTGGCCCGGATGGTGCGGAGGTGAAGAGCCCGATCAAGGAGGAGACGACGCCGGTCAAGGCGTTGGGTCCGGAGGATCCGGCCTCCTGGCCAGCGACCGATTCGTCGCCGGAGCGGTTGACGATGTTGGCTGCGGGTGGTGTCAAGTCGAAGCCGGAAGCCAAGCCTGCTGAGCCGAAACCGGAAGCCAAGCTCGAATCGAAGCCGGAGAGTAAACCACTCGCAAAGCTTGAAGCGAAGCCGGAAGCCAAGCCGGAGCCGAAGCCAGAGGTCAAGCCCGAGGTCAAGCCCGAGCCAAAGCCGGAGAGTAAACCGTCCGCCAAGCCCGAGGTCAAGCCCGAGCCAAAGCCGGAGAGTAAACCGTCCGCCAAGCCCGAGGTCAAGCCCGAGCCGGAGATCAAGCCCGAAGCCAAGTCCGAGGAGCGGGTTTCACCGAACGAGGCGGAGACGGGCTCGGGTGAGTCTGGATCCTGGTTCGAGGCGTTGTGGAACCGTTTCACCACGCGCGAGGAGCCGCCTCCGGAGATCAAGCCTGGCAATGTGGAGCCGCCTGCGGAGATGGCACCCGAACCGGAGAAAAAAGCCCCGGCATCGGCGGCGGTGTCGTCGACTCCGGCCAAAGCGGGCGTCACCCCGCGTGAGGCCCCCCCTGCCGTACCACCGCCGGGCAAGCCGGGTGGTGCCGTGCGTGAGGCCATGCCGGTCGTGCCACCTGCCGCGCCGGTTGTCGTACCTCCGCCAGTCGTACCGCCACCCGCTCCACCCGCAGCGGCATCGGCTCCCCCTGTCGCACCCGAGGTGGCCAAGGTGACGCCGGCGAAAAAACTGCCCAAGGGGATTCGCGAGCGTTATCCCGAGCAGGTGGGCAGTGATGCCGATCTGGCCCCGGAGTCGCCCGCCGCCGTATCGTTGCAGGCCAAGGAGCTGGTCTGGGTGCAGATTCACGATGCCAATGGCATGGTGGTCAAGGATATGGTGATGCAGCCCGGTTTTCTTTTCCGGGTGCCTGACGGGGGCAACTTCATCGCCACGCTGGGCAATGCCGCGTCGGTGCGGGTGCGGGTCGGCACGCAGGAGGTGCCGATGGTGGGGGCGCCGGGTGAGATGGTCGAGGGGTTGAAACTCAACGCCGAGGCGTTGCGCAAGAAGGCGGGCGGACGATGAGTCGGGCACCGGCCTTGACCCGTGCGCGGCGTGCGACGCGCCGGATTCAGGTGGGGTCTGTCGCGGTCGGTGGCGGGGCGGAGATTTCGGTACAGTCGATGACCAACACCGACACCCACGATGTGAACGCCACGCTGGCGCAGATTGACGCCTTGGCCGAGGCGGGCGCGGACATCGTGCGGGTTTCGTGTCCGGATGAGGATGCCGCGCGTGCCATGGGAGCGCTTTGTGCCAGCTCCCCGGTGCCGTTGATCGCGGATATCCATTTCGATCACCGTCTGGCTTTGCTCGTGATCGAGAATGGCGTTCAGGGGTTGCGGTTGAATCCCGGCAACATCGGTTCACGGGCGCGGGTGGCCGAGGTGGCGCGAGCGGCAGCCGAGCGGCGCGTACCGATCCGCATCGGGGTGAATGCCGGCTCTCTGGAGCGGGATCTTTTGGCCAAATATGGGGAGCCGTGCGCCGAGGCGATGGTTGAATCGGCTTTGGGTCACATCCGACTGCTTGAGGAGCTTGATTATCGCGAGATCAAGGTGAGTCTCAAGGCGAGCAGCGTGGCGATGACGGTCGATGCCTATCGGCGTTTGGCCGAGGTGGTCGATTATCCGTTGCATCTGGGGATCACCGAGGCGGGCGGGTTGATTCCCGGCACGGTCAAGTCTGCGGTCGGGTTGGGGTTGTTGTTGGCCGAGGGGATCGGGGATACGCTGCGGATCTCTTTGTCGGCGGATCCGCTGCATGAGGTCAAGGTTGGTTTTGAGCTGTTGAAGGCGTTGGGGTTGCGCAGTCGCGGGGTGACGATCATCGCCTGTCCCACCTGTTCGCGACAGGAGTTGCCGGTGATCGAGCTGACCGCGAGGTTGGAGGAGCGGTTGGCGCACATTCGCGAGAACATCACGCTATCGATCATCGGTTGTGTGGTCAACGGGCCGGGCGAAGCCAAGGAGAGTCAGATCGGCATCGTAGGCGGTGACGGGGAGAATCTGTTGTATCGGGCGGGCAAGACGGTGGGCAAGGTGGCGGATGGGGAGGTGGTGGAGCGGTTGGTGGAAGAGGTGGAGCGGTTGGCCGAGGGGATGAGGGAAACCAAACCGCATCCGGCTTGAAATAGATGGTTCACTGGTGAAAAAAAAGAGAGGGTCTGGGAGATTCCTCTCCCAGGGTTTTGACTTTGATTTTGACTTTAGCGCGCTCTTCAAAAGAAGCATTTTTCGCGTTTTTTGCGAAAAATGCGCCGCGCGCCGCCTTGGCGAGCTTCGTTTCCGCCTTTTGGAAACGAAGCTCGCATCTTGCACACGGCTTGGCAGAAAATTACGCTTCTTAAGATTGTTTGGGTATGGCTTTATGGTTACATCTGCTTGTTGTCGGAAACCGGCAACAGTCAGGTGCGAATTGCTCAAATTCCCTGCCAGGGGCTTTTGATCGCCCCCGGACCCCTGCAACAGGGGAAAATGAATTTCTTTCGCAGGAGAGTGGACCTTTTATGATTCAGACCGTGCGCGGCGTGCGCGACATTCCACCCGAGGAGAGCGGACGGTGGGCTTTTTTGGAGGAGCAGGCGCGACGGATTTTCGCGCAGTACGGCTACCGGGAGTTGCGTACCCCGCTGTTTGAACGGGTCGAACTCTTCTCCCGGGCGGTGGGCGAGACCACCGACATTGTGGAAAAGGAGATGTACGTCTTTGCGGATCGCGGCGGGGAGAGTCTCTGCCTGCGACCCGAGGGGACCGCATCGGCGGTGCGCTCGTTCATCGAAACCAGCCGGCACCGTTCCCTGCCGTGGCGGGTCTTCTACCTGGGACCAATGTTCCGCTACGAACGGCCCCAGAAGGGACGCTACCGGCAGTTCCACCAGATCGGCTGCGAGCTGTTCGGCCCCGAGGGACCGCTGGCCGACGCCGAGATGATGGCCCTGGTGCTGCGACTGTTGCGCGCCATCGGCATCAGCCAGGCGGTGAGCTTGGAGATCAATTCGCTCGGCTGCCCGGTCTGTCGGGTACCTTATCGCGAGAAGCTGGTCAACCATCTGGAGTCGGTCAGGGAGAGAGTGTGCGGCAACTGTCAGAGTCGTCTTGCGCGCAATCCGTTGCGGGTGTTGGACTGCAAGGAGGAGGATCCGTCGCTTTTGGCCGGGGTGCCGCACATGCGCGATCATCTGTGCGCCGGGTGCGAGAGCCATTTTCAGGGATTGCTCACCCATCTGGAGCGGCTGGAGTTGCCGTATCGGTTGAATCCGCTGATGGTGCGCGGGTTGGATTATTACCATCGGACCGCGTTCGAGGCTGTGGCCGGCGGGCTGGGGGCGCAGAACGCGGTGGCCGCCGGCGGACGGTATGATGGTCTGGTGGCGGAGATGGGCGGCGTGGCGACCCCGGCGATCGGCTTTGCCATGGGCATGGAGCGGTTGTTGATGCTCATGGACGAACAACGGGTGCCCCCGGCAATGGCGGATCTCTATCTGGTGGCGGTCGGGGATGGGGCGGTCGAGGCGGGTGCGGTGCGCATCGCCGAGGGGTTGCGTGAGCAGGGTCTGGCGGTGGAGATGCATGTGAGCGGCGGCGGCATGAAGAGTCAGATGAAGCATGCGGGCCGTTCGCAAGCGCCGTTGGCGGTGATCATCGGTCAGGATGAAATGGCGCAGGGGATGGCAACCGTCAAGGTGATGGAGAGCGGGACGCAGGAGCAGGTCTTGGAGGCTGATTTGGCTGAGAGGATCCGGACGCTCCTTCGGCGTTGAGAAGTTGAAAAATTCAAGGATTTCAAGCGAACAGGGGAATGAACCGTGGCGCAGTTGGAGATTCAGGGCATTTTTGAAGAGGTGGATGAACAGCTGGAGGCCGAGAACGCCGCCAAGATGTGGCAGAAGTACCAGAATTGGATCATCGGTGGTCTGGTGCTTTTGTTTGCGGGGCTGTTTGCCTTTGTGGGATGGAACGATTATCAGAAGAAACGTGACCAAGAGGTATCGCAGCGCTATCTGACCGCCCTGGACGCCTTGAGCAGTGCGGATGATGCGGTGGGCCGCAAGGGGCTGACCGAGGTGGCGGCGACTTATGGGGATCACGGTTATGCGCTGTTGGCCCGATTTGCCGAGGCGCGGGCCTTGGCGCGCGAGGGTAAAACCGATGCGGCGGCATTGATGCTCGAAGAGGTGGCGGCCATGGCCAAACCGCCATTGAAGAATCTGGCGATCATGCAGGCGGCGTTTGTGATTTCGGACGATCCCAAACGGGCGTTGCGGCGGTTGGAGAATATCCCGCGTGATTCGGTGTTCAAGCCGCATGCATTGGAGTTGGCCGGGGTGTTGACAGCGGGTCAGGGGGATCGGGCTGCCGCACTGGCACTTTACAAGGATGCGCTTTCCTTGAAGCCCGAGGGCGGTCTGCGCAAGCGGCTGGAGCGGCGTATTCAGCGGATGGGTGGTTGAGGTTGATGATGGATCGATCCGTTGTCCGGGGCTGGGGAGTTCGTTATCTCCCCGGTGGTGCTACAAGGGGCGGAATCATGACGGTGTTGGCAGCTAATCCGGTCGAGGTGTGGGCATGAAACGGCGTGGTCTGGCGGGGATGATCCCTCTGTTCTGGGTGGTGTTGACCGTGGCGGGCTGTTCGACGCCGACCTGGCTGGGGGGCAAGGTGGATGAGAAGGAGAGCCGTCAGTTCAACGCTCCGGATCCAGGACATGAGACCGGCTTGCGTCCGGTGTGGAAGCGCTCGGTGGCCAGTTCGCCGGACAAGCATTTCGTCCATCCCGGACGAATCGCTGCGGCTGGGGATTCGATCTACGTGGGCACCTATCAGGGGCGTGTGGTGCGGGTGAAGCGGGCGACTGGTGAAATCATCTGGGAGGTGTCGCTGGGTGCGGCGGTGATGGGCGGCGTTGGCGTGGATGAGGAGCGGGTTTACGCCGGCACCGAGCAGGGGGCGGTGGTGGCTTTGACGCGCGACAAGGGGAGCGAGGTGTGGCGGACCCGCATGACCACGGCGGTCGATTCGGCCCCACTGGTGGCGGATGGCAAGGTGATTCTGTTGACACTCGATAATCGTGCTCACCTGCTGGATGCTGCTTCGGGCCGGCGTTTGTGGAGCCATTCGACCATGGCCGAGGGGTTGGTGGTGATGGGTTCCTCCACGCCGTCGTATGCGGATGGTCTGGTTTATGTGGGCTACTCGTCCGGCGAGGTGTTCGCGTTGCGCGCCGAGGATGGCCAGAAGGTGTGGTCGGACAATTTGCGTGTGATGGGAGGCAGCAGCGAGCTGGATCTGATGCAGGATGTGGATGCCTCGGTGGTCTTTTCGGAGGCGAACGGGCCGCGTATGGGGGGGCGCAAGGCGTATATGGTCAACCATCAGGGTCGATTGATCGCCTGTCATGCGGCCACGGGCAACCGGATCTGGGAGAAGCGGCTCTCGGCGGTCCGTCAGCCGTTGTGGTCCATGGATCGGTTGTTCGTTGTGGATCTGGAAGGATATCTCTCGGCCATTGGCGCGGACGACGGCATTGAGTTGTGGCGGGTGCGTTTGAGTGACGGTCAGTTGACCTCACCGGTGCTCTACAAGGATCGGCTGATCGTGGCCGATGATCAGGAGCGACTGTTCACGCTCGATCCGGCCAGTGGTCGGGTGATCGGGCGGGAGGCGCTTTCCGGGCCGGTGGTGTCGTTGCCGGTCGTGGCCCCGGATGGGGTTTATCTCTGGACCAACAAGGGCGATCTGCTGCGTTATGAATAAGGATGAGGCCATGGAGCCCGTGGAGGGGAAGCGGAGTTCCGGGCCGCTGTTGGCATTGGTGGGGCGTCCGAATGTCGGCAAGTCGTCGCTGTTCAACCGTCTGACGCGCAGCCGTGCGGCCCTGGTGGACGATACACCGGGTCTGACCCGGGATCGCAAATACGGTCATGCGGTGTGGGATGGCAAGCCGTTTCGGGTGGTGGATACGGGCGGCTTCGAGTTCGACGAGCGCGAGCCGTTGATGGATCGTATGCGTCATCAGGTGGAGCTGGCGATCCAGGAGGCGGATGTTGTGCTGTTGGTGCTGGACGCCCGCGTCGGGCCGTTGCCGGATGATCAGGAGCTGGCGCGGCGTCTGCGGCGCGGCGGCAAGCCGGTGGTGTGCGTGGTCAACAAGGCTGAGGGGATTGTCGGCGCCGAGGGGGTGGGGGAGTTTCACCGGTTGGGCCTGCAGCCGGTGGTGGCGATATCGGCCACCCACGGGAGCGGGGTGGATGAGCTGTTGCGGCAGGCTTTGGGACGCGGGCGCGCCTCTTCGGACGTGGATGCGGTCTCTTACAGACGGGACGATGACGATGTGGCGCGGGTGGCCATCGTGGGTTGTCCGAACGCCGGCAAGAGCACGCTGGTCAACCGGCTGTTGGGCGAGGAGCGGTTTGTGACCTCGGAGTTGCCCGGCACCACCCGCGATGCGGTGGATGCCGCCTTTGTGGACGGGAAGGGGCAGAAGTATATCCTGGTGGATACCGCCGGCATCCGGCGCAAGGCACGGATTGCCTTGCGCATCGAGAAATATGCCGCCATCGCCGCGTTGAACGCCATGGAAAAGGCCAAGACTGCGGTGTTGGTGCTGGATGCGATCCGTGGCATCAGCGAGCAGGATCAGCGCGTGGCGGGACATGCGTTGGAGGCTGGCTGCGGTTTGGTGTTCGCGGTGAACAAGTGGGATGCGGTGGCCAAGCGGGGGCGTGAAGCGGAGCGGGATTTTCGGCGCGAGTTGGGGTTGGCCTTTCCCCGGTTCGATCATGCACCGGTGATTTTCTTGTCCGGTCGCACCGGGCATGGGGTGGAAAAAATGTTGCCAGCGGTGCGCCAGGTGTGGGAGGCGGGTCGCAAGCGGATTTCGACGGGCCTGTTGAATCGCTGGCTGGCCGAGGTGGTGGAGGCCAATCCACCGCCGCGTGCTGCGGGTCGACCGGTGAAGATCCGCTTCGTGTCGCAGGTGAAGAGTTCGCCGCCGTTGATCCTTTTCTTCGTCAACCGTCCGGATGCCGTCGAGGAGAGTTACCGGCGCTATCTGGAGAATCGGCTGCGCGAGCAGTTCGAGTTTCAGGGTGTGCCGATCCGTTTGGATTTCCGGGGTGGGGAGAATCCCTACGTCAAGAAAAATGCCTGATTAAACCGCACCAAGTTTGAAATATGTAGTTTTTATTAGTAAAAAAAGAGAGGGTCTGGGAGATAAATCTCCCAGACCCTCTCTTTTTTTTACCAATAAAAACTACACATTCCAAGCTGGTTGCAGTTTAAGATTCTCCAGGATGAGTTTTTTAAATATCCGGAAATTTTGCAGAATTATGGACCGTCGTATAGAAGAGATCAAGATGAAAGTGGAAACAAGGAAGGTATGGAGGGTAAGGTTGATCCGCATGAAGATCATATTCATATAGGTTTGCGTTAAGATGTCAAGCAGATGGTATATTATATTGTTGATATTGATGAGTATTCAATGCATCGGATCGGTCTGTGCCGAGACCATTCCATTGGAGTTTGTGAGAAATTCACTCTTGTCAGATTTGTTAAATCTGTCTGAACGGGTTTTTCATGAGCATGAGACTTTTGAAGAGATCGAGGTCCATCGATTGCCGGTTCGAGACGAAGGACAATCGAAGTGTGATGAGGATGTTCGTCAATGTCGGATGCAGCGTTTGTTGATTACGCATTTGGATCATTGGTTCAATACCGGTTACCAAGAGACCAATGTATTCATTTTGCCGAGCGCTTTGGAGTGGCGCAAGCCGTTGCTTATCATGAAAAAAGGTGACAAATCGATCGACGATGCCTTTATGTTTGACCTGCATGTGCAGGAGGTTCAGAACGACAGACCCAACCAGGATGGGTCAGTTGCTGTGGTGGAGCGCGAGCTGTTGGTCCGGCATCGCGAGGTGGTCTGGCAAGGCACGCCTCCGGCGAATGCTACGCGGCAACTGGAGGAGATTACGGATCCGGAATTTAAGGATCTGCTCGGTAATCTGTTCTTTGCAGAGGAATATCATCTGTCCAGGGTTGATATCCGCGTGTACGAAGCATGGCAAAAGAATTCATTTAACGAATGCCATTGGCCTGATAATCCAAGCTGTCCAGCCTTTCGTTTGTTGATCGCGATTCGTGACAGGTTCAATGTCTGGAACAATAAGGTGTATATTCTGCCCAAGGCCTACGGTGGTTGGGAGGTGCGAAGTGTCGAGAGATTCCAGAATCACAACAATGATTGCAGTTATCGTATTGAACTGAATGAGTATTATTTGAATATGAATCATGACTCGGACGATCCGGATCCCCTTTTTCTGAAACGCCCCAAGGTGGTGTGCGTGGATCTGAAAAAGGGGTACTTCGAGTGAGGATGTTCAGGGTTCGGATCCGGCATTCGTTGGCCGCCATGCTCGTCTGGGTATGGGGTGCAGGTGGCAATCCGGTGTTGGCCGAGATGACCCCACTGGAAACCGTGAGAAATCCAGCCTTGTCGGATTTGTTGAACCTTGCCGAGTTGGTTGAAGAAAAATCGGACAATGGTTCCTCGGAGATTTTGCTTTATCGTATGCCCGTGCGGGATGAGGCCAGTGAGGAGTGCGCCAGAAAAGCGCGAGAATGTCGTCATGAAAAGCTGGTGATCGTTGATTATGATTACTCGGAACGGCTTCAACACATGGAAACCGCAGTGTTCATCCTGCCGGAGGCCCTGGAGTGGCGGAAGCCGAAGCTGACCCAGAAGATTGGAGGAGAGTCGACTGACAATTCGTTCGTGTGTGAGCTGCGCGTGCAGGAGGTTCAGAACGACAGACCCAGCCAGGATGGTTCGCTGGCCGTGGTGGAGCGCAATTTGTTGGTCCGGCATCGTGAGGTGCTCTGGCAAGGCGCACCTCCGGCAAATGCGACGCGGCAAATGGAGGAGATCACGAATCCGGAATTCAAGGATCTGCTGGGCATGCTGGAACTGGGCGCGGAATACCATCTGCCGCGCGTCGATATTCGCCTGTATAAGGCTTGGCAAAAAAATTCGTTCAACGAATGCGTGGTTCCAGACGATCCGGGCTGCCCAGCCTTTCGTTTGTTGATCGCGATGCGAAAACACGACGCAGTATGGAATAATATAAATTATATCGTGCCCAAGGCGATCGGGGGTTGGCATGTCAAGAATATCGAGTTGCAAAGATGGACGGGTCCTGGGGATAGGTATCGCCTGGAGTTGGAAGAGTACTACCCGAATCCCGATTATGACGCGGATGGCGAGAGGTGCGACGCCGAGCCTGCAAGATGCAGGTTGTTCATCAGTCGCCCCAAGGTCGTGCTCCTTGAGCTGAAAAAGGGGTACTTCGAGTGAACCGCTTATTGGAGAGGGGTGATTGTCAAGTGGCGGATACCGCTTGGCTGGCCCTCAAATCGCGCAGTCATTTGGGATTCCGAATCGCACTCTTCTCGGTTTGAATTTGTTTTGTTGTTTTGCGGGCGAAATCCTGAGCGGCTCTTGAAATTCAGCGATGAATAATAATGATTAATCTGCGACGGTTCAATTCTTGTTTCTCGTCATGATTGTATTCCTTGTATACGCTAAAATTTTCTTATAGAATCCTGATCGTAAACAGACCCTGCATTCTGGTCTTAAAGTCCTTTTTGACAATCAAGCGAACAGGAGAATCCCATGAAGCGGATCAACAAATTTTCATGTATTGTTGCGGGTTTATTGCTTTCTGGTTGTACAACTGAACTACCTAAATCCATGGTGACCTCGTTTGATGATGTCACGTCCGAATCCGATATGAAGGGCGCCAATTCCAAATTCACCCAGACTCGCAGCATTGCCTTGAACGGCTTGATGCCCACCCTCTTCCCAGGAGATTTGTGCTACAACAAAATCAGTCGAACGGCAGATTCCATGGTGTGTATTGCCCCGAAAAATGCCCGGGGCAGCTTTTACAGGGTGCGCACCATCAATGGTGGCAGCTCTGAAATTACTGAATCGGATGTGACCAACCTCCGCAACGCCATTGCCGCTGCGACTCAGGAGGCGGAAAAACTTCTTCAGGCCAAACTGAATCTGGTCACTTATAAGGTCTCAACCGCGCAACCGGACCCCGGCGTGCTCAGCAGCATGAGTGGCACCGTCATCCAGGCGAACAATGACTATCACAGAGCAATCAATAATATTTATGATAAGCTGAACAAACCAGGATTGAACGTCTTTTACTGGGATGCCCAAACGGACAATTCGTTTCGTATCGGTCTGGGCACGCTAATGGGATTGAGTTCAGAGGAGATGAAACATCGCTCCGGTTTTGCCGTTGTTGGTGGGCTCAGGGTGTCTCATCTGTTTGTTGGCAACGATGTGTGGGATGATGCTTGGCCAGCCTTGGATAAAACCAAATTGGAAGGGAGTCAGTACTCCAGCGTCCCAACCACCATCTATCAAGCCAAATATGCAACCTATTTCTCAGACATGGAGGGACTCTCCAGTCTGCAGGCCAGGTTTGCGGCCACAATCGGACAGCTCGCCAAGATCGCGGCCAATCCCTCCGTGGAATTGGCGACCATGGAACTGGATATCGGCATTGTCTTATCCAAAATGTACGCTGTGGGTAATGCCGCCATGCTCGGCAACAGTCGCGTGGAAAATAAAGATCTGATTTGGGGTAGTACGCTCTTGGAGATGAATAAACCGTGTGGAAGCGATAATCCGCAATGTTGGCAAACCTTCTATACCGTAGGAACCCAACTGAAAGACTTACGGAACATGGTATGCGCGCAGTGCCAGGAAGTGGATAAGTCAGGAAAGAAATAGGATTGGATGTCAAAGAGATCCACTGGATGCCCACATGGGGTGCCCGGATTCCTTTGCACCTTTTGCCTGGATCCGGTGGTTGCGGGCAATCACTTGCTGAACCTGTTGATCCCTGAGGCAAGTCGGAAAAGGTTCGTTATCAATAAGGTTGTCTTGGTGTGGCGTGGGATTTTCGCTTTTGGGGTTCCACGGGTGGGGGGGTGAGGGGGTTCTCCCCCCCCATCATGCAAGTTTGGGAACGACGCTTGTGTTCTGCACAGAGGTCTGGTGTAGAATGATCATTCCATAATGGTTGCGGTATCCTGTTCATCAGATTGATTGACAGCCACTGTCGGCAGCGGTCAAGGGCGGTCCGAACGGTCGGAGCCCAGTGTGTCAGGCGACATGAGAAATCGCTTCCTGGCGATATGAAGTTCTGACCCGCTCCCGGCGAACCGAGTTGCGTCGGGGGGTGAAGTCGCATGCAGTTACTTTCAGTAGGATTTTAAATCTGGATGGTTGGGGCTTGAAGGGGAATCCATGGACCTTGGAGAGGCCGGGAGCATCGTCGCCATGCACGGATCGGATGGGGAATCTCCTACCCGGAGCCGTGCATGGACGAAAGCTCAAGCGAAGGGTTACACCTGCTTCTTGCGCCGATAATAATCCAACAGACCGTGCAGGGTCACAAAGCCGCGCAACACGCCGTGCGTACTCACCACGGGCAGGGAGTGCAGTCGATGCTCCATGATCAGATCCGCAGCCTGTTCGATCGTACCATCCAGCGGGATGGTGATCGTTTTTTGCGTGGAGTTGATCTTGCCGAGCGGCAGACTGCACAACGCCTTGTCACGCTGCGTCATCGCCTTGGTGCCGAAGAACGGTCCCATGATCTGCCGCAGATCGCTGTAACTGACCACGCGCAACAGCTTGCCGCCCCGCTCCACGCCGATATAGCGGTAGCCATCCTGGCGCATCGCCATGATCGCCACGATCACCCGCTCATCATCCCTCAAGGTGAAGGGATACTCGGTGATGAGCAACTTGACGCTGCCGGAATCGCCCGGCCTGGGCAGTGAATCCTTGGCATACTGCATCCCGGGCAAAGGCCCGAACATCTCGCCGGTGGCAATCGACGCCTTGCCGCCCGCTTTGCCGCCCGGCGCACGACCGCCGCGCAGGGTGTTGATGTCACCACCCTCCAACGCGGCATCCACGGTCTCGCGATCGAGATCCGGCGGCTGATAGGGATCCAGGAAGGTGAATTCGCTCTCTGCATCGGAGTTGCCCGCCATCCCTTTGACACCGCCCTTGCCAGCGGCCGCCCCTTTCGCAGCAGCCGGCTTGGCAGGCGGTGGCGGCGGAGGCGGCGGGGGTGGTGGTGGAGGTGGCGGTGGAGGCGGTGGAGGTGGAGGCGGTGGAGGCGGTGGCTCTGCCACGGGTGCCGGAGCGGGCGCCGGTTTGGCCGCCTCGGTTTTCTGGGTTCCGGCTGCCAGTTCCGCATCCGAGCCGGGAATCTTGACCTTCAACAGCGTTTCGGCAAATCCGCGCGACAACACCCAATAGGCGGTCTGCGGCGGAAAATCCGAAACCTGAATCTGTACGGCCACCGACAGATAGGTGACCTCGTCCTTGAGGGTTTTGGGGAAATCACCGTAGGTGACGTGCGTGGTGCTGACCAGAAACAGATGTCCGCCCTCGGGAAGCTTCTTTTCCACCAGGTCGTTGAGCGCACCGACCACCTGGTTGGAAACCTCCTGGAAACCCTCCTGAATCTCTTCGTTGTATTCGCGATTCTTGACCTGAGTCTGGATGACCGAGGCCCCCATCATCATCATCAGGCCGCTTAAGGCAATGGAGGTGGCGACATCGAAAATCAGGTGGATGTCGCCAGACTTCATCCCATCTTCGGTGACATACGCCACGCTGCGATCCGATTCGAACAGCAGTTCCAGATCGTCGCGACCCCGATTGAGTTCGATCTCTTGCAGTGTGCAGACCACAGGCGCTGCGGTCAGCGTGTTCAGGTCGTTGCCCAGTTTCGTGAAATAATTCAAGAAAAAGGGTCGGGTTCGTTTGGCGATATCCGAAGGGGTTTCCATTGCTTAAAGCTCACTCGCATCTGTCAGCATGGGTTTGACCAAGGATCTGGCGAGGTTTGTTCAGCAATTTTCACGCCACATTGATAGACGTGGCGCTTTTTGACACCCAGGAGGGGAGGCAAAATCCGAGGGTTGTTTGACACGCAAACACCCCGGAATGTCATGTTCATTAAGACACTCCAGGGTGTTTGCGTTGCACGCTTTCGGCAAACGGAGAAAGCGGTTATTTCAAGAAACGCTCGAGTTCGGCTTGCAGGGTTTCCGGGGTGAACGGCTTTTTGATGTGGCCGTTGGCACCCGCTTCCATCGCGGCTCCAACCTTGGTTTCGCCACCCTCGGTGGTCACCATCACGATCGGGATGTTCTTGATCGCAGGAGCGGCTGCGCGTACCGACTTGACGAAGTTCAAACCATCCATCACCGGCATGTTCCAGTCGGAGAGGATCAGGTTGAAATTGGGGTCGGTCGCAAGCAGATCCATTCCCTCCTGGCCATTGCCCGCTTCCAGGATGTCCGTGATTGCAAAGCCGGCCTGACGAAGGCCGCGAGCCACGATTTTCCGCATGACGCTCGAGTCGTCAACGATCAGTACGCGCATAAGTTCCTCTTATTGAAATCGTTCAGGCTGGTTGAAACAAAACACCGTGATTAAAAACGTAACCATCGCAAAAAATGGCCAAGGGTTCAAGTGTTTTTTTTGCCATTTGCCATTTACCGATGAACTCCCGCAAGGAAGATCTCCGGTAGAAGAAAGGGTATTCACCCCAACATGCAAGTTACAAACTGGCGTAGACCTTCAGAATACCCTCTTCCATCTGAAAAGTGAACAAAGTGGTCGGGCGGTTGGTCTTCCACTGCGCGGTATACTCCTGCCCGACAATCGCCACCGGGGGCGAGAGATTGACACCGCCGATCTGAGCCTTGGTTTTCATCCCGCCACAGACCATGTTACCCAATTCCGCCGCGCCGTCGAGCAGATCCTCCATCATGAGTTCATCCGGCGTTAACCCCACGATGCGCGAGACAATCTCGCGCAGCAGTGCCTGGCTGCACGAAACCCCGACCATGCCGGTCATCTGCCCGTCCAGGCGCACCAGACCCACCACCTCGCTGGTGAGCGAAAAATGATCCACACTCTCCTGACCGGCAAAGACCACTTCGGACATGGCCATGGCGGTCATCATCTCCGTGACCGCCAGACGCAGACCGGTCAACAGTTTGTCCATCAACTCCGGGGAATTGGCTACGCTCATGTGCTGCTCCGTGTGATTTGTGGTCTAAAGGGGAAAAGCGCTCCCGCTTCCTTACAGGCCACCCATGCCCAACGCTTCCATGATGCGACTGGCCATCTCTTCCTGCGTGAAAGGCTTGGTCTGATAGTGAATGGCGCCGGCCTGAATCGCCTTGATGATGTAATCCTTTTCCCCTTCGGTGGTCACCATCATCACCGGGATGTGCGCCCAGCGCGGATCGGCCTTGACCAGTTTGAGCACCTCCAGGCCGTTCATGCCTGGCATGTTCCAGTCCAAGAGAATCAGCGAGACCTCATCGCCGTGATTCTCTAAAACCTTGATGCCCATGTCGCCGTTTTCCGCTTCGAGCACCTCGAAGCCGATCATGGCGCCGACGCCGCTGATGACACGCCGAATGGTTCTGGAGTCGTCAATGGTGAGTAGTTTCATGAGGTTTCACTTTTTTCTCGAACGTGTATCCGGTTTACGACTCGCCAGCAATTCCATGGTTCAGGTGGGTTTGTACATGGCGGCTGAACCCATCATCACTTGTTGAAACGCGGTGGTATATCCCCGGGGTGATTCCGATGCCCCGATGGCCAGTATGCCGTCCTTGTTCAGGCTGTCGTGCATTTTGCCATAGATTTGACGCTTCAATTCATCCGAAAAGTAGATCAACACGTTGCGGCACATCAGAAAATCGAACATACCATGCTCCTTGAAGGAGCTCATCAGATTGAACTGCTGGAATTTCACCAGATTGCGCACCTCGGGAGCCACTTCAAAGACCATACCGTTCTTCTTGAAGTAACGTTCCAGAAAATCCGGACGCATGCCGCGCGAGATGGCCAGCTGGCTGTAGCGTCCCGACGAGGCGAGTACGATTGCCGACGGCGACAGATCGGTGGCCAGAATCGAAAACTTGGAGATCGGCGGTGGGGCGTCCACCTTGCGCAACTCCTCGTGGATCAGCATGGCCACCGAATAGGGCTCCTGACCCGTGGAACAGGCGGCTGACCAGATGCGTACCTGGGGAGCGGTGCGCCCCTTTTTGACCAGGGCCGGTATCACATGATCGCTCAGTGCTGCGGCAAACGAATCGTCGCGGAACCACAACGTTTCGTTGGTGGTCATGGCGTCGATCACCTTGGCGCGCAAGGGTCCGGTGTCGGCCTTGAGCTTGGCGTGGAGCTGAAGGAAATTCTCGCAGCCGTTCTGTACCAAAAGAACGGTCAGGCGATTTTCGATCAGATACTCCTTGCCGGGATTGATCTGAATGCCACTGTTCTCATTGATGAAGTGGCGGATAAGGTCGAATTCTTCTTGTGTAATGGCCATGGTCAGCGGGCCAGGGATGGGTTGCAGAGTTGAATGATCCTGGGCCCGATGGCGTCCAGTGACAACGATTCGTCGGAAAGACCTTTTTCTTCAACGGATCTGGGCATGCCGTACACCACGCAGGAGCTTTTGTCTTGAGTGATACACCAGGTTTTTCCGCCTCGTTTCAGGGCATCCACGCCGTTGGTGCCATCACGTCCCATTCCGGTGAGAATAACACTCAATATGTTCCCAGTAAAGGATGCTGCAACGGACATGAAAAGAACATCCACCGCCGGGCGGCATTCGTTGACCTTGGGGCCGTCGTTGAGGATCAGTTTGAGACCTCCGTCGCGATTTTGCAAGGTCATATGGCGTCCACCCATGGCAATCGTCACGCTTCCCGGGGTCAGGGGCTGCTCGTCGCGGGACTCTTTCACCGCCAGGCCCGAGGCGCGACTCAATTGCGCAGCCAAGGAGGTGGTGAAGACCGGCGGCATGTGCTGCACGATCAGCGTGGGAATCGGCAGTTTTTCGCGCAGCGTGGAAAAAATGGTTGTCAATGCCGCTGGTCCGCCGGTCGAAGAGCCGATCAGCAGCAGATCCGGATGCGGTGGGCTCTTCATCGAGATCGCGCTGCGGGTCGGCGCCATGGCCGGTGCCATGGCCGGTGCCATGGCTGGTGCCGTGGCCGGCAGGGTGCGTGTGCCCATGGGCACTGCCGCAGGTCTGCTTTGCGGCGTCGGCAGCGTGGGTCGCGCACCGAAAGAGGGCATCGAAAAGGCCTGGGAGGGCGGCGGCATCGTCGCCCCGGCGGGTGAGACCGGCGGCGCGGCGCCCGGTGCGCCCTTGTCGCTCTCCTGGTTTTGTTGCAACAAAGTCAGGATCGGCTCCAGACTCTGTCGCAACGTGGTCTTGGCCTTCTCGACATTGTTCTCCAGCGGTTTGGTGATGAAATCCAAAGCACCGGCATTCAGACATTCGACGATGATGTTGGCATTCTGGCGCGATGTGGAGCTCACCATCACCACGGTCAGCTTCGGATAGCGTTTGCGCAGCTCTTTGAGCGTGGTCAGACCATCCATCACCGGCATTTCGACATCCAACAGCACGATATCCGGACGCTCCGGGTCGTTGGCCGTGAACTGGGCCACGATTTTGTCGAGCGCCAGCTTGCCGTTGGATGAGGTGCCCGTGACACGAATCCCCGGAATGCTCTCCGCGACATTCTTCATGATCATGCGATAGGTGATGGTATCATCCACCACCATGGCCTTGATGGGCTCAGCCATGCATCCGCTCCGTCATGGTGCCGCCTTCTCCTACGGTGTCCAACGGTAAACCGCCTGGGCACGATTGCCGCAGCCCGAATATTCCAAAGAGTGACACAGGGATCGCAACAAGGCGATACCCCGTCCGCCATGACCCAGATTGCCTGACAGTTGTGAATGAACCAAATCCATGGCAAAACCCGCGCCCGTGTCTTCCATCACAATATGAATCTCTCCACCCGCCGGCTCAAGGTTTCCCGGTTCCGTCAGGGGTACATGCGCCAGTTCGATGCGGATACCACCCTCTTCCAGATGCGCCAACCGCTCCTCGCGTTCGGTGTAATACTGGATGAACCCTTCCGGTGTCTTCTTGGTCCGGGTGTCGAGCTTGAGCAACCCATGATCCAGCGCGTTGGAGAAAAGTTCCGCAAGAATCGTATACAGTCGTTCGCGATGGCCCATCGGCGCCTGGAGGTTCATCACCGCGTTGATGATCGTCGGCAGAGGATCCACCGATTTCAAAGTCTGCGCGCTGAACATGAACGATGCCTTCCAGGGGGTGGGGGCGATTGCCGCCCGTTGCCGGCGCTGTTCACTCTCCCTGGGCTCCTCGCTCGCCCGCGCGCAGACGATCTCCAACAGACTGACATCATCCGACTGCATCGCGTTACCGCGAAACCGTTCCAGATCATCCAGAATGGTATGAAACAGGAGTTCGGGCGGGTGTGAGCCGTCGAAATGGCTTTCCAACCGTTCACTACCGTACATCGATCCATTCGTGTCCGTGGCCTCGGTGACACCATCGGAGAGCAGGAACACCCGGTACTCCGGTCGCATCTCCAGGATCTCCACCTTGCGATCCTCGCGCGTCATGGGCGCAATGCCAAGCGGCAGACGGCTGGAGGAGACCCGATGGGCCAGGCGTCCCGAACCGTCAATCACCAGCACGTCGGGCAGACCACCGTTCCAAATGTTCAGGCTCTTCTGCCGATGATCCACCTCGATCAAACAGGCCGCGCAAAACATGCGTCGCGGCATGATCGACAGCAGTTTTACATTCATCGCTTCGGCCAGATCACCGATCGAAAAACCTTGTGCGGTCATCTCGTAAAAAATGTCCGCCACCGGCATGGCCGCCACCGCTGCCGACAATCCATGGCCGGTAAAATCTCCCAGCATGATGTGCAATCCACCCGCCGGATTGTAGCAGGCCACCAGCAGATCGCCGTTGAACAACGTCATCGGTACGGTCCAGTGGTTGAGGCATGGGGCATCCAACAGATTGCCCGATCGGACGATGTTGGCAAAAATATGCTGTCCGACCTCAAGTTCCTGATGCAACCGTTCCTGATGCTGCTCCAGCTCCTCTTTTTGTGCCCGCAGTCGCGCATGCAGCTGCCGGATCCGCTCCATGGCGCTGATCTTGGCCTGGAGAATGGTGCGGTTGAACGGCTTGGTCAAAAAATCATCGCCACCGGCGTCGATGCACTGCACCAACCCCTCTTCATCCGTCACGGCGGTCAAAAAGATGATGGGCGTGAAGCGCCCGGCATGAATCCGTTTGATCTCCTGGGCCGCCTCGTAGCCGTTCATCATCGGCATGCGAATGTCCAACAACACCAGATCCGGTTGATGCAGTCCGAACTGCTCCACGCCATCGCGTCCGTTGACGGCAGTGAAGACCTCGTGTCCCTCCTTGCCCAACAGCCGTTGCAGAATGGTGCGGTTGATCGGGTCGTCATCGACGATCAGGATCTTCATGCCCGGAATGTCGCCTCTTCAAGCCGCCAAGCGTGACTTTTACAAATTTGCATGATGGGGTGGTGAAACCTCCTCGCCCCCCACCTGAGGAATCCCACAGGGGAGTTCCTCGGTCAAGTGTGCAACGGGTATCCTCAAGCGATCTTGAACAGACGCTGGAAGTTGGCGGTTTCCAGGATTTTGCGGATCTCCGGACGGGTGTTGATGATCTCGATGTCCGACTCGTTGGCACCGGCCTCCTCGCGCAACAACAGCAGCATGCCGAGCGCGGAGGAGTCGATGTATTCGGTCCCGGCCAGATCGATCACGAACCGTCTGCCATGATTCTCGTCCCCGGAATCGGCCTGGTAGGCGGCACGGAACTGAGAGTGCATCTCGAAGTTGAAGCGTCCCTTGACGCCAATGATGGTCTCCTTGTCGTTACGCGTGACATGGATGGTTCCGGACATATCGTTCTCCTTTCGACATGAAAGATGTATGGAAAAATTACTTCGTTGCCGAGCGCCCGAGGCGTCCGGATCCGTGAGGAGCATCAAAACAGCTCAATGTCCCCCTCGTCCATATTGGTCTGCTGCACGGCCTGCCGGTCGGCAACTTCAAATCGCTCCACCTGCTCGGCAAGCGCGGTGCGCATGTGATGCTCGGCATTGGCATCGAACTGGGGCGGAATGATGGCCACCATCTGTTCGAGCACCGCGAATTTGCGGTCCATGCTCTGGGTCAACTGCGTGACCATATCCTCGAACTGCAACGACATGACCGCGATGCCGACCCGCATGTTGATATCTTCGGTGATCGCCGCCACCTTGGCAATGGTGTCGCTCGTCATCTGGTCGATGGCGTTGACCTCGTCCATCATGAAATCGACCCGCCCCTTGGATTCGATCGCAAAGCTCATGTCCTTGGAGGCCATGTGCTCGATGATCTCCTTGGTGCTGTTGATGTTCTCGCGCGCCTGGTCGATCACATCGCTGATCTTGCCGCTGAATGCGTGCGAGTTGCCGGCGAGCTTGCGTACCTCGTCGGCCACCACGGCAAACGAACGTCCCGCTTGTCCCGCACGCGCGGCCACGATCCGGGCGTTGAGCGACAACACATGGGTTTGTTCCGCGATGCCGTTGATGTCCTTGATCAGCAGCACCACCTCTGCCATCTGCGTGGAAAGGGCGTCGACGCGGTGGACCATCTCCATGCTCTGGCGGCTGACCAGAATGATATGATCCACGAAGGTTCGCAAGATTTTATCGGTTTCGGAGACAAATTTGCGCACGCTGATGGTCGACTGCTCCGTATCCTTGGAGACATCCATGGATTGGGTCAGCGATGATACCAGATCATGTTGCTCATTGGATTTGTCGCGCAGACCGTTGAAGCTGTCGGTCAGCTTGACAATCGCATCCTGCACGAGCGAGCGGATCTGCTGCATCTCGTAACGGACGCTCTCCAACTCCCGGTTGATCTCGGCGCGGATCTCCCGGAGCAGCTGTTCGTGCTGGCCAGTCATCACGTCAACTGGATGCCTGGTTGTTCAGCCCCAGCACCGTTGCCACGTCGAGGATGATCAACAGATTGCGCTCAAACTCCACCACCCCGTGTACGAAATCGGCGGCAATGCCAGTGAGGTTGGCCGGCGGCGGCAGGATGTTGTCATCGACGATGTCGCGCACATCCCCCAGCTGATCCACAGCCAGCCCCACCGGATCCTCCCAGGGACATTTGGTCATGGCCAGTTCGTGATCGATCTTCGTGACCTCGTCACGGGTTTTCATGATGACGTTGTACTGCTTGACTCGCGCCTCGCCCGAATCGGGTTTGGACCAGCACAGGCGGGAGCGCAGGTCGAACAGGGTGATCACCCGACCACGGATGTTGAGCATGCCGCGGATGTAATCCGGCGAACCGGGAACCGGGGTGCACTCCATGGACCGGTTGATCTCCCGGACCAGCAGGATGTCGATCCCCAGATAGAGGTCGCCCAAGGTGAAGGTACTGACGAGCATGGCGCAATGTTCTCCGATGGCTCAAAGTTTCTTTTCGATCGTCCCGGTCTTAACGCGGCCGCAAGGTGGAGACCACCTTGAGCAGACGATTCTTGTCGATGGCCGGCACGCAGCTGACAAACCCGGCACGGGCGCAGCGATCCTCCAACTCCGAGGAGATGGAAGAGGTGGTGGCGATCATCGGGATTTCGGCGTGCGGCGTGCCGTTGAGCTCGTTGGCCAGCTCGAAGCCGTCCATCACCGGCATGTTGAGGTCGGTGACCAACAGGTCGTAGTCGCCACGGTTGAGCATGCCGATGGCCGCCTGGCCATCCTCGGCCTGGTCCACCTCGAAGCCCACGGAGCTCAAATAGTTGCTGGTCAACACGCGCAGAAACGGGGTATCGTCGACCACCAGGGCGCGGAAGCCCGATCCTTCGACCTGCGGCGGCATCCACGGCGGGCGGATGCCGGCCATCTCGAACACCGCGTTGACATCCGGGAAGAGCACCACCCGGTCGTCGATCTGCGCGGATCCGAACAGCCCCGGCGCCTGAATGGCACGGCAGTCCAGATCGATGTTGGTCTCGCGGGTGTCGATGATGCGCGAGAAGATCAGACCGGCCTGGATATCCGGGATGTTTGGCACCACCATGCAGAGGTTAAGATCCTCCTCCTCCTCCGAATCCGTGGTGTTGCGCGACAGACCCATGCCTTCGAGTCCGAGGACGTGATCCGGATAGATGGCGCGGAAGGTCTTGCCGTCGTAACGCACGTAGGGCAGGCCGCCGATGGTGTCGAGCAGCTTGGGCGAGATCTTCTCGACGCGCCGCACCATCGAGTGGACGATCCCCATGATGAGACCGGTACCGGTTTCGAGCAGGATGATGTTCTGACGCTCGCGCAGGGCGGCCCGACGCTCCTCGTCCAGATCCATGCGTGTGGCCCGTTCCACGTTGGAAAAATTGATCTTGGCCTGTTCCATCAGGCCGGCGTAGTCGATGATCAGTGAGACGCTACCATCGCCCAAGATGGTGGTGGCCGAGAAGCAGGGGTTGTCCTTGAAGAACGAGGGCAGGGGCTTCACGACGATCTCTTCGCTGTCGAGCACCTCGTCGACCACCATGCCGAACTCGTTCCCGCCAACATTGAGCACCATCACATAGGCCACCAGGGTGTGCGGATCGCGGCGGTCGGAGGCGGTTGGAGGCGGGGCCTCGCTACGCCGGTCGTCCTTGCCGGAAGCGGCATCCTGGGATTTGCGCAGGCCGTTGCGGCGATCCGAGAACCGTTCGCGGCGGTCCGGCGTGGCCCCGTCGCCGAGCACCCGTGGGATGTTCAGGACATCGGTGAGATCGACCAGAGGCAACAACATGTTGCGCAGTCGCAACACCGGGGCGCTGCCGACGATCTCGATCTGTTGGGCGCGCTCCGATTCGGCCACGCGCACGATCTCGACCAGACCGATCTCCGGGATGGCGAAGCGTTGATTGCCCGCCGAGACGATCATCGCCGGGATGATGGCGAGCGTCAGCGGGAGTTTGAGGATGATGTTTGTTCCCTTGCCGACCTTGGAGAGGATCTGCACCGTACCACCGAGTTTTTCGATGTTGGTGCGCACCACGTCCATGCCCACGCCGCGGCCTGAAACGTCCGAGACCTTCTTGGCCATCGAGAATCCAGGGGCGAAAATCAGATCCAGGGCATCCTCTTCGCTCATGGTGTCGGCCTGGCGTTCGGTGATCAGACCGCGTTCCAGGGCTTTGGTCTTGACCCGCTCGGCATCGATGCCCGCGCCGTCGTCGGCGAGCGAGATGTTCACCATGCCGTTTTCGTGATAAGCGGCCAACTCCACCTGACCGGCTTCCGGCTTGTTGCTGGCCAGACGATCCTGCGGCAGCTCGATGGCGTGGTCGGCCACGTTGCGGATCATGTGGGTGAGCGGATCGGAGAGGTGTTCGATCACCGACTTGTCGAGGTCGACATCGCCTCCGCGCAATTCCAGATCGATCTTCTTGCCGAGCTTGTGGGCCAGGTCGCGCACAATGCGCGGGAATTTGTTGAACACCACCGAAACCGGCTGCATGCGGGCCTGCATGACCCGTTCCTGGATGCGGCTGGTGATGGAGTCGAGGTTCTGCACCAGCGGTCCGAAGTGCGGAAACTTGGCCTGGACTTCGACCGCAGCGCGCGACAACTGGTTTCTGGCCAGCACCAACTCACCGGCGTTGTTGATCAGCTCATCCAACAAAGAGACGCTGACGCGCAGGGTCTCTTCGACGGTCGGGCTGGAGCTCTTGTTGGCAGGCTGACCCGACTTGGCTGCGGTAGCGCGTTTGGCTGTCGGGGCGTATCTGGGTTTTTTCAGACGAGGGGTGTGGGCCTCCTTGGCGCGCGGGCCGTCATCGTCATCATCATCGTCATCGCGCGGCTTGGCTGCGGCAGCCTTGGGCGCGGCAGCTGACGCGGCGGGGGCGCCATTTTTGGCCGCCTGGGCGACCGAGGCGGAGACCGTCTGTTTCCGGATGTGATCGTTGTCGACTTGCAGCAGAGAGAGCAGCAGGTCGTCTTCCAGCACCGTGGAGAGCAGCACCGACAAGGAGGTGGCGTTTAAGGATTCGAGCTCCTTGTTGCTCTGGAACGGCGGTTCGGTGGCGACAATCGAGCCGACCGACTCCATCAGCGATTTGGTGGTGTTGAACAGATCGACCCGTTCATCCTTGCCGGAGGGCAGATCGATGGCGATCGAGAAGAAACGGCGCCCGTGGGTGACCGCTTCGTTGATCGCATCCGGATAACGGGCCAGATCAAAGGTCTTGATATCGACCTTTTTGGCCTCACCGCCTCCACCGGCGGGTGGTGCGTGGGCAGCCGGTGCCGCTGTGACGGGCGCGGGTACGGGTGCCGGTTTGGGTTCGGGCGGAGGCGGTGGAGCGGCTGCCGCAGGCGTTGGGGCTGCGGCAGGCTTGGGCGCACCACCACCGCTCCCTTCGAGGATCGCCTGGATGGTGGCGATCTGCTCGCTGGCATCGACCGATTCGCTGGCTGACACGTCGTGGATCATGGTCTGCAACTTGTCGAGTCCCGACAAGAGGCTGTCCGTGACCGCCGGCGTGATCGACATGGTTTTTTCCCGGACTTTGCCCAGGAGGTTCTCCATGGTGTGGCTCAGCTTGGTGATGCTGGAGAGTCCGAAGAAACCGGCGGAGCCCTTGATCGAATGCACGCTGCGGAACAGGCGGTTGATGATCTCCGGATCCGTGCTGTCGCCTCGCTCTTCCAGGGTCAGAAGATCAGGCTCGATGGTCTCCAAATGTTCGGTGGCTTCCTGCACGAACATGCCTAAAAGTTCATCATCTTCCTCGGCCATGACGACAAATTCCCCTGAACGCGCGACACTTAAGATTACGAAGTTGTTACAAACCGCCGATCCATGCCCGCCCTTTCGGGGGTCTGATCGGCTGAGGTCGATTTGAGATGATGGGGTGAAAGTTGACCCGCCCACTCATCCGGTAATCATCAATAAAGCCTGATTTCGAAACAGGTCTCGTGAATCCGGCTCCGGTTTCGGTGATTTCCCGGGAACAAGGCACCCAACACCCTGCCATCAGTGTATCGGGATTCCACCCGATAAATCAAGACACACGAGGGGCGTTGTCCCCTTTGGGGAAACCAGGCCTGTGAAAATGGATCACTGCGAAAATTTCTATATCATTATTGCTTGGATTCGGCTATGATTAACGCGCTTTGATTGCATTTTTCCCATTTACGCTATGTTACAAATGGGTGTCGTTCACGGGAAGGGTGGATTTTTGCTCGCAGCCACGTGACGCTTGGGGGTCGCCGGAAGGGCGCCGCGATCGCAAACATCGCGTGCGTCATGCTTCCGATCGGGCGTTTTCTTGTTCACTACTTCTATAATCGGGCCTTCTGGTCTAACAGGGAGAGTTGCACGATGAATAAATCGGTCGTTTCGGAACTTTTGCATGAGCCTGCCGTGGACAACAACGATACCCATCTCTGGATGGCCGTCATGGACCGTGCGGTTCGTGATCTCGTTGCCCTGGAGCGCTATCGGCAGGATCCCGCCGTGATGGAGGATCCGGTCTTCCGGTATGATTATCGCACGTTGCGCAAATGGTTTCACTCTTCCTCCATGGAGCCCGGTTCGTTCAACTGGATCTGTTCCCTTGTTAACATCGATCCCAAATGGGCACTCAATCGCCTTGAGGAGCGTTTGAAAGTCAGCATTGGCCCCTCCTCGGGCAAGAAACAGGCCGCGCGGGTCGGTGCCATCTCTCTTCCGGACGAAGTGGATGAACTTCACGATGAGGATCTGGATGCCATTGCGGCGGCTGCCTGACCTTGAGATTGAGTTATCGCAAGAAACGTGCCTTGAAATTTTGACGCCGGATGAGGGGTTGCGCGGCTGGGTGAAGGCTGTGCGAAGATCCTTTGATTCGATCCGGAGGTGGGAATGAATGGACCGGGCCTTTGGTGCCCGGTCTTTTCGTGTCAGAGGAAGGGTATCTCGCTCTTCCATTGCTTTGTTAAACCGCACCCAGCTTGGAATGTGTCGTTTTTATTAAACCGCACCCAGCTTGGAATATGTCGTTTTTACTGGAAAAAAAGAGAGGGTCTGGGAGATTCATCTCCCAGGGTTTTGCCTTTGCCTTTAGCGAAAAATGCGCCGCGCGCCGCCTTCGCGGGAGTCGTTTTTTGCCTTTTGGAAACGACTCTGTGCATCTTGCACGCAGCCTTGCGAAAAATCACGCATGCCAAAATGGGTGCGGTTTAGTATGTGACGATTCATCGTCCCTTTTGTTCAGGGGTCGGGGTGGTGCCGCACCGGCTCCTTGAATAAAACGGGTGCTGAATCGGGATCCGTGAATTCTTTTCGGAGTGATCGACATCATGACCATTGTTGCCGTTGCCGACTCCTGGAAACGGGGGAGGGATTTCCTGGGTGTTCCGCATGCCGTTCTGGGGGGTGCCATGTCGTGGCTTTCCGAGCGGCATCTGGTGGCGGCCATCTCCAATGCCGGTGGTTTCGGCGTGTTGGCCACGGGCAGTATGCCGGTTGAGATGGCACGCGCCGAGGTGCGTGCCACGCGCGCTTTGACCGACAAGCCGTTCGGCATCAATCTGATCGTCATGCATCCAGCCTTGGCTGACTATGTCGCCATGGTGGTGGAGGAGAAGATCAGCCACTGCGTGCTGGCGGGTGGTATGCCGAATCGCGAGATGGTCGAGGCGTTGCGCGCCGGTGGGGTGAAGGTGATGCTGTTCGCGCCGTCACTGGCCCTGGCCAAGCGGTTGATCCAGCGGGGGGTGGATGCGTTGATCATCGAGGGGCATGAGGCGGGGGGGCATGTGGGTCCGGTTTCGACGCTGGTGCTCGCCCAGGAGATTTTGCCGCATATCAAAGAAGTGCCGGTATTCATCGCCGGGGGTATCGCCGATGGCGCGATGACCGCGGCCATGGTCTCGCTGGGTGCGGCTGGGGTGCAGGTGGGTACCCGTTTCGTCTGTGCCGGGGAGTGCGTCGCCCATCCGAACTTCAAGCAGAAGTTTATTCAGGCGCAGGCGCGCGATGCGGTGGTGACGGTGCAGTTCGACCCGGCGTTGCCGGTGATTCCGGTGCGTGCGCTGGCAAACAAGGGGACCGAGCGGTTCAATCAATTGCAGCTCGAATTGGTGCGGCAAGTGCGTGAGGGGAGCAAGGCGCGCGCCGATGCCCAGCTGGAGCTGGAGCACTTCTGGGCTGGTGCATTGCGGCGTGCGGCCATCGATGGGGATGTCGAATACGGTTCGGTGATGGCCGGCCAGAGTGTGGGCCTGGTGAAGGCGATTCAGCCGGCGGCCACGATCATCGGCGAGCTGGTCGAACGGATCGGTGGGTGAGGGGAGGAGGCGTTGCCCCTATTTTACAACCCTGCATGATTGTTGAACAGGTTTTTAAGGTGCGATATGGATCCACAGTATTTATTGCCGCAGCCGATTTTGAGCGAATTTTGTCAGAGGAGAGGCATTCATCGTCTCGCGCTGTTTGGTTCCGTTCTGCATGGGCAGGATCGTTCGGACAGCGATGTGGATCTGTTGGCGGAGTTCGTTCCCGGTCAGGCGCCGGACTATTTTTCCCTGATCGAAATGGAAGAGGAGTTGTCCGGCCTGCTCGCAGGACGCAAGGTCGATTTGCGTACCTTGGGGGAGTTGAGTCGTTATTTTCGGGATCGGGTGTTGGAAACGGCGCGGGTCGAATATGTCGCGGGATGAGTGCGTGCCGCTGCACCACATGTTGGACGCAGCCACCGATGCCTTGAGCTTTGTCGAGGGGCGAATCATGGCCGATTTGCATTCGGATCGGATGCTGCTGCATGCCTTGATCCGGTGTCTGGAGGTGATCGGTGAGGCGGCTGGTGATCTCTCGGGGGATTGTCGTGGTCGTGTGGATCATTTACCGTTGCGTGCCATGATTGCCATGCGCAATCGGTTGATTCATGGTTATTTTGATGTGGATGCTGAGATTGTCTGGCGGACCGTGACGCAAAGATTGCCGGAGTTGGTGCTGCAATTGCGAGCACTGTTGTTGGAAATCGATCGACAAACAGAGCCGAAATAACCGACTGTTCGTGATTTGCCAAACAGCATCGTTGGATCCGCCCCGGCAAAAACGCCCTTTCTTGAGTCGGGCAGAAACTGCCGGGCAGGAGGATCTTGCCTGGCGTCGATACACACTCCTTGCCCAACAGGCGCCAAACCTTCCCAACAAAGCCTATCAAAGCTCTTGTCAGTCTGGCACGTCGCTTGAATGCGGATGTTTCGGATGCTGTTTTTTTAATGAATCCGAACCTGTTGCGGAGAGTCTTGCCATGACCTTGTCGCCGATGTTCTTGCCCCGGGTGGAGTCGCGTCCGCCCGCCTCGTCCGAGCGGCCTCCGGTCGCCAGATCCGCCGAGGAGGAGAGCAACCGTTTCTTCGAGCAGGCGCTGCAACGGGCCGAAATTCGCAAATCCTCCGAGGTCGCCGAGCGTGACGAGGCGCGTGCCGATGCCCGTTCCGAGGCTGCGGATCGCGATCGTGATGCGGCCCAGGATGCTGCCGAGGCTGCTGACACGCGGGAGGCCCGCGAGGCGCGGAAGGCGGCCCAGCAGGAGGATGCCGAAGCTGTTGACGCGCGCAAGGGCGAAACAAAAGAGCCGAAACCGGGCGAGGAGGTCGACTCTGCCGCAGCGGTGGATGAGAAGACGTTGCGGGAGTTGGTCAACGCCAACGGCAAGTCCCGTCCGATCCGTGGCAAGAAGGGGGAAGAACCGGCCTGGCTCGCCATGCCCCATGCGGCGCTGTTGGCCTCTGGGGCCGGCTCTCATGGATCGGCGTCAGTCGGTGAGTCGCCCCTGCCGTTTTTGTCCGGCGTTTCCGCCAATATCCCGTCACAGGGCGTTCAATCGGGCGTGCCGCAGTCGTCTGGAGTTGACGGAGGAGTCAATCCAACCCTGTTGGGTCAGGCGCCGGTCGAAGGTGCTGTGCAGGCCAATCTGGCGCGGGGTCTGGCCGAATCGGTTGGAACCCGTGGTCAAGCGCGTGTTGATCTCAATTTGCCAGCTTCCATGACGGCAGCGGAAGACAAAAACGACTTCGCTTTCGCCATGCGTCTGGTTTCCGATGGCGCTCGTGCCGTGGATGAAAAGCCGGCCATCTCTTCCCAGAACACCCTCTCTCCCCAATCCTCCAGCTTTGGCGACGAACTGGCCGGTGAGGTCGGACGGTTGCGGATCATCTCGCGTGCCGGTGGTGCCGAGCAGGTGCGCATCTCCTTGAATCCGCGTGAATTGGGCAGCCTGGACATGCGTCTGACCGTGGATGGTGATCATCAGGTCCATCTGATGATCACAGCGGAATCGGACGCGGCGCGTGAGGCGCTCAACAAGCAGTTGCCGCAGTTGCGCGAGGCGCTGGCGCGTCAGAACCTGGGCATGGGCGAGGTAACGGTGCATGTCGATGACGGCAGCGGTGGGGGTGCGGCACCGCAATGGGGTTTCGATGGGGGCAACGGCACCACCGAGGAGCGGCGTGAAGCACTCTTTTGGCGTTCGGGGCGCGGTCAGGATGAGGGGGTCAGGCCGCTCGCGGAGGGTGTTCCGCCACCGCCGAGCGTCAACCGGTCGGTTTCGGGCTTGAGTCTGTTCGCTTGATGCAAGTTTGGCGTGAATCTTGAATAAAAGTGTTTCAGGTCTCTTGTCGGCTGATTGCGCGCTGACGCCTGGATGGCTCGAACGATGTTACAGGAGTACGGATGATGACGACTGCGGTGAGTAATGCCGCCACGACGACGGCGACCGGTTCTTCGACTTCGCTCAACAAAAACGCGCAGAGTGCTGAGGAGTTGCGGACCGATTTTTTGAAGCTTTTGACCGCGCAGTTGCAGTACCAGGATCCGCTCGAGCCGGTACAAAACACCGAATTCACCAGTCAGATGGCGCAATTCACCGGTCTGGGTGAACAGCAGAAGAGCAATGAGTTGTTGGCCAAACTGATCGCGGCCCAGAACGTCAATCAGCTGAACCAGGCGGTCTCCTACATCGGCAAGGTGGCGGTGGTCGATGGTAATCAAACCACCCTGACCGGTGGGTCGGGTGCGGTCCGCTTCGAGATGCCGAGCGCCGGGAAGGCGACGATCAATGTTTATGACGCCAATGGCCGTGTGGTCGAGTCGATGCCGGAACAACTGTTCGGCGCGGGTAGCCAGAAGGTCTCCCTGAACGGTTCCGATCTGGCGGATGGCACCTATACCTTCTCGGTCACCATGACCGATGCCCGGGGGATCGTCCAATCGGTGCCGACGCTGGAGGCCGGCGTGGTACAGGCGGTGATCAACGACTCCACCGGCGTGGTCCTGGAGATGAACGGGCGCAAGATCAACATCGCCGATGTGCGTCAGGTCGAGCAGGGTTGATTTTGAGCAAGACATTCAATCAATAAAAGACCTCGGGGTCCATTTTCACGGAGAGCTTTTCATGTCCATTCTGCAAGCGATGTATTCCGGTTCCAGCGCCTTGATCAACTTCGGCGAAGCGATGACCGTGATCGGCAACAACCTGGCCAACGCCAATACCACCGCCTTCAAGGGGAGTACCTCCCAGTTCCAGGATGTGCTGATCCAGACCGTGGGCACCAATGGTGTCGGCAGCATGAACCAGGTGGGTACCGGCGTGGGGCTGGCCGATATTCAGCAGAACATGAAGCAGGGGACCGCGATCTCCACTTCCAATGTCACCGACATGAGCATCGACGGGCGCGGCTTCTTCAAGGTGCGCGACAGCTCGCTTTCGAGCAAGCTGAACTCCCTGGCTCTGCCCATGGATGTTTTCTACACCCGGGCCGGTGCCTTTGAGAAGGACAAGGAGGGTTATCTGGTCGCCTCCGGCGGTGGTCAACGTCTGCAAGGATGGAAACTGGACGAGAACGGCAATCACAAGGTCTCCGGCGAGGCGGGTGTACAGGATATCCAGGTGCCGGTCGCCAATGAGAATCTCTGCGCGGCCAGCACCCAGGTGTCCATTCCGGTCAATCTGGATGATCGTCCGACCGCAGCGCTGCCGTTCAACACCTCGGTGCGCGTTTACGACTCCAAGGGCAATCCGCACAGCCTTCGCCTGGAGTTCAACCGCACCACCAATGCCAACGAGTGGTCCTGGACCGCCCAGGAGCAGGATATGACCACCGGTAATCTGGTCGGTACGGCGAGCGCAGCCAATATTCTGGAATTCGACGAGAGCGGTCATTACAAGAGCGGCAGCCCGGTGGATTTGGAGTTTACGCTGGCCAACGGCTCCACCACGCCCTTGAAGATCGCCTTCGATCTGTCGAGCAGCACCCAGGTGGCGAGCGAATCGGCCACCGGCAACTGGACCGCCGACGGCTATCCGCCGGGGAATCTCGATTCCCTGGCCGTGGACCGCGATGGCATTGTTTCCGGTCATTACACCAATGGCCAGACCCGCAAGATGTTCCAGGTAGCCCTGGTGGACTTTTCCAACGAGAATGCCCTGGAGCAGATCGGCGCCAATCTCTACAAGCCGACCGTGCAGTCCGGACAGCCGATGATCGGCGTGCCGCAGAGCAGCCGGTTGGGGAGCATCGCCTCCAATTCGTTGGAGCAGTCCAACGTGGATATCTCCAACGAGTTCATCCGCATGATCACCACGCAACGCGGCTTCCAGGCCAATTCGCGCATCGTGTCGGTTTCGGATGGCATGTTAGAGGAGTTGATCTCGTTGAAACGGTGATGATGGCGCGATCCTCGTGTCATTTGGGCTGATAAGGCTTTGTGCATGGCGTCGCGGTTTGTTAACTTGAAACCGATCCCAACACACTCGGTATGAAAACAAAGGAAGGGTCTCATGGCGGACGAAGCGGAGCAAGAATCGGGGGGTGGCAAGGGGGGATTGATGAAAATCATTCTCCCATTGGTGGCCCTGTTGGTGGGTGTGGGTGGCGGCTATTTCATCGGCTCGTCCATGGGAAGCAAGCAGGTCGCCGAGGCTGAGAAACTGGAGCCGACCCCGGAACAGAAGGCCAAGAAACCCGGAGAGATGGTTGGAGCCATGTTCAAGCTCGACCCGTTCGTGGTCAATTTGAACGAGACCAAGGGCAATCGCTATCTCAAGACCACCATTCAATTGGAGATGGATGATGGTGGCAAGAAAGCCGATGGCAAGGGCGAGAAGAAAGAGGGCGGTGGTGGTGGCGGTCACGGTGGTGGTGGCGAGTCCAAGGAAGCCGCCAAGTCGCCACTCGAACAGGAGTTGGAACGGCGCAAGCCACAGTTACAGGATCTGATCCTGGCGCTTCTGACCTCCAAATCCTCACGAGATTTGCAGGCTCTGGAAGGGAAGTTCCGCCTGCGTGAGGAGCTTCTGGTCCGGATCAATACGGTCTTGTTGAATGGATCCATTACACAGGTCTATTTCACGGAATTCGTCATTCAATAACCGTCGGGCGTGCGCTTCGAACTGGAAATACGATGACTCAGATTCTATCATCAGAAGAGATCGACGCCTTGATGGCGGGTCTGGACGACGGATCTCTTAACTTTGAAGAAGCCGAGGATGCCAAGGAAAAGCAGGAGGAGAAAAAGGTCACCTCCTTCTTCTTTGGGCAGAAGACGGCCATCCGGGTAGGTGCCTTGCCTGGATTGGACCTGATCAACGAGCATCTGGCATCGCAACTCTCCTTCAAGCTGACCCAGAAGGTGGGGAGCGAGGTGCGCGTACAGCACAAATCCACGACCAACCAGATCTTCGGTCGTTTTCTGCACGGTCTGGATCCGCCGATCTTCATCAATATTTTGCGGGTCGAGCCGTCGCAGGCGATGAGCCTGTTGTCCATCGACGGCGAGGTCATGTACCATATTCTTGAAGGTTTTTTTGGCGGTACGGGCGATTCGGAACGACCGTTCCTGCGCAACTTCTCGCCCTTTGAGATGAAGGTCATCGACCGCATCATGGATGTGACCCGCGAGCAGATCGAACTCTCGTGGAAGAAGCTTGATAACTCCTTCAAGCTGGTGTTGACCCGATGGGAAAACCAGCCGCAGTTCGCAGCGGTGATGCCGCTGGATGAGACGGTGTTTCTGATCTCGTTTGCGGTGGAGGTGGGCGATTCGGAAGGGACGTTGACCATCTGCTATCCGGCGGTGATTCTGGAGCTGTTCAAGCAGCAGCTCAAGGTGGGTTTCCAGCAAAAGGAGATGGTGGAGGGCTCGACCGCCTGGATCGATGCCTTGAACCATCAGTTGGGTCTGGTGCCGCTGGAGATTTCATCGGTGGTCTCCCGGGAGAAGATGAGCGTGCGGGAGATGTTGAATCTGTCGGTGGGCGATGTGATCCCCCTTTCCAACGAACTCTCCGAGGAGATGGACCTGGAGGTGGAAGGGCAGGCCAAATATCGATGCCTGGCCGGAATCGTGGACGGAAAGCGGGCGGTTCGTGTCACCCAGGTCCTGCCGCTTGACAAGTGACGCGCTTAAATACGGTTTTATATAAGAAGACGAGGTGGCTATGGACGATACGGGTGCGTTGTTGGATCCCAGCATTCTCAGTGAGCTGGAGCTGGGAGGCGGTGGCGGCGGTGAGAGATCCGCTTCGTCGGGCGGCGGCAGCATGGCGGTCAATGAGAAGAACATGGAGCTTCTCATGGATGTGCCGCTGGAGATCTCGGTGCGTCTGGGCGGGGTGAAAATGCAGATCCGCGACCTGTTGAAGCTCAACAAGGGTTCGTTGATCGAGCTGGGCCGCGAGGCGGACGATCCGTTGGAAATTCACGTCAACAATCGTCTGTTGGCTTACGGCGAAGTGGTGATGATCAAGGACAAGCTTGGCATTCGCATCACCGACATCGTCTCCTTGAGTGAGCGGCTGGAGAATCTGCGTCGATGAGGGCAGTTCCTGCCGCGCTTTTGACTGGTACGCTTGCTGCGCTGGTCTGGATCGGTGTCGGAATTCCGACACTCTGGGCAGCCGATGGCGCCGAACCGGTCGATCTGCTCGGCGAGGCGACGCGCATCGCCGGTTATCTGTTGCTGCTCGTCGCGTTGGGGGCTGTGGCCGTCCGGGTGGGTCGCAAGTATGCGCCGCAGATGGGGGGCACTGGTCCGATCCGCATCGAGGATGGTCGCAATTTCTCCCCAGGGGTCGGGGTGCGTCTGGTACGTGTCGGTTCGCGTGCCTGGCTGTTGGGCGTCTCGCGTGATCGGGTGACGCTCCTGGCTGAAATGAGCCCCGAGGATCTCGTCAACCTGAAAGGGTCGCAACCGTGAATTCCAGGGTGCGGAATTGGACGCTGGTGACGCTGCTGATGGCGGCAGTCGGCTGGTTTGTCTGGCCAGGAGTGGTTGACGCGGCCACCGTGGCACTGCCCGGCGTCAAGCTTTCCACCGGCGATGCAGCGGGTCGTGCTGATCCGGAGCAGGTGGGTGTCGGACTCCAGATTCTGGGGTTCATGACCCTTTTTTCGCTCGCCCCGGCGCTGCTGATCATGGTCACCTCGTTCACCCGTGTGATCGTGGTGATGTCTTTCGTTCGTCAGGCCATGGGTCTGCAGGGACAACCTCCGAACCAGGTACTCATCTCCCTGGCGCTCTTCATCACCTTCTTTGTGATGGGTCCGGTGTTCGACAAGGTCAACCAGGAGGCGATTCAGCCTTACATGGCCAAGAGCATCGGCGAGGAGCAGGCGTTGGAGCGGGCGATTGCGCCGGTGCGCTCCTTTATGTTGCGTCAGACACGCGCCAAGGATCTGGAGTTGTTCATGCGCTTGTCGGGTATCAAGCAGGCTCCGAGTCCGGCGGATACGCCGTTGCGTCTGATCGTGCCGGCCTTCATGATTTCGGAGTTGAAGACCGCCTTCCAGATCGGGTTCATGATTTATCTGCCTTTTCTGATTATTGATATGGTGGTGGCCAGTGTGGTCATGTCCATGGGTATGATGATGTTGCCGCCATTGGTCATCTCCATGCCGGTGAAGTTGATTCTGTTCGTGTTGGTGGATGGTTGGGCGTTGGTGGTGGGGTCGTTGGTGCAGTCGTTCAAGTGAGGGCGGGAGTCAAAGCGCACTCTGCTTGGAATGTATGCTTTTAGTGGTGAAAAAAAAGAGAGGGTCTGGGAGATTCCTCTCCCAGGGTTTTGCTTTTGATTTTGGCCTTTAGCGCGCTCTTCAAAAGAAGCGTTTTTCGCGTTTTTTGCGAAAAATGCGCCGCGCGCCGCTTTGGTTTTTCCAAGAGCCGTTTTGCGCTGTTTGCAAAACGGCTCTTGGAAAAAGCAGCGCCAGAACAAGCCGCCAGGCGTATCCGGGTTATCAATTTCTCCATCCTCACCATCCCCCGTATCCCACCCAAGACCCCGGAATGAAACCCCATGGGCATCGGTTTGATGTTCCACCACTTCTTCGATTCGCATCATCCCAGGGGACAAGGGGCGATCTCGGCTGCCGAATTCGCCGCACTGCTCGAAAAGGTTCAACAAGAACGCACCATCCTGGATGTCCAAACCTGGTGGGAACGCTGCCTGGCTGGCACCCTGCGTGAGGAGGAGTGCTGCCTGACGTTCGACGACGCCCTGCTCTGCCAGTACGAGATTGCGCTGCCGGTCCTGGAAGAAAAGGGATTGAACGCCTACTGGTTCGTCTACTCGTCGATCTTCGAGGGGAATCTGGAGCCGCTGGAGATCTATCGTCACTTCCGCACCGTGGCCTTTGACTCGATCGATGCGTTTTATCGGGATTTTTTCAGAACGGTCGTCGCGGAACAGCCGGCGAGCCACGCCGTGCTGGCCAGCCGGCAGGCGCTCGATTATCTCGCCGAATTCCCCTTCTATACGTCCAACGATCGGATTTTTCGCTATCTGCGCGATAAGGTTCTGCAAGAGGGGGCCTACGATCGGGTGATGCAGGCGATGATGCGGCAACACGGATATGATCCGGTGGTCGCCTCCCGTAGGCTGTGGATGCGTCCGGAACAGGTGGCAGCCCTGCATCGCGCCGGTCATGCGATCGGCTTGCACTCCCACACCCATCCGACCCGTCTGGCCGATCTTCCGCTTGAGCGTCAGAGGGAGGAGTATCGACGCAATCGGGATTACCTCACCGACCTGCTCGGTACGGCACCGGTGGTGATGTCCCATCCGTGCAACTCTTATTCGGCAGATACATTGACCATCCTTGGAGAACTCAAGGTGGTGATGGGGTTTCGCTCCAATCCTCTGGCCGTGACCGGGCGGACCCTGTTGGAGCTGGCGCGCCTGGATCATACGGCCTTGATGACCTCTTAAACCGCACCTTAAACCGCAACCATTTTGGGATGCGTCGTTTTTCGCAAGGCGGCGTGCAAAATGCACAGAGTCGTTTCCAAAAGGCGGAAATGACTCCCGCGAAGGCGGCGCGCGGCGCATTTTTCGCAAAAGGCGCGAAAAATGCTTTTTGAAAAGAGCGCGCTAAAGTCAAAGTCAAAAGCAAAACCCTGGGAGATGAATCTCCCAGACCCTCTCTTTTTTTTTACCAGTAAAAACTACACATTCTCAAGTTGGGTGCGGGTTAAGACGGATTCTGGTCGCTTTTTTGCAGATTCATTCGGGAATCCACATCCGAATTCATGCCGCATGCCTCGGGAGCCGTACCATGGGCCACCACTTTCGCTGGGTCGCCATTGAGACCACCACCCACTGCAACAGCAACTGCACGGTCTGTCCGCACGGCTCGCTCTTTCGTCAGCCGTTGTCGACCATGTCCATGCCGCTGTTCGTCAAGATCCTGCGCGAGATCGCCGACCATCACCAGGTGGATGAATATATCCGTTTTGGCGGCATGGGTGATCCGTCGTGCGACTCGCTGTTGATCGAACGGCTGCGATTCATGCAAAAGGAGACTCCCCATCTGCAACCACATGTGGCCAGCAACATGGCTTCGTGGAAACGACGCTTCTCCGAGGCGGTGGTTGCTGAACGGCTGTTGCCGGCGATGCGCTTTTCGCTCCTGGGACTGACCCTGGAGGGGAGTCAACGGGTCTATCAGCGGGCCGATCAGGGGGAGAAGGCGCGACGCGCCATCGAGGAGTTCCTGGCGTTGAACGAGGCGGCGGGCCGCCCGGTGCGCACCGAACTCTACACCCTGCTGCTTGAGGGGGATCATGCCGAGGTGGCGCGTATCAAGGAGGTGTTCTGGGATGCAGTCGATGCTTTCGAGGTGTGGCGACCCCATTCGTGGTCGAATCTGCTGCCGCATTTGCGTCCCAAACAGGAGGCGCGGCGGCGCTGTGGCAAGATTGGCCCTTCCCCGGAGCCGGTGATCTGCGTCAACGGCGATCTCTGTCCCTGCAGTCTGGATATCAATCACGAACTGGCCTTCGGCAATCTGGAGAATCAGACCATCAAGGAGATCTACGCTTCGGAACCCTGGAAACGGTTGTTGGAGATCAACGCGCGTGGCGATATCGAGACGCTTTCGACTTGCACCGGCTGCACCTATCTGAATGCCGACAGCAGCGATGTCTTGATCGAGCACAAATGATCCGGACGGTGGGAAGGGGGTTGACATGCGAATTCTGGTGCTGGGGGGAAGCGGGTTTCTGTCGGGACGTTTCGTCCGGTATGCCCTGGAGGCCGGGCATGAATTGATGTGTGTGACGCGCGGCGCACGTCCTCTGGATGTGCGCGTGGCTTGGCATGTGGTCTCCGAACGCGACGCGCTCACAGTCGAGTTGTTTAAAGGGCATCCCTATGAGTTGGTGATCGATTTCATCGGCATGCAGGCCGGCCATGCCCAACAGAGCGTCGAGCTGGCCCGGACGTGCGGCAGGTTGATTTTTATCAGCAGTGATTATGTTTACCACCCGGCGCATCGAACGCTGTTCTTGCGTGAGGATCAGGCGGTTTTTAGCGATTTTGTCGATTACGGCGGGGCCAAGCGTCAGGCTGAACGGGTGATCGAACAGGCAGCCGGTACGGTCCGCGCCATCATCGCGCGACCACCGCACATTTATGGAACCGGAAGTTTTCCCGGCACCATCCCCCAACAGGGGCGGCGGCCCGACCTGTTGGAACGGTTGCGGCGCGAGGAGCCGTTGCGGCTTTTGCAGGGTGGATCGGGGTTGATTCAGCCGATCCATGTCGAGGATCTGGCGCGTATTTTGGTGCAACTCATGACCAACGAGCGGGCCTATGATCAGGCCATCACCATGGCGGGTCCGCGCCTGATGACCCATCTGGAGTATTACCAGACCCTGGCCGAACTGGTGGGTCACCCGTTGCGGGTGGTGCCCTACTGTCCGGAAGGGGCGGCCCCTGAATGGTCTTTTAGGGGAATTCGCCTACACGCCGTTCCGGCAGGGAATGGCCGAGTGGGTGGCCCAATTGGATACCCGGGTGAGTGGTTGATTCAGGCAAATGGAAGCAGGCTCGGCTTGCGGCAATCTGATCGGCTGCTGGGTGCATGCAGGATCCCAGATCCGGCAGTTGCGGGCGATCACTAGTGACAACTTCTTGATCCATCTGGTAAATCGGAAGAGAGCCTCATGATCGATAAGGTGACTGCGGTTTCTTGCAATTCACCATATGAACCAATATGTTAGCACATGCAATCACCCGCAACTGCCGGATCTGGGATGATCTGTTGAGAGGGAGTATTTTGCTGCGCGCGGTTTGCAACGGTTGTCATGACGGTGAAGTGGAGATAAAATGACCTGTTTTTGAATTTCTGTAGGATGGCTTGCTGATCCTGGAATTCGTTAATGCGGGATTGCTTATGGATCCGATCCCGACGCGCCCCTTCACCCTTGACCGGCTGTGACCGATTCATGGCAACCGCCACTGCACCCAACGCCGAGGAACAGAGCCTGCTCGCATTGCGGCAGGCGATCGATGCAATCGACGACCGGATTCATGATCTGCTCATGGAGCGGATCGATCGGGTGTTGGAGGTTGGACACTTGAAGGGGCGGGTGGCGCACGATTCGCCGGATCCGTCGTTTTACCGTCCGGAGCGTGAGGCCTCGATCCATCGTCGGCTGGAGGCCCGGCATCGTGGGCCGCTGCCGAAGGCGGCGCTGCATCGCATCTATCGTGAAATCATCTCCGCCTCCTTGAGTCTGGAAAAACGGCTTTCCGTGGCCTATCTGGGGCCGGAGCACGCCTTTGCCCATCTGGCTGCGCTCAAACAGTTCGGTTCGTCGTGTCATCTGCTGCCGACCGCTTCCATCGACGAACTCTTCCACGAGGTGGAGGTGAATCGGGCCGATTTCGGCGTGGCGCCGGTGGAGAACTCCAACGAGGGGATGATCACCCACACATTGGATCGTTTCGTTGACTCCCCCTTGTCGATTCGGGGCGAAATTTACCTGGAAGTGGCTTATGCATTGCTGTCAGGGGCGGGATCGGTCGGTGCGGTGAAGTTGTTGTTGGGTACGCGGCTGGCGATATCGCGATGTCGGGGATGGATCGAGCGGCACCTGCCGAATGTCGCCCAGCGGGTGGTGGAGAGCATGGCCGAGGCGGTGCGCGTGGCCGGCGAGGAGAGCGGCACGGCTTTCGTGGCGCCGATGGCGTTGGCCGAGGTGTTGGGGTGCGAGATTCTCGCCGAGCACATCGAGGATCGTGCCGAGGAGATCCGTTTTTTGGTGATCGGACGGGGCGAACCAACCCGTTCGGGACAAGACAAGACCAGCCTGATGTTCACCTTCCGCGATCAACCCGGTTTCCTGCATCAGGTGTTGGGGGTTTTCGCCCGTCGGCAGATCAATCTGACACGCATCGAGTCGCGTCCGTCGGGGCGGCAGGCTTGGGAGTATCTGTTTTTTCTCGACCTGTCCGGACATCTGAGTGATCTGTCGGTGGCGGGCGCCATGCAGGAGCTTTCCTCCCTGCCGGGTGTGACAGCGCGGATTCTCGGTTCCTACCCGGTGCGGGCGTTGTAGTGGGTCAACAGAACGGATTGGATGGCTTGGAAGTTTCGCTGTTATGGGTAAAAAAAAGAGAGGGTCTGGGAGATTCTTCTCCCAGGGTTTGGCTTTTGACTTTAGGCTTTTAGCGCGCTCTTCAAAAGAAGCGTTTTTTGCGAAAAATGCGCCGCGCGCCGCCAAGGCTTGCGGGATTGTTTTGCGCCTTTTGCAAAACAATCCCGCGAACATGGCCCAAGAACAAAGCCGCGTGACAGAGGCTTCAAGGTTTTAGTGACTGGCGTGCCAGTCCAGCGCAACCAGTCAAATCAGCTTGGTTGATCCGGTAGTCTTTTCACTTTACTGCTTAAAGATAACGATATGGAGTCACTGTTTATTCAACGTTTGACGATCGTCGGGGTGGGGTTGATCGGCGGATCGTTGGCCCGGGCGCTCAAGGAGCACAATCTGGTTGGCGAGGTGGTGGGGGTGAATCGTACCCGCGACTCGTTGGCTCGCGCCATGGAGCTGGGGGTGATCGATCACTGGACCACATCGGCGGCCCAGGGGGTGCGCGGTGCGGATCTGGTGATGGTGGCCACTCCGGTGGTGACCATTCCCCGGATTGTCGAGGATTTCGCTGTGGCGCTCAAGCCGGGTGCCGTGGTGACGGATGCCGGCAGTGTCAAGGGTACGGTGGTGGCTGTCTGCGAGGCGATGATGCCCAAGGGGGTCCATTTCGTTGGTGGCCATCCGATTGCGGGTACCGAGTTTTCCGGCGTGGAAGCCTCCTTTGCCACCCTCTACGAGGGGAGTCGCACCATTTTGACTCCCACGGAGCAGACCAATTCCGAAGCCTTGGAGCGGGTACGGCAGATGTGGGAGGCGGTGGGCTCGCGGGTTGAGACCATGGACGTGGCCACCCATGACCGGGTGTTGGCCGCGACCAGCCATCTGCCGCATCTGATCGCCTACAATGTGGTCAATACATTGTCGGATTTGGAGGATGACATCCGCGCCGAGGTGTTTCGTTATGCGGCGGGCGGATTCCGGGATTTCACCCGCATCGCCTCTTCGGATCCGGCGATGTGGCGGGATATCTGCGTGGCCAATCGCGAGTCGATTCTGGACATTCTGACCCGGTTTCGCGATGCGTTGGAGGTGTTGACGCAGCGGGTGAGGGATGGGGATCGCGACGGGTTGTACGGGACGTTCGCCCGTTCGAAGAGGACGCGCGATGGCATTCTGTTGGCGCACAAAAAGCCGGTGGAGATTGAATCGTAGGGCTGGTGTGACGGCAGAATGCCTTAAGACCAAGGCGCGACGACCTGAACCACACCCATTTTGGGATGCGCGGTTTTCTGCGAGGCTGCGTGCGCGCGGCGCATTTTTCGCAAAAAATGCTTCTTTTGAAGAGCGCGCCAAAGGCAAAGGCAAAACCCTGGGAGATGAATCTCCCAGACCCTCTCTTTTTTTTTACCAGTAAAAACTACACATTCCAGGCTGGGTGCGGTTTAACAGCACTGCAAGGAATTCGGCTTCACCGGCCCGCGAAAAAGCGCTGCTCCAACTCCGTGGCTGGTAGCGGACGGCTGATCAGATACCCCTGCAGCTCGTCACAGCCCAATCGCGTCAGCAGTTCGCGCTGGGCAGGCTCCTCGGCCCCTTCGGCGGTGGCGCGCAGGCCGAGTGTATGGGCTAGCGAGATGATCGCCTCGGTGATCACCGCATCCTCGTGATGGGTGGTGATCTCGCGCACGAATGACCGGTCGATCTTCAAGATGTGCACCGGCAGGCGTCTTAGGTGCGAGAACGAAGAGTAGCCGGTGCCAAAGTCGTCCACGGCCAGGTGGATGCCCATCTCGCGGAAGGCCAGCAGGGTGTTCATCGCATGGCCGACATCGTGCATCACGATCGCCTCGGTCAATTCCAGTTCGATCTGGCGCGGTTCGATGCGGGTGTCATCGAGTAGCTGGCGTACCACGGTGACCAGATCGTGGCGTCCGAACAGATGGTGCGACAGGTTGATCGAGATCCGCAGCGGTGGATGGCCTTGATCGAGCCAGATGCGTGCCTGCTTGCAGCATTCGGCGATCATCCACAGATCGATCTCCTCGATCAATCCCAACTCCTCGGCCAAGGGGAGGAAATCGCCCGGAGGCACCAGCTTGTCACCGCCGCGTCGCCAGCGCACCAGTGCTTCGGCACCGGCCAGCTGATCCTTTTGCAGATCCCAGCGTGGCTGATAGTGCGCCTCCAGTTCACCTCGCTCGATGGCGCGCCGCAAATCCCGCTCCAGGGTGAGGCGTTGTGCCCCCTTGCGGTTCATTTCGCCGGAAAAGAAGCTGAACTGATTCTTGCCCTGCGCCTTGGCGAAATGGGTGGCGATGTCGGCGTTTTTGAGCAGTTCGTCGGCGCTGGTGCCATTCTCCGGAAAGAGCGAAATGCCAATGCTGGCGGTGATGAACAACTCCTGACCGGTGGAGAGCAGAATGGGTTGCGCGATCGCCTGGGAGATCTTGCGCGCCAGGTTGATCAGATCCTCGGAGCGGGCGATATCCAAAAGCAGAACCAGAAACTCATCGCCGCCAACCCGCGCGACGGTATCACCGTCACGTACACTCTCGCGCAGACGGTTGGCCGTCTCTTGTAAAAGTTCATCGCCGGCACGGTGACCGAGGGTTTCGTTGATGGTTTTGAAGCGGTCCAGGGCGCAGTGCATCAGACCGACGCTGGTGCTGCGCCAAGGCGCCCGCGTCAGGGTCTGGGTGAGCCGTTCCGCCAGCAGCGAGCGGTTGGGGAGTTGGGTGAGAACGTCGAAATTGGCCAGAAAGTGCAGCTGCTCTTCGTTGCGTTTGCGCTGCCGGATATCCTCGACCAGAATCACCGTGCCGGCCAAAGAGTCCCCGTCGCGCAGCAGGGTGCTGGAGATCGACACCGCCACCTCGCGAGCGTCGGCGGTCAGAAAGGTGGTCTCCTGAAAACGGAACAGCCGTTCGGCCAGCATGTCGCGATACATGATGGCGCAAAAGGCCGGATCCGGGATCAACTCGTCCAGATGCCGACCGAGCAGGGTCTCCTCGCGCTCGTCCAACAGGGTCAAAAGGGCCTTGTTGACCCGCTGGATGCGGTTGTCGCGATCCAGGACCAACAGACCGTTGATCATGGCGCCTAAAATCTGCTCGATGAACGATTTGGAATCGGTTTTTTGTTGCAGGGTGTCGAGCAGGTGGTTACAGGCACCGGTCAGTTCGTTGCCGAGCACCTCGGACTCCTCGGGTGCGATTCTCAAGGAGAGATCGAGCGGTCCGTTGGCGATGCGTTCCAGGGTGTGGGCGATTTTGCGTAAAGGCGCACGGACTCGATCGGTCTGGTTGCGCAGGAGGATCAGGGTCAACAGGGTGAGCGTGACGCCGAGCAGCAGCAGCGGCAGAAGGGGATCGTTCAAATAACGGGAGATCGCGGTGCTGCCGGCCAGAGCGGCGAGCATCGGTGCGAGCGGAATGAGCAGCGGTTTGAGGCGGATGGTCATGATGCGAAGAATCGGGTTTCCCTAAAGATGGTACGCTTTGGTCGGATGGTACGCTTTGGTCGGATTGGCAGCGTGTTGCCTGCTCGAATGGCGATTTGCTGAAAATCATTCAGCATACCAGAAATGCTCGCATTTGGTCACGGCCTTGTACCTTCTGGTCGCGATTTATTGTGCATGCTTTTTATGAAAAATGCGCTATCCTTGCACCAATAGTCAAGTGATGGATGGTATTTTTCCGGTTTGGTCAGGACGTCAGACCCCCTTTTTCAAACGTCCACGAGGTGGATGAGGTCGGAGAATTAAGGACGATGGAGACCATCCTGGTCGTCGAGGATTCCAGTAGTTTCGCGGCATTGCTCAAGGTGCGCCTGCAAAAGGGGCTCGGGGTGGAGGTTGTGCTCGCCAAAAGCCTGACCGAGACGCGCGCCGTTCTGAAGAGTCATCCGCACTGTTTTCTTCTGGCCATCCTCGATCTGTTCCTGCCCGACGCCCCCGAAGGGGAGATCGTCGATCTGCTGGTGGCCCATCAAATCCCCTCGATCGCCCTGACCGGCATGTACAAGCCGGAGATGCGCGAAACCTTCCTGCAAAAGGGGGTGTTGGACTACTTCATCAAGGACAATCCGCGCGTGGTCGACGCGGTGATCCATGCCATCGAACGGATCCGTCGGAATCAGCACGCCGGCATTCTGGTGGTGGACGATTCGCGCAGCGCACGAACCCTGTTGATCCGTCTGTTGGAACGCTATGGTTTCCAGCTGCACGACGCCGCAGACGGTCCGACGGCTTTGCAGTTGTTGACCGAAAAAAAGATCGGTCTGGTGATCACCGATTATCAGATGCCCGGCATGGATGGCCTGGAGTTCGTGCGCAAGTTGCGCACCGTGCATGGCCGCAACGATGTGGCGGTGATCGGTCTCTCCTCGCACGGCAACGCCGATCTGGCGGCCCGCTTCATCAAGGCCGGTGCGAATGATTTTCTCGTCAAGCCCTATCAGCCCGAGGAGTTGTTGTGCCGGGTTCATCAGAACATCGAAAACATCGAACGTTATCAGGACATCTCGCGGCTTCTGGATCGCCATCAGGCGATTCTCGCGCATGCTTTGGATGCCATCATCACCACGGACGGTGAAGGCCGGGTGGTGGAGTTCAATCCGGCAGCCGAACAGCTGTTCGGCTATTCGCGCGAGGTGGTGCTGGGGCAGCCGATCGACTCCTTCATCGTGCCCGAGGGGCTCAAAGAGTCGCATCGCACGGCCCTGGGCAGGCTGGCCACCCATGGAGCGAATCTGCCGCGTCTGCAACGCCGGATGGAGTTCCCCGGCTTGCGCGCCAATGGCCAGACCGTGGATCTGCAAATTTCGCTCACCTCCTCGGTACAGGATGGCAAGGTGCAGTTCACCGGCTTCCTGCAGGATGTCACCGATCGTCGTCAGCTGGTGAAGTCGCTGGAGGAGACCCTGACGGTCGCCGAGTTGGCCAATGTGGCCAAAAGCGAATTCATCGCCAACATGAGCCACGAGATTCGCACGCCGATGCATGCGGTGCTGGGCTTCACTGAGCTGGCGCTCAAATCGGATCTCAATCCCCGGGTACACGACTATCTCACCAAGATCGAGAACGCCTCGCGCTCGCTGATGGGGATCATCAGCGATCTGTTGGACTTCTCCAAGCTGGAAGCGGGACGGATGAGTCTCGATCCGGTGCCGTTCGATCTCCATCTGTTGGTGGAACGGTTGGCCGATCTGTTCAGCAAACAGGTGGCTGACAAACGGATCGAGTTGGTCTTTTCGATCCCGTCGTCGTTTGACGGGGTGCTCTTCGGGGATGTGATCCGTCTGGAGCAGGTGTTGATCAACCTGATCCGCAATGCGGTGAAGTTCACCGAACAGGGGGGGATCGCGGTGACCATCACGCCGCGTTTGACGGCGGATGAACAGGTCTGTCTGCGCTGCGCGGTGCGGGATTCCGGCATCGGCATCGATGCGGAGTTGCTGCCGAATCTCTTCGCACCGTTCGTGCAGGCCGACGGATCGACCACGCGCCGTTATGGCGGCACGGGATTGGGACTGTCGATCTGCAAGCGGCTGGTGACGCTGATGGGTGGACGGATGTGGTCGGAGAGCGCGTTGGGGCAGGGGAGCGAATTCGGTTTCGAGGTGTGCGTGAGATTGCATGGTCGCAACCGGCGCAAGGCGATGACGCTGCCCGAGGAGTTGTGGGGCGGACGGGTGTTGGTGGCCGATGATGACCCGGGTGCGCGCGCGGCACTCGCCGAATTGTTGCGGGAGTTGTTGTTGGAACCCGAGGTGGTGGCCACGGGGAGCGAGGCGGTGGCGCGGGTGGTGGCCGCCAATGGCAGGAATGGGGCGCCTTACAGCCATGTACTGCTTGATTGGCGCATGCCGGGCAAGGATGGCGACGTGGCCGCCGTCGAGATCCGTGCGGCACTCGAGGCGATGGTGCCGCGACCGGCCTGTCCGGTGATCCTGCTTTTGGCGCCGTTCGGCGTGGGGGAGATCCTCGGGCGGATGAAGCGCGCCGGCATGGACGGCTGCATCGACAAACCGGTGACCCGCTCGCGGTTGATTCGCGGTCTGGCGCGCCAGAGTGAAGCCGACTCCGGTCAGACCGATCGGCGGCGCGAGAAACTGCTGGCTCAGGAGGAGGAGACCGGGGCGCGCATCGGCGGCGCGCGGGTGCTTTTGGCGCAGGCGGGTGATGTGGCGGCGCGCATCCTGCGGGAGCTTCTGGAACGGGTGGGGCTGGTGGTGGAGGTGGTGACCGGGGGGAACCAGGTGGTGGAGATGGTGCACCGTTATCCCTTCGATGTGGTGTTGCTCGATTATCAACTGCCGGAGTTGGGCGCTTTGGCGTGCATGGCGCAACTGCGGGAGCTGCCGGCAGGGGGCGAGCTGCCGGTGATCGCCCTGTTGGCACAGGCGGGATGGGAGGAGAAGCGACTCTGCCTGGATGCCGGCATACGCGACACGCTGGAGTTGCCGCCGCGCGCCGAGCGGCTGCACGGCCTGTTGAGCAAATGGGTGGCCCCTTTTGCTCACTGGGAGGCGCCGGATGGGTTCCCTGCCGGGGAGGCGCAAGCCTTGCCGCAGCTGCCGGGAATCGATCCCTTGTTCGGTCTGGAGCGGTTGGCGGGCAATCGCGGCTTATACAGACGCCTGTTGATCCGCTTCCGGCGTGAATACGAGACACTGCTCGAGGTGTTGCCGGAGCTGATCGGTGCGGAGCGGTTCGCGGAGGCTGCTGCGCGTGTGCATGCGGTGCGGGGCGCGGGGCGCGGTATCGGGGCGATCACCCTGGTCGAGGCGGCTTCTGAGCTGGAGGAGGCGTTGTCCGCCGGCGAGGCGGTTTGGCGGCAGGCGGCCTTGGCAACCTTCCTGCAGCGGCTGCGGGTGGTGATGGGTGGTTTGGGGGTGCGGCAGGCTGTGCGCGACGAACAGACCGAACCCATGCGGTTGCGGGCTGATCTGGTCGGGGTCGATGTTGGACGGGTGATGCAGTTGTCGGCCTGGATCCTCGATCGGGTGTGTGGCAGCAGCATTGAGGTGGAGCCGTGGTTGGGCGAGATGGGGCAGCTGTTGCGGGAGAGCGATCCCTACTTCACCTATCAGGAGCTGGTGCGGCAGATCGAGGTGTACCATTTGCAGGAGGCCGAGGAGCGGTTGCATGCGCTGGCCAGGCTCTTCGGGCGAGAACTGGTCGCCGAGCCGCCTCCGTTGGATCATCCACCGCTCAGCCGGGTCTTGATCGTCGATGATCAACCGGGGAATATCGATTTATTGAAGGAGTGGCTGGCCGATCATCACCGGTTGGTGGCCTTGAGCGGTCCGCAGGCGCTGCGTGCGGCGATGACGGGTGATCCACCGGATCTGATCCTGTTGGACATCATGATGCCGGAGATGAACGGCTACGAGGTGTGTCAAAAACTGCGCGAGTACGAACGCACCCGGGAGATTCCGGTGATCTTCGTCACCGCCCGGAAAGAGGTGGCCGATGAGAGCGAGGGGTTTCGTCTCGGGGCGGTGGATTACATCACCAAGCCGTTTCACGGTGAGATCGTCCGGCGTCGGGTGGCCAATCATCTGGAGTTGAAACGTCACCGCGACGCCCTGGAGCAGGCGGTGGCGGCGCGCACCCTGGAGTTGCGTCTGGCCAAGGAGGAGGCCGAGCGGGCCCGTGAGATGGCCGAGTCGGGCAATCGGGCCAAATCGACCTTTTTGGCCCACATGAGCCACGAGATCCGCACCCCTTTAAATGCGATTCTCGGGGTGAACGAGTTGTTGATGGAGGCCGAGGCGACCTCCGAGCAGAAGCGTTATCTGGAGATGGCGCGCAAGGCGAGCGAATCGCTGTTGGCGCTGGTGAGCGATGTATTGGATTTCTCCAAGATCGAGGCCGGTCAATTCGATCCGGAGAGTTCGGCCTTCGATCTCCCGGCGCTGTTGGTGGGGACGGCGGAGATCATGCTGTTGCCGGCGCGCGAGAAGGGGATCGATCTGGCGTGGCAGCTGGATTCGGCGTTGCCGCGCCATGTGCGGGGCGATCCGAACCGTCTGCGGCAGATTCTGCTGAATCTGCTTGGCAATGCCGTCAAGTTCACCCTGGAGGGATCGGTGACGCTCGAAGCGCGGCCCGGCGACTACGAACGGATCTTGTTTGCCATTCGCGATACCGGCATCGGCATCCCGGTGGACAAATTGGCGTCGATCTTCCAACCGTTCCGCCAAGCCGATCTGTCGATCACCCGCAAGTATGGGGGTTCCGGACTGGGGCTGTCGATCTGTGCACTGCTGGTCGAAAAGATGGGCGGACGGATCTCGGTCGAGAGCACGGTGGGCACGGGAAGCCGTTTTTCGTTCTCTTTGGAATTACCGTCGGTCGAGGAGACGGCGGGCGAGTTCTCCCTGGTCTCGGTGGTGCGTCATGGGGTGCGTCCGGACTCATTGCGCGCTGCGGAGCGGGGGTTGTCGATTCTGATGGCCGAGGATTCGGAGGATAACCGCCTGTTGATCCAGGCCTTCCTCAAGGGCACGTCGCATCGACTGGTATTTGCCGAGCATGGGGCGCTGGCTTTTGAGATGTTCTGCAAGGAGCGCTTCGATATCGTGTTGATGGATATTCAGATGCCGATCATGGATGGCTATGCGGCCACCCGGGCGATCCGCGCCTGGGAGGTGGAGCGGGCTTTAATCCCGATACCGGTGGTCGCCCTGACCGCGCACGCCATGCAGGAGGCCTCAGCCGAGGCGCTGGCCGCCGGGTGTGATTATTATCTCTCCAAGCCGATTTCCAAGAAGCGGTTGTTGGAGGTGCTGCACGAGTTCGCGGCGCGGTAGGGGAGGTGTACGGGAGACGAGCCGGGCAGGAGGGGTTACGCCTGCGATTCAATCACACTCCACGAAGATCTCCTCCAGGGATTGGGCATCGAAAATCCGTAAGCTCCACGTTTCCAGCAGGATGGGTGTGGCAGAGGCAATCCTTTCTTGAGCCC
>JAMOBI010000170.1:0-4206 GCA_039908105.1 Magnetococcus sp. YQC-9
ACGAGCCGTTTGTCTCACTCTGCATCCTTCTCTCACATGTTCCAACAAGGATTCCACCTTTTCCTCTGGCAGACGACTTTGTTCAAGCACACTCCCTTTTCGTTCTGAAAAATACTTTCTGCATGTCCGACAGTAGAGACCACGAATTCGATAAGCCTTCCCGCTCCATCCATACCATCTTCAAGTTCCCTTTGCCCCAGAGTCCAAAATCTGGACACTCCTGGTTCTGACAACAAAAAACTTCAATCTGATGCGCCATCTTGCTTCTCCCATTGAAGCTTCAAAAAGCCATATGGTGCATCAGCCAAGGATCTGTGTCACGCATCATTCTTTCGATAACAGATGGATAGGTGAACAGTTAGGTTAACGTAAGACACCACCTCGCCGGCAGCCTTGAAAGGGTTGCTCTTTTGCCGCCAGTGCCACCGGGCGATGACACCCACCCACACCCGCAAGAATGGCGCTCGCATCTACCGCTATTATCTTTAACACCGGCGCCGCCAAGAGTGGACACGAGACCTGCTCCATGCCAACCATCCCGGCGGGTGACGTGGAACGGATGATCCTCGATCATCTGCGTGCCCTGATTCATGCGCCGGAAATAATGGTGCGCACCTGGCAGCAGCCAATGAAGCGTCCGTGCTGCCGGAGTCCGAGGTGCTCTCGACGCTGCGCAGCCTGGACGTGGTGTGGGATCAACTCTTTCCCGCCGAACAGGCGCGTTTGACGCAACTGCTGGTAGCCCGCGTCGAAATCGGCACCAACGGCGTCGGTCTCAATCTGCGCACCGAAGGGCTTTCCAGCCTGATCCATGAACTGCGCCAGCCTCTTCACCTCCAGACCATGAGGAATTCCAAATGACCACCGTTGCTCCAGCCGGACAGGCCCAGTACACTTTGAGCCACGACGGCAAGATGCTGTTGATCTTCATCCCGGTGCAGTTCAAGAGACGAGGGGGCCGCAAGATGATCGTGGCACCCGATGGTGTCATCGGCATGCGTGCCGAACGGGATGAAACCATGATACAGGCCATGGCCAAGGCGTGGAAGTGGTGTCGGATGCTCGATCGCAAGGAGGTCTTGAGCATCTCCGAGATCGCTCTCCGGGAGAAGGTCGGCGCCACATACGCCAGCCGGATCTACGCTTTGAGTCTGCTCGCGCCCGACATCGTGGAGGCGATCCTGGATGGCAGGCAGCCGGTGGGTCTGTCGCTACGGGAGTTGGCCAAAGGCATCCCGCTGGCTTGGGATGAGCAGCGGGAGAAGTTCGGGTTTGCAAAGGTGGGGTAAATTCGTGTATGGCCCAACAGGCACTCAAAAAGCAACGCGCCCAGGCAAGGGCGGCCAGGAAAAGAGCCGCCCGCAGCAAACCAGGGCCACGGAAGCCAGCGGTGATGTCTTCGGAAACATTCTGGCGTTTTTCCGCCAGGACTGCATCGAAAGTGGCGAACGATCTTGAGAGATCGGAAGATGAGGTGTTGGAAGCCATGGATGTGTATGGCTGAGGAGGGCTACAGGAGCATAGGTTATGCAAGACAGTGCCGTTACAATCAGATTGCGCAATCTTGTCGACGGATTTGATCTCCAAAACGAGGAGTATGCCTCCTATCTTGACCGCCAAACGGGCGAAGTGGTGACAATTGCCCACGAGGAAACCAGGGCCGTGGAGCGAGGCGCATTGCTCGAAGAGTTTCCGGAATGGCAGAGGGAAATGATTTCTCTCGCCCAGGCACTCTTGGAAGATACCAGTCATCGCTTTCTGAACCTGCCGGATCGGTGGGACTTTCATGAATACGGTGTGATGAAGGAGTTCTGTGGTTCCTTGGGGGATACCGATGCCTCTGATGTGCTATTCAGAGCAATTCAGGGCAAGGGAGCATTCCGTCGCTTCAAAGACACCCTATACCAGTTGGGCATGATTGAGCAGTGGTATCGTTACCGTGATGATGCACTGAAAGAGTTGCTGGTGAGATGGTGTCGCGCCAATAATGTCGAGATTGTCGATTGACGTACCAACCATTTTCTAAGAGTTTGCAATTTAAAAGAATACAATGGCAAAGGTGTTCACGGGAAAAGTCGCCATTCCTGGAGATCAATTCAATGAATACATTGAGATGATGCAAAAGGCAGAAGCAGTAAGACAGCCTTTCAAGGATGCCTTGAACGCATTGAATCGTGAATTTTTTGATGCTCTTGCCACGCAGTTCAGTGAACGGACGGACAGAAAACACTCGATGCTCATTGAAATGTTTATCGAGTTTTTGGCACGTCAGACCGATGTCTGGAAGCTGGAAGAAGTCACTATCGGCATGGCAAATTCCCATTTCCAGGCATGGCATCGCCGTAAGGTCATAGATAGCACAAATGAAACGGATCGCCGGATCGCTATTCATAAATTCTTTTTATTTATCGCTTTAAATAAAGGCATTATTAATGACAAAGTCTTGAATGGTTCTGTTTCGTCAAGTCGTACCCGTACCCGCAGTGTAGACGCTCCCAAGTCGCCGATCATCGTCAAGAGAGAAACGCTTATTTTGCGAGCCAAATTCGCGCACAGCAAGCGAATCTATCGGGACATCGAGATTCCTCTGAACAGCACCCTTTCTGATCTGGCCGAAGCGATCGTCGCATCGGTCGGGTTTGAAATGGATCATGCGTTTGGTTTCTTTGCCACGGACAACCCGCGCCGCTATTACGATGCCACCGAACGGTACGAACTGTTTGCCGATGACGATGGCGCCGACCGTTCCCGCAGCAAGAGCGTCAAGCGCACCAGGCTGGATGGGGTGTTTACCCGTGAAGGTCAGAAGATGATCTTCCTGTTCGATTATGGAGACAATTGGCTGTTCGAACTGGAAGTCCGAGGCTTCAACAGCAAGGCCGCCGGTGCGCCGTATCCTCGGATTTTGACGTCCCGAGGAGATGCCTTTATCCAATATCCCGACGACGAGGACGATGAGCCATGAGAACCGCCTCGTCACTTTTCCTTGGGTGAACGCCAATCCGATTCGACGGCAGTTGCCCTTGCCACCCGGTCGTCGTCCAAACTCGGGTTAAAAAAAGTTCAACAAAATCGCGGGGGGAGTTGACTCCGCGCACCGGCCCTGAGAGAAGTTGAACAAAGAAAAGAGAGGCGGGAAAGGAGAGTCCTGGAGGCAAAAATGGCACTGGGTGGACGAGAACAGGTGTGGTCTGTTCTCCGAAACCGTTGCGTAACCTTTGAATGTATTGGGATATTTTGGCAGGATATGCCGGAGGTGTGGCAAACGAAAGAATAACGAGTGAAAAAAAATGGCGGAGGAGCAGTCCGCCTAACAGTCATCTCAACATATTGAAATCATTGATAAATTTTAAAGGTATTTTTTGCCAACCCACAATCATACCTACAACGGCTTCAAAATTTTTGAATTCGTCAAATTCCCGACGCCATTTTGATGGTCACGCCGACGGTTGCGGCCAGAGAAAACGTTCGCAATGTCGGTGCCGGATGATGGGGTAAGGATTTTTCCCGCACCCTGCCAGCCCGCACGAAAGGGGGATGGCCGCCTTCCCTGGCAGCCGTATGCATGATCCTCGCGCCAGCATCAACGCTGGCGGGCGGCGGCATGCTTGCTGTCCCACGTCTCAAACGCGTCAGCGGAACTTTTCGCCAAGTCGATGGATTCGTGAATCACGCCTAAGATCTCCGCGAACGATTCCACATCATCTCGCCACAACTCCATGGCCTGGCGGTTTTCTCGATTGTGGTAGGCGAGCAATGCCCACCGATCCAGTCCGAGACGTGCAAAATTGGTCAGAAGGCTGGCGCGTTTCGACCAATGGAGAAAGGCGCTGTACGGATTGTCGTCGCGACACCAGGTGTTCGATGGATGCTCGCAACCATCGGATCGTGAAAACGGCGGTATCGTGCAGTCGCGCCAGGCGTTGGGGTTGTGGTGTGGGGTCTCGGGCTGTTGGGTGTTCGTGGGCATGGCTTACGTCTCCTTTTCGGGGAAAGTGGGTGGACCGGGTGCCGAAAACCGACGTAAGACGGCGCGCTTCTTTCCCCTTGCGGGGTATTGTATCCGCGCACACCCGGCCAGGAGTCTGGCACGCAGCAGCCATGCCAGATTCAAGGCGCAAAAATACCGCAATGGTCTGACGGGTGCGGTTTCCGCTTACATAGGGTTTTCGGCCCCGTGGATGCATCGTGGATCAGACCTTGGCC
>JAMOBI010000008.1:0-58727 GCA_039908105.1 Magnetococcus sp. YQC-9
AAGAGCGCGCTAAAGTCAAAAACAAAGTCCCAAGGGCTTTGCCCTTGGATCCCACCAGGGGGATAATCCCCCTGGACCCCTATTAATGGAATTACGCATCCCGTGATGGTTGCGGTTTAAGTCAAAGTCAAAACCCTGGGAGAGGAATCTCCCAGACCCTCTCTTTTTTTTCACCAGAAAAAAGCAACATTTGCCAGGCTGTCAAATCAGCTTGGTTGCTCCACCAGGATCATGCACGTTTGGAAGTCAGCTCTCTTGCAACAACGACAGCTGGGCATTCTCTTCGTGGCGTGGGAAAGGGACCGGATAGCGACCCGAGAAACAGGCGTCGCAATAGCCGTGACCGCTGCCATTGACGGCGGCGTAAAGCCCGTCGAGCGACAGAAAGGCCAGGGAGTCGGCAGTGACGTAGGTGCGCATCTCCTCCACCGAGTGGCTGGAGGCCAGAAGCTCACCCTGCGTCGGCGTATCGATGCCGTAGTAGCAGGGATGGGTGGTGGGAGGAGAGGAGATGCGCAGATGGACCGATTTGGCGCCAGCCGCGCGCACCATCTTGACAATCTTGCGACTGGTGGTGCCGCGCACGATGGAGTCGTCCACCAGCACCACATGTTTGTCCTTGATGATATAGGGGTTTGGATTGAGCTTGATCTTCACCCCAAAGTGACGGATCGACTGTTGCGGTTCGATGAAGGTTCGCCCCACGTAGTGGTTGCGGATGATCCCCAACTCGAACGGAATGCCCGACGCCTGGGCAAACCCCAGGGCTGCCGGCACGCCGGAGTCGGGTACCGGGATGACCAGATCGGCCTCGGGCACCGGGTGCTCTTTGGCCAGGCGCATTCCGATCCGTTTGCGCGATTCGTAGACATTGATGCCATCGATGTTGGAGTCCGGGCGTGCGAAATAGATGTATTCAAAGACGCACAGACACCGTTTCTGACGCGGGAACGGGAAAAAGGACTCCATGCCGTGCGGACCGATCACCACCACTTCGCCGGGTTCAACATCGCGGATGAATTCGGCCTCGATGAGGTTCAAGGCACAGGTCTCGGAAGAAAAAACGTAGCCGTTGCCGACCTTGCCGATCACCAGGGGGCGCAGTCCATGCGGATCCCGGGCCCCGATGATGCCGTGTTCGTCCATGGCCAGCAGGGCATAGGAGCCCTGCACCTGACTCAGCGCATCCACCAACCGCTCGGCAAAAGTGCGCTGGCGCGACAAGGCGGTCAGATGGACGATGACCTCGGTATCCATGGTGGATTGAAAAATCGATCCGCGCCGTTCCAGGGCACGACGCATCTCCACGGCATTGACCAGATTGCCGTTATGGGCCATGGCCATGCCGCCGTGCGCAGTATCCACCACCAACGGTTGGCGATTGCGGGAGTTGCTGCTGCCACCCGAGGTGGAGTAACGCACATGACCGATGGCTTGACTGCCTCTCAAGGCATCCATTTCGTTGCGGCGGAAGACGTCGGCCACCAGTCCGTGACCGCGCGTTGCCTGGAAGAGTCGCTCTTCCACCGAGACGATACCCGCCGACTCCTGTCCGCGATGTTGCAGCGCGTAAAGGCCGAGGTAAACGAGATTGGCTGCTTCGGGGTGGTTATAAATCCCGAAGACGCCGCACTCGTCGTGAAAATGGTCGTCGAGCAGGAGTTCCAATGGCGGATGTCCGGTTGCATGGATCATCGGTGGATGGAAAAGAGCACAGCATAAAGGCTCCATCCCGATTTGTCAAAAGCAATCCATTCTATACATTCCATCACAATATGAAATACTGATTTGTAATCAAGATTTTATACTTTGTTACCACCCTCTCGTTTCATCGGCACGAATTTATGATTCGCTGATGGGAGCATAGACCGATTGGATTCGTACTCGCCACCCGTGCCAATGATTGCGTACCGACACGGCAAACAGCATCAGCGCGCAAGAGGCGGAGAACCAGATCGGCATCCACTCCTCCAGCTCGCCGGGTCGCACCTCGGGGAGCCCGCCAAAGAGATGCGCCAAGTGATCGGTGATCATTCCCAACCCCACGGCACTGACGAAAATGCCGATCAGATAAGCGGTCAATACCCGTGTGCCGAGTTCCCGCCGAATGATACCGAGCGGTGCCAGATTGGTGGCCGGTCCGGCGAGCAGAAAGGCCAGTGCCATGCCGGGGGTCATGCCGGAAAAGATCATCGCCGCAGCCATCGGTGTGGAGGCCGTGGCGCAAACATAGACCGGCATGCTGGCCAGCACCACGAGGATCATCGCCAACCAGCTGTCGTGGGTGTAACCGCTCAAATTCCCGTAAGGGATCCAGCTCGTGACCGCCGCCGTGATCACAATACCGACCCCAAGCCAGGGGGCGATATCGTCCCAAAGATCGCGCAAGGCATAATCGATGCCGGAAAGCGTACGTTGCCAGGGAGTCTCTGGTGCGGACTGTTGTTTGGCGGTGGTCGCGCAGCCGCAGCCGGATTGACATCGTGCCTTGGGTTCACGGGAGGAGGTGGCCTGCGCCAGGGCTGGCGCATCGCGCTCCACCAACAGGGTCAGGATGCCGGCCAGAATGGCGCTCAAAATGGCCCCGACCGGACGGGCGATGGTCATGAACGGCCCGAGCAGCGACCAGGTGAGGGCGATCGAATCGATACCGGTCTCCGGGGTTGAGACCAGAAAGGCGACCGTGGCCGGTTTGCTGGCCCCTTTGCGGTGCAGGCCGATGGCCATGGGGATGACGCTGCACGAGCAGAGTGGCAGCGGTGCGCCGATCAGGGCACCGCGCGTGATGGCGCCGATCCCGCCGCCACCGAGCCAGCGGATGATGCGTGCTTCGGGCACCCAGGCCTTGATGACGCCGGCGGTTAGCAGGCCGAACAGCAGCCAGGGGGCCATTTCCAGGATGAGATTGACAAGATGCGGAAAAAACTCGTTCATTCGATGGCTCCTTGCCAGTTTCAATGAAGAACGTCACCATGAAGCGAGTATGAAACCTCCAGTCGCTGGAGCTGCAAGAATAAATTTGGCGGTGAATTTCGCTTGCCAGGGTCCGTGAACCTCATCCTGGCAGGTCAACAGAACCGATTTAACAGCTTGGAAGTTTCGCTTTATTGGTAAAAAAAAGAGAGGGTCTGGGAGATTCCTCTCCCAGGGTTTTGCTTTTGACTTTGACTTTTAGCGCGCTCTTCAAAAGAAGCATTTTTCGCGCCTTTTCTTGAAAAATGCGCTGCGCGCAGCCAAGGCTGCGGGATTGTTTTGCGCCTTTTGCAAAACAATCCCGCGAACAGGCCCAAGAACAAAGCCGCGTGACAGAGGCTTTAAGGTTGAGTGACTGGCGTGCCAGCCCATCGCAACCAGTCCAATCGGCTTGGTTGACCCACTACGTATCCCGTGATGGGTGCGGTATTAAGGATGGAAGGATCCCCCTCGCAGACCTCGCGAGGGGAATTGCAGAACTCATTTATAATAGCCGACGTAACAAACCTGATCCCCCACCTTGGTCACAAAACTGATCTTCTGAACCGGGTCGGTGGTGCCAGGGCGTGGCCACATATAGTTGACCTCGCTGATCTTGCCCTCCTGTGCGACTCCATACATCTCCGCGCCAAGGGCTTTGCCGTTCTTATCCTTGAGCTCTTTGAGGCTTTTTCCAACCAGCGTGGGATGGGCTGTGAAATTGCCCGCAGCGTCGCCGCAACCCGGATACAGATCGCGATCTTTGAAACCGCCTTCACCTTTGGTGAACATTTCCAAAGCCTTGGCCTTGTCAGCCTTGACTGCGGCGACCGCCTTTTCCAGCATCGCCTTGGCCTCGTCCGCAGTACCGAACTCGGCTGCATGAGCCGACACCCCAACCCCAATCATCATCGCAATCAACGTGCCGGCAAAAACAGTGCGCTTCATCCTCCGTCTCCTCTTTGCTTGAGTTTGCGTGAATGGCAGACATTATTAAAAGTACAAAACATCTACCCAAGGCGGCGCGCGGCGCATTTTTCTAGAAAAGGCGCGAAAAATGCTTCTTTTGAAGAGCGCGCTAAAGTCAAAGGCAAAGTCCCAAGGGCTTCGCCCTTGGATCCCGCCAGGGGGATAATCCCCCTGGACCCCTATTAATGGAACTACGCATCCCGTGATGGTTGCAGTTTACCAGAAAAAACAAAAAATTCCAAGCCGGGTTGGGTTTACTCCTCCCCCCTCAACAACACCACCGCCCTGGCCAACACCGCCTCCTCGGACAACCCGACCGCGCTCATCGCCTGATCACCCGGCGCCGACAACCCAAACCGATCCACCGCGATCACATCCCCACGCTCACCAACCCAACGATGCCATCCCAACGAACTCCCGGCCTCGATGGCCAACCGCAACCCGGAGGACAACACACCCTGCCGATACTCACGCGACTGCGCGGCAAACAGCTCCCAGGAGGGCAGAGAGACCACCCGCACCCGTTCATGACCCAAACCGGCCAGCCGCTCCTTGATCCGCATCGCCAACGATACCTCGCTGCCACTGGCAAGCAACACCAGCTCCGGTTCGCCCGCGCAGGCCGAAACCACATAGCCGCCACGGGCAAATCCCTCGGGATTGGCCGGCAGAACGGGCAGGTTCTGGCGCGTCAGGATCAGTGCCGACGGTCCACGCGCGCTCACGGCCAACCGCCACGCCAGGACGGTCTCGTTGGCATCCGCCGGACGATAGACCACCAGTCCGGGCAGGGCACGCAATCCGGCAACCTGTTCGATCGGCTGATGGGTCGGCCCATCCTCGCCCACGGCCACGCTGTCATGGGTCAAGACATAAATGACCCGGGTCTCCATCAAGGCGGATAAACGCATCGCCCCGCGCATATAGTCGGAGAAGACCAGGAAAGTGGCACAGAACGGAATCCAGCCGCCATGCAGCGCCATGCCGTTGACGATTGCCGCCATGGCATGCTCGCGCACCCCGAAATGGAGGTTGCGTGACCCGCCATCCTGAATGTGGGTGTTGTTGGAGGGGGCCAGATCCGCCGATCCGCCGATCAGCGCGGGCAACCTCAACGCCAGGGCATTGAGCGCCTTGCCGCTGGCCACACGCGTGGCCACGGGCTTGTTTCCGAAATCCAAAGCGTTCAGCTGGACATCCCACCCCTCGGACAACACCCCGGACAACGCCTCGCGAAACGCCGCCACGCGCACCGGATCGCTCGCCTCAAGGGCCGCCACGCGCGCCGCCCACCCCTGGGACAACTCCATGCCGCGCTCGATCACCCCGGCCCGATGGATTTTGACCTCTTCGGGTACGTGAAAGGAGAGTTCCGGCCATTTGTAGCTGTCGCGCGTGGCCGCCAGTTTCTCGGCCCCCAGTGGTGCACCGTGCACCCCCGCTGTCCCGGCCAAAGGCGACCCGTGTCCGATGCGGGTACGCACCCGGATCAGCGAAGGCCGACCCCGTTCGGCGCGGCCCAATTCGATCGCCGCCGCGATGGCATCGAGATCCTCACCATCCTCGACCGTCAACGTCTGCCAACCGTAGGAGCGGAAACGGGCCTCGACATCCTCGGTAAAGGCCAATTCGGTGCTCCCTTCGATCGAAATCTGGTTGTCATCGTACAACACCACCAGCTTGCCGAGCTTCTGATGACCGGCCAATGAGGCTGCCTCGGCAGCCACCCCTTCCATCAGATCGCCATCCGAGGCCAACACATAGACATGATGATCCAACAGCGACGGCTGCCCCTCGATGGCAAAACGCTCCACCAGTTGCCGTTCGGCCCAGGCCATGCCAACAGCCATGGCCAACCCCTGTCCCAAAGGACCGGTGGAGCACTCCACACCGGGTGTTAAACCATGCTCCGGATGACCTGGCGTACGCGAACCCAACTGACGAAACCGTTTGAGCTCATCCAGCGGCAGATCATAGCCGAAAATATGCAACAAGGCATACAGCAACGCCGATCCGTGACCCGCCGACAGGATGAACCGGTCGCGATCCGGCCAGCCCGGATCCGAGGGATCGTGACGCAGAAAACGGCTCCAGAGCACGAACGCCATGGGTGCAGCCCCCAACGGCATGCCGGGATGACCGGACTGGGCCTGTTCCACCATGTCAACGGCCAACATCCGCAACGTGGTGACGCACAAAGCATCCTGATCGAGGTTCATGAATCGTTCCTGATGAGAGAGAGTTGAATGATTACCGAAACTTGAAAAAAGAATAAACGAATTTTTTTCGGATGTGATCGGGCGCGATCCGTTGTAACATGAAAAGAGTGAGGACGGAACCGCCCGCGTGTACACCCGACCCTGAAATTGGCTTTCGGGTCGGTCAATTCGGATTTTCTCTTTCAAGACGAAAACCATGCCATCGATCCCGCACTTCTGCTCATTGCCGCTTTTTTGGCGGGCCCTTGCCGTGGTTGTGACTGTCACGCTTCCCCCCCCCTTTTCACCCGCCCTGGCTGAAACCGCGCCTTTGTCGGACGATCCGATGGAACAGCTGTTGAACATGAACATCCGCGATCTGGCGGATATCAAGTTCTCCTCGCTGGCGCGCAAGGAACAGAAACTGATCGATACCGCAGCAGCGGTCACGGTGATCGATGCCGAGGAGATCCGGCGTTCGGGCATGACCTCGATTCCCGAGGTGTTGCGGATGGTCCCTGGGATGAATGTCGCGCGCATCAACACCAGCACCTGGGCGGTCAGTGCGCGCGGATTCAATGGCCAATTCTCCAACAAGCTGTTGGTGCTCCGGGATGGTCGAACCCTGTACACCCCGCTTTTTGCCGGCGTGAACTGGAACCTGCAGGATCTGTCGCTTGCCGAGGTGGAGCGCATCGAGGTGATCCGCGGACCCGGTGCCGCGCTGTGGGGCACCAACGCGGTCAACGGGGTGATCAACATCGTCACCAAAAAGGCTGCCGACACCCAGGGTGAGCGCCTCTTTGTGACCGGCGGGACGACCGAGACCCTCCGGGGTGAGTTGCGTCACGGCGGGAAGTTCGGGGACAAGGGCTTTTATCGGGTGTATGCCAGTGGCATGCAACACGGCGATTTCGTTCGTGCGAACGACACGGGCGCCAACGACGACTGGCATGCCCAGCGTCAGGGATTCCGTCTGGACTGGCGCCCGACCACGCGCGATGAGGCGCTGATGCAAGGCGAGCTGTTCGCGGTGGATGAGAATTTGTCGCGCGGTGACAAACAGGGTGGGCATCTGCTGGGGCGCTGGAGTCGTGAACTCTCCGACTCGCGCAACCTGTCGGTGCAATTCTATTACGATCACAAGGTCGACACCTCGTTTGAGCGGACCCGGATTCTGGATCTGGACACGCAATACGGTTTTCACGCCGGTTCGCATCTCTGGATCCTGGGTGCGGGCTATCGTCTGACCGCCATGGATCTGGACGATACCGCTCTGATTCAGTGGCGTCCGCAAAGCCGCCGCGATCAGGCCTTCAATCTGTTTGCCCAGGACGAAATCACCCTGGCGCCGCGCTGGATTCTGACTCTGGGCAGTCAAGTCGAATACAAGGATCACAAGGGGGTGCAGCTCCAACCGAACGCGCGGCTGTTATGGCGCGCTGCCGACGCCCACGTCTTCTGGGGCTCTCTTGCGCGCGCAGTGCGTACCCCGTCAAGCGTGGATCAGGATTTCCACCTTGCCGTGCCTCTGGGGCCTGTGAATCTGAAGTTGAGCGGCAACCCGGAGATCGAACCGGAACGCATGCTCGCCCATGAGCTGGGATATCGTTTTCAGCCGCATGGCAACTTCTCCCTGGAGATGACCACCTTCTACAACCGCTACGACCATCTGGTTTCGCTTGAGAATCTGCCACCACTCCTGGCACCGCCAACCCTGCGACACTATTACGCCAACAAGGGTGAGGGGAGCAGCTACGGCCTGGAGACCGCTGCCGATTGGCGCGTGAACGACATCTGGCGGCTTTCTGCCAGCCACACCTGGCTTAAAATGAATCTCGATGTGGTCGATGGCAGCACCGATACCACCACCCCGGCCTCGGCAAACGACAATCCGCGCCATCAGTGGCAGCTGCGCTCACGGCTCGATTTGCCATACGATCTGGAACTGGATTCCGCACTTTTTTATGTGGCACGCCTGCGCAATCTGGCGATTCCGGCTTCAACCCGTCTCGATTTGCGGCTTGGTTGGCGGCCAACGCGCGCATTGGCGTTGAGCCTCACGGGTCAGAACCTGCTCGATGATCGTCATCCGGAATTCGCTGGTCTGAACGTCACGGCCAGTGAGATCCCGCGTGCCTTTCTGGCCCAGGCCGAATGGAGTTTCTAAAGCGCACCCGCTTGGGAGGTGCAGCTTTTTCTGGTAAAAAAAAAGAGAGGGTCTGGGAGATTTATCTCCCAGGGTTTTGCTTTTGATTTTAGCGCGCTCTGCAAAAAATTGCGCCGCGCGCCGCCTTCGCGAGCATCGTTTCCGTTTTTTGGAAACGATGCTCGCATCTTGCACACGGCCTTGCGGGGAATGACGCATCACCAAAATGGTCAAAAGGGTTACGGTTTAAAGTACCTCATGAATCCTCTCCGTCACTTGTCGCGCTTTCTGATCGCCTGTCTGATGCTGCTGATGGCCGCATCGGCTGACTCGCGCGCGGAAACTCCCACGGAGTCTCACGTGAAAGTGGCCTATCTCTACCAGTTCACCAAATTCATCACCTGGCCCGCAGAGGCCTTCGCGGATGAACGGACCCCTTTTGCACTCTGCATCCTCGGCCACGATGAACCGTTCGGTGCCCTGCTCGCACCGCTGGCAAAAAAACAGGTCCACGGTCGTTCGATTCTCATCCGGCACCCCACCACGCCTCACGAGGCCATCGGGTGTCATCTGCTCTACATCCCGCGCTCCGAAGAGGCGCACATTCCGGAGACCCTTGACGGGCTGCGCGACAAGCCGGTTCTCACGGTGGTCGATGCGGCGGAGTCCAACGAACGGGCGTGGATGATCCGTTTCTTTCGCGTCCGTGACACCCTGCGCTTTGCCATCCAGCCGGAACCGGCCCAACAGGCTGGTTTGAAGATCCACGCTACACTCCTCGAGGTGGCTCATGAGACTCGGTGACCGACTGCTCGCCCGTTTCAAGGATCTTTCGATCCGCCGGAAGCTGCTCTTCATCATGACTCTGCTCTCCTGGGGCACGCTGTTTCTCGCCACTGTGGCTTTCACCATTGTCGAGTATCTCCAGGAGCAGGACTCCCTGACCGAGCATATCCGCACCCAGGCGGAGATCGTCGCCTTCAACAGTCGTGCGGCTTTGACCTTTAACGATCCGGATACCGCCAGGAGGGTGTTGAGCGCGCTCAAGGCCAACAACAACGTCCACAGCGCCGCGCTTTTCACCCAGGATGGCCGGCTGTTTGCCAAGTTTACGCGACTGGCTTCAGAGGATGATCGCGCGTTGAGTGCACCTGGACGACCGCTGGAGGAGTCGGTTCGCTTCGATCATGACGAGTTGACCCTGCGTCAACCGATCCGATTGGATGACGAGTTGATCGGCGGGATCCTCATCAATGCCCACCTCGAAGAGTTCGGAAAGCAGATGGTGCTGCACACCTTTGTCATCCTGATCATCCTGCTGGTCACGTTCTCCTTGACCTTTTATCTGGCCCTGCGCCTGCAGAATCTCATCACCGTGCCGATCGAGTCGCTGCGCACCGCCGCGAGCGCCATCGGTCAGGGAGACTTCGATACCCCGATCCGGATCCACTCCCGCGACGAGATCGGTCAACTGGCGCTCTCTTTTCAGCGCATGAGCCAGGATCTGGCGCACGAGCGGGCCTCCCTGCAACGGGCCACACGGGCCAAATCGGAGTTTCTGGCCAACATGAGCCACGAAATCCGCACACCGATGAATGCCATCATCGGTCTGACCGAACTGACCCTGCAGCACCCCATGGAGGAGCGTCCGCGCTCATTTCTCAAAAAGATCGCCGGCTCCTCGCGGGCGCTGCTGCGCATTCTCAATGATATTTTGGACTTCTCCAAGATCGAGGCCGGCAAACTCGATCTGGAACTGCGTCCGTTCACCCTCTCCGAGGTGATCGGACATATGAACGATCTGTTTGCCGAACAGGCTGCAGAGAAAAAGATCCAGCTCGAACTCAACAATCCGTCCGCCTATCCGGGCCCACTGCTCGGCGACTCCCTGCGGCTCGAGCAGGTGCTGTTGAATCTGATCGGCAATGCGATCAAGTTCACCGATGCCGGTGGTGGCCGTGTCACGTTGACGGTCACCACGCTGCAGGTCACGCCCAAACGGGTCGAACTGGAGTTTGCCATCTGTGATACCGGCGTGGGTATCGATCCGACGCTGCGTGATCATCTGTTTGATGCCTTCACCCAGGCGGACAGCTCGACCACGCGCCGTTATGGCGGTTCTGGCCTGGGACTGGCGATCTGCAAACGACTGGTCGATCTGATGCAAGGCCGCATCGAGGTGGAGAGCCAGTTGGGTCAGGGCAGCACCTTCCGGTTCACCGCCCGGTTCACGCCGGTGACCGGGGTGCACGAGCAGCGGGTCGGGGAGGAGGCTCATGTGTCACGGCTCGACCCCCGGGAGGTGATCGTCCGCATTGCCGGCGCGCGGATTCTTTTGGCTGAGGACAATGCCATCAACCAGCTGGTGGCCGTCGAGATGTTAAGCGCACTGCACTTGGAGGTGCAGGTGGTCGAAAATGGTTGGCAGGCGGTCGAGCGGGCGAAGGAGGAGCATTTCGATCTGGTATTGATGGATCTGCAGATGCCGGTGATGGACGGTTATGCCGCCACTCGCGCCTTGCGTGTTGAGCCGGGTTTGCACGATCTGCCCATCGTAGCCATGACCGCACACGCCATGAGCGGGGATCGGGAGTTCTCTTTGGCACAGGGGATGAACGATCATCTGACCAAGCCGATCGACAAAGATGCGCTGCATGCGGCGCTCATGCGCTGGATCCGGCCCCGACTCGGGATCGGTGCGGATCGAGCGCCCGTTGCCCCCGATAAAACCGCCAACGCCGCATTGATGCAGCCCGAGCGGATACCGGGCATCGATCTGACCGAGGTCATGGAGCGGCTCGACGGCAATCAATCCTTGTTGCGACATCTGTTGGACAATTTTGCCGCACGGTACGCCACGGCTGACCGGGAGTTGTCAAGTATGCTCGCCTCCCGGACCCCGGAAGGGGTGACGGAAGCGGCGCGTTACATTCATACCATCAAGGGGATGGCGGGCAATCTCGGGGCCCGGGCACTGCATGGTGCCGCCCTGGCGCTCGAGCGGGCGATCCAGGAGAATCGGCCCGAGCTTTTTTCTGCGCCGCTCGCGGCGTTCGAGCGGATACACGGGGAACTTCTTGACGCCATCGTCGCGCTGCCTGCCGAATCGGTTGTTGAGGAAACGACTTTTGACAGCGGTCCGGTGGATCGTACGATTCTGCTTCCACCGCTGCGAGCTTTGGCCCGGGCGATTCGCAACAACGATTTCGAGGCGTCGGATAGGCTGCGCGAGGTTGAGGCGCTCTCCAGGTGTGCCGAGAATGCCGCACTGTTTACGCGCATCGCTCAAGCTTTGGATGGATTTGAATTTGAAAGGGCGCTTGAGATGTTAAACCAGATTGCCGCCAGTGTGGGTATTGGTGACGAGGAGTTGAAATGAGCGAAAAACCTGAGCGGACACGTATCCTGATCGTCGATGATCTGCCCGGCAACATCAAGGTGCTCGCCGAGTTGTTGAAGAACGAGTACGACCTGTCCATGACCACCAACGGGCAGGATGCGTTGCGGTTGGCGCAAAGCGGCGCGCCGGAATTGATCCTTTTGGATATCGTCATGCCGGGGCTGGATGGCTTTGAGGTGTGCCGGCGACTGCGGGCCGATCCACGCACGCGCAATCTGCCGGTGATCTTCGTCACTGGCCAGGGGGATATTGAGGATGAGGCGCGCGGTTTCGCACTGGGCGCGGTGGATTACATCACCAAGCCCTTTTCTGCACCGATTGTGCGGGCGCGCGTCAAGACCCATCTGGGGTTGAAACTGGCCCGCGAGCAGATCGAGCGTAGCAACCAGGAGATCCGCCAGCTCAACGACAATCTCGTCTCCGTGCTTTCTGAACAGAAAAAGGCCAATGAGCTGCTGGATCGAGCCAATCGGTTCATTCGCGCCACCTTTGGGCGCTACATGTCCGAGGATGTGGTGGCCACGATCCTCGACTCTCCGGATGGTCTGCGTCTGGGCGGTGAGAAGCGTGAGGTGACGGTGATGATGTCCGATCTGCGCGGCTTCACGCTGTTAAGTGAACAGCGCTCCCCCGAGGAGGTGGTGATGATGCTCAACCGCTACCTGGAGGTGATGACGGAAATACTGCTGAACCATCACGGTACGATCATCGAATTCATGGGGGATGGCATTCTGGCCCTGTTCGGTGCGCCGGTGAGCCGTCCCGACGATCCGCAGCGGGCCGTCGCCTGTGCATTGGCCATGCAGCAGGCGATGGAGAAGGTCAATGCCGAGAATCGGCGGCGCCATTTCCCGGAGTTCAAGATGGGGGTTGGATTGAACACCGGCATGGTGGTGGCCGGCAACATCGGTTCGGACAAGCGGACCAAATATGGTGTGGTGGGCAGTGCGATCAATCTGACCGCACGCATCGAATCGCTGACTTTGGGTGGGCAGGTATTGATCTCCGATGCCACGGCCAAAGCGTGTGGTGAGATTCTGACCATCGATCAGAGCTGGGAGGTGATGCCCAAGGGGGCGGGCAGACCGCTGACGATCCATCAGGTGAGCGGCATTGGCGGATCGTTCGCCCTGCATCTGCCCAAGGAGTTGCCCGTACAGCTCGAACCGCTCGCCGAGCCGTTGGCGATTCGGATCCGGGTCATGGAGGGCAAACACGCCGGACAGGCCGAACACGATGCCACCTTGACCGCTTTGGCGCTGCCTCAGGCCGAGGTTCGCTCCGCACTCAAGGTCGAGCGGTTGACCAATCTGCGCATTGATCTGTTTGCAGAGGCTTCTTTATTGGCATCTGCCTCGTTGTATGCCAAAGTGCTCACCGAGGATCGCGGCGATGGTCAGCAGACGATCCATTTCACCTCCATTTCTGCGGAGGCCGAGGGGTACTTACAGGAATTGGCGGGTGGGGGGTGAAGCGCTCCGCCAAACCGCACCCGCTTGGTAATGTAAACCAAACCCAACTTGGGATATGTAGTTTTTTCTGGTAAAAAAAAGAGAGGGTCTGGGAGATTCATCTCCCAGGGTTTTGCTTTTGACTTTGCCTTTAGCGCGCTCTTCAAAAGAAGCATTTTTCGCGCTTTTTGCGAAAAATGCGCCGCGCGCCGCCTTCGCGGGGTTCGTTTTTTGCTTTTTGGAAACGAACCCCACATCTTGCACGCAGCCTTGCTAAAAACTGCGCACCCCAAAACAGGCGCGGTTCAGTTCTGTTGATCTGGTAGAAAAACGTCGCATCCGATGATGGTTTAATCCCTCTTGAAGCTCCTTGCCTCAATCCCCCTTGAGGATCCGCCCCTTCTCGCGCGCCCACTCCCGTTCGCGCACGGTCTGACGCTTGTCATAAAGCTTCTTGCCACGTCCCACGCCGATTTCGAGCTTCACCCGACCATCCTTCCAGTAGGCCTTGAGCGGGATCAGGGTCAACCCCTTCTCCCTGGTGACGCCGATCAGCCGTTGGATCTCGTAGCGGTGCACCAGCAACGTGCGGGTGCGCAACGGGTCGTGATTGTTGATGTTGCCGTGGGTGTAGGCCGAGATGTTGGCGTTGAGCCAGGTCAACTCGTTGCGCTGGATCACGGCATAGGAGTCGTTGAGATTGAGCTTGCCAGCCCGCAGCGATTTGACCTCCGTGCCGGTCAAAACCACGCCGGCCTCGAAGCTCTCCAGGATTTCATAATTGAACCGCCCCTTGCGGTTCTCGCTGATCAGCTTGATGCCCATCGTGATTTCCAGTTTCTTAAAAACGCTGCGTTTTTTGGGGGGGAGTCGGACAAAGGCTCGATGGGAGGCTGTTGCTCAAGGCCAATTCTAAACCGCAACCATCTTTGAAGAAGCGTCAATTTCCTTAAAGGTCGTGTGCAAGCTGCGAGCGTCGTTTCCAAAAAGCGGAAACGACGCTCGCGAAGGCCGCGCGCGGCGCATTTTTCGCAAAAAGCGCGAAAAATGCTTCTGTTGAAGAGCGCGTTAAAATCTAAAGTCAAAATCTAAAGTCAAAACCCTGGGAGAGGAATCTCCCAGACCCTCTCTTTTTTTTCACCAGTAAACCGGATACGGTTTCCCACCGGCTCATCAACCCGCCGCCAACAACCCCATCTTGACCAACGTGGCACGCACCATCGCCTGGTTGTTCTCGGCCAGCCAGGTCAACGGCAGACGAATCTCCGGCTCACACAACCCCAACATCTCTGCTGCCGCCTTGACCGGGATCGGGTTGGTCTCGCAGAAGAGCTTCTGGTTGAGATCGAGCAGAAATTCATGCGCTTCCAGCGCTTTGACCGCATCACCCGCCTGCCAGGCGTTCCAGATGGCCACCATCTGCGCCGGCGCCACGTTCGAGGTGACCGAGATCACCCCCTTGCCGCCGATCGACAAAAACGGCAGGAAGGTGGCATCATCCCCGGAAAAGAGGGTGATGGCATTGCCGCACATGCGCCGGATGGTCGAAGCGCGCTCCATGCCGGCAGTGGCCTCCTTCAAGCCCACGATCGAACCGAGATTGGCCAGACGGGCGACGGTCGCCGGCAGCAGATCCACCCCGGTACGCCCCGGCACGTTGTAGAGCACCAGCGGAATCCGCACGTTTTCGGCAATGGTGCGGTAGTGCTGATAAAGCCCCTCCTGCCCCGGCTTGTTGTAGTACGGGGTGATGAGCAACGCGCCGTCCGCGCCGGCCTGCTCGGCAAAACGGGCCAGCTCGATCGACTCGCGCGTGGAGTTGGAACCCGCGCCGGCAATCACCTTCACCCGCCCGGCAGCCGCCATGATGGTCAACCGGATCACCTCGCGGTGCTCTTCATGGGTCAAGGTGGCCGATTCACCGGTGGTGCCGCACGGCACGATGCCATGCACCCCGTTGGCGATCTGGAATTCGATCAGATTGCGCAGGGCCTCGGCATCGATCTGGTTCTCCTTGAACGGCGTGATCAGGGCCGTGAAAACCCCTTCAAAAAGATTGGACATACGAATGAACGCTCCGTGGAAATGAAACAAGCGGTGGTACTGGAAAATGGCGTCTCTTGCCTTGATCTATACCGGAATCCAAACCGTCTCACAAGGAGATTATGGCCCGCAGACGAGCCGTCACGACCGGATCTGGCCGCATGGGCGTGGTCGGGCTCGCAAAGCGGGCGGCCAGAACCGACAAGGGTTGCTGCAATACCGGATGAAACAGGTTCGGGGCCAGCTCAGCCAGCGGCACGGCCAAAAAATCACGCTCCGGGATGTCCGGATCGGGAATCGTCACCCGACCCTCGACAAACCGCATCTCACCCATGAGCGCAATATCCAGATCAAGCGGACGCGGCGCCCAGCCGGGTTGTCCGGGTTGACGCCCCTGTTCGCGTTCAATGGATTTGAGCAGATCGCGCAGCTGGAGCGGCTGCCAACTCCCCTGCAGGCAGAGCGCACCGTTGAGAAAAACGGGCAGAACGACCCCCTCCGGCGTATCGACATCCGTCAGGGGTGGGGTACGGTAGACCGTGGAAACCGCCTCCACACCAACCAGCGCATGCAGACGCGCAATCCCGGCGGCCAGATTCTCCTCGGGCGCGATGTTGGCGCCAAAGGCGATCAGCACCGGTGCGCTCATCAATTCAAACAGCTGCGTTCGATGGTCACCCCGACCGAACGGGCAAAGCGCAACGCTCCAGGTTTCTCGACGCTCACCCGTACCGTTTCGACCAGGGGATGATCCAGGCAAATCGCGGCAATCTGTTCGGCCAGCGCCTCGACCAGCTGACAGGAGGAGGCCTCGACATGCGCGATGATTTTTTTCGTCAGTTTTTTGTAATCGACCGCATCCTCGATCCGATCGCTCTCCCCAGCACGTGCGGTGTCGGTGCCAAGCTCCAGATGGATCACCACATCCTGCAGGGTGTGGCGCTCCCACTCCTGGATGCCGATGACGCAGCGCAGCAGCAGGTCGCGAATGAAGATCCGGTCTCGTGCCATGGTGATGTTTCCGCCTGCTGGAGGTGATCCAAAGGATTTTTGTGCGTAATACCTGGATATCTTAATGGAGATCCCAGGGTATCGCCACCTCTTTTTCTCATGACGATCCCATGGTGTCACCACCTTTACCCACCAGCCTCATTCAGCCGGGGTTTCCAAACGCGGATGGCGGATCATCAGCCAGAGGATGGCCACGGCAGCCAGGGTCATGGCCGGCAGGGCATTCTGATTCAGCCCGTCCCAGCCGCCAAAGGTGGCGATCATGCCGGAGGAGAGGGCTGTTACGGTCTGAATGGCAAAGATCACCAAATCGTGGAACCCCTGTGCATGGGCCTTCTCTTCGGGCCGGTAGGTGGTGGTCAGAAGCGTGGTGCCACCGATGTAGAGGAAATTCCAGGCGATTCCCAACAGAAGCAGCGCCCACCAGAAATGCGAAAGGGTTTTTCCGGAGAGAGCGACGGCGCTGCAGGCGAACATCAGCAGCACACCGACGAAAAGGATGGGCGCCACCCCATAACGGTGAATCAACGAACCGGTGAAAAACGACGGCACGAACATGCCGAGCACATGCCATTCGAGCACGAAGGCCGCATCCCCGAACGGCATGGAGCAGGCCTGCATGACCAGAGGGGTCGCGGCCATCAACAGGTTCATCACGCCGTAGCCAGTGGTCGAGGCGAGCAGTGCGACCAGGTAGATTGGCTGGGTGACAATGCGCCAGGCCGGACGACCACGAAAGGTGGCGGACGCGGCGTGTGGCCGGGTCGGCAATTGCAACCTGCCCAGAATGAACCAGGCCAGGAGGGTGAAGAGCACCAGCGAACCGTAGGAGGCGGCGAAGAGCGGTTGCATCAGGTCGCGGGTGATTTTGCTCAATTCAGGGCCGAGAACACCACCCAGGATGCCACCGGCCAGGGTCCAGGAGATGGCGCGGCTTTTCCACTCCGTGGTTGCAGCATCGGCGGCGGCAAAACGGTACTGCTGGCCAAAGGCGTTGTGAAAGCCGGAAAAGAGGCTGCCCAGACAGATCAACAGAAAGGTCTGTTCGATCACCCCGAGCGTGGCCAACAGGCCACCCGCAACCCCCAGCAGGGCGCCAAGTCGGAAGCCGGCTCGTCGGCCATGACGCAGCATGAAAAAGGAGGCCGGCAACGTAGCCAGCGCCGCGCCGGCAACAAAGGCGGCCACCGGCAGGGTGGCCAGGGAGGGATCATCGGCCAGAAGCAGGCCGGCCAGTCCGTTGATCGCGATCAGCGTGACGTTGTTGAGGGTCAGCAGTCCCTGAGCCAGGGCGAGGATGAGGAGGTGGAGCTTCATGCTAAACCGCACCCGGCTTGGAATGTGTCGTTTTTATTAAACCGCAACCATCACGGGATGCGTAGTTCCATTAATAGGGGTCCAGGGGGATTATCCCCCTGGTGGGATCCAAGGGCAAAGCCGCCGCGCGCCGCCTTCGTGATAGGCGCAATTTGGGTGCAATTTAAAAGGGTCGGTGCGCCTCTCTTGCGATCATTCCACCGTGGCAAAATATTGCGCGAAGGTGAAATCTTCCCGATTGACGTGATTCAACAGCCACTCCAGCATCCAACGGCGCAGCTCCTTGAGATCCTTGTCGTTGCCTTCAGTCACCTTTCTCTGGAACTCGTTCAGTTGACCGATCAGCTGATTGTGAATCGTCTGATGACGCTCGACATCCGGATAACCGCGTTTATAAAGGGTCTCCTCCTCGTCTGCGAAGTGGGCCTTGGCATAAGAGATCAAATCGTCACAGAGGAACGACAAAGCCTCCCACTCCTGGGACGAAAGGGAGCGTTCCCCCGTGACCGCTGCCCCAAGAATCTCGTCGGCGTCGACCACGATGTTGAAAAGTTTTTCGTGCGCGAGGTTAAAGCGTGGCTCGCCGACATCCACCATGGTGGAAAGGAGTTTGGCGTGAAATTCACTTTTCATCTTCTCAATCGATCCTTTTTTTTCCTGGAAATGCCATGACTCGGGTCTGTGCCGCAATCTGAGCGCCATTCGAACTCTTTCAGACATCCTTTCACAGGAATGTGACAGTCTGAAATCTTTCAAGATTGCGAGTTGCTCTTGATTTATGCCACCTTTCACAATTCATGTACAGTCTCATTCGTCACAGCAAGAGTATTTGAAAAATTTGTGACAAGCAGAAAATCAGCCTTTCTATGCAACCTCCACAAAAAGGTGCAATCGTAGAAAATTGATTGCCATATTTGCAATTGAGAAATTTGCGCCAATCATCGCTTCGAAATCACCATTGCCGTATGATTGACAACTCGAATTTGCCTGATGCATGAGATCCGAATTGCACCCAGATCCGGCAGTTTCGCAAAAAACGCGAAAAAAGCTTCTTTTGAAGAGCGCGCTAAACCGCACCCATTTTGGGATGCGTAGTTTTTCGCAAGGCTGCGTGCAAGATGCGGGGGTCGTTTCCAAAAAGCGGAAACGATCCCCGCCAAGGCGGCGCGCGGCGCATTTTTCGCAAAAAAACTGCACATTCCAAGCCGGGTGCGGTTTATATCATCCAATGCTCATTTTCTCTTTCGGGCATAACCGTTCCCACACCCTTTCGATGGATTCAAAATCGTCGCGCCGCAGCCGCGCCGGGTCAAGCTTAAAGCCGAACGTGCGGTCGAGCATGGTGATCAGCGCCACAATGGCCAACGAATCGAGCACCCCGCCCGATATCAGCTGCGACCAGTCCGCATCAACGATCAGCGGCTGGATTGCACGGATCTTCAAACGCATCAAAGCCCGAAAGTGGTCGAAACTGCCATCCCAGATGTGCTCTTCCGGGGCCGGTTCGTTGGGGGTGAGATCCAGATGGCCAAACCGCCCGGTCAAAGCTTTCAGGATCACCCCCTCGTGGGCCGGACTTAGATGGGCCTTGTCACAAAGCAGCGCCGGATCCAGATAGCCATCCGCACCCAACAGCGGGGTGCAGACATCGAGAAAATGGATCGAAAGCTCGGTGGTCAACGCGCGCATCGCCTGATAGAAACGGGCCTGCCAGCAATAACGACGCTCCGGGGTGCCCCGAATGGGCCAGGCCGGATCACCGTTGTCGATGTCGAGCGGATGGGTGGGGATGCCGGTCATGTAGCCGAGACGCCCGGTCCAAAGCCGTTTGAGCAACCCGAAGAAGGCACGATATCCGGCCACTGCCTCCGCGATGCGCGCCTCGGGATCCGGATCGACCGGAAAAATCGAACGACACTCCGGCTCCCCGCAGGCGACGATCAGGATATCGGTCGGACCGAGTCGTTCGACGAGCGCGGCGAAACAGGGCAGGCTCTGCTGCCAGTTCTTGGACCAGAGCAGTCCCACCCAATGGCCGTGGATCCGCCGGTAGCGGTTGTGATGACTGGTCGGGCCGCTCCAGAAGAGCCGCACATGACTGTCCCCGACCAAATGAACCGACACCTGACGTGCGCTCTCATAGCGACGCAGATTCTCCAGGCGGGCCATCTTGCCGCTTGAGGTCTTTTTCAACCAGTTGCGCGGTACGCAATCAACCACAGAGTGCATGTCGAACAGCGCATCGAGCCTCAAGCGCAACGTGGCACAGGCCAGACGGCACGCCTCGGTGGTCAGATCAGTGGAGGGTTCAAAGAGCACCACCACCTCTTCGGAGTCCACCCCCGGATCCTGTCGGCCCACCGCCACCACGCGACCGGGATACACCTCGGGGTATGACCCGGCCGCGGCCTCGACATCGGCAGGATGGATGTTTTTGCCGTTGTGGATGATCAGTTCCTTGATCCGCCCGGTAACAAACAGCTCGCCTGCACGCAGAAAACCCAGATCGCCGGTCGGAAACCAGCCGTCCGATCGTGGCGGGGATTGACCGTGACAGGCGTTCACCGCACTTGGACCGGCAAGCAAAATCTCGCCGACCTCCTCCTCGGACGAACGGCATTCGATCCGCACCCCGACCCCCTCGACCGGGCGCCCGCAGCCAAACAGCGCCGTGGCCCCCTCAGGCGGGATTGCATCACCCATCCCGCCAGCCTGACCCTCTGCCAGAATGACCAGCTGACGCCGTGCCAGGGCCATGCGATCCACATACAGGAAACCAGGAGCCTCACCCACTTCGGTCATGGTGGCGGCAAAGACATTCTCGGCCAGCGCGTAGCAGACCGCCAACCGCCCGCTCTCCACCCCGAAGGCCGCGCCAAACCGGGCGAAAGCGCCCGTCGAGACCGGTTCCGAGCAGTTGATGAAGGCGCGCATTGATTGCAGATCATACCGCCCACCCACGCGCGCCAGCCACGAAAAGGCGAAATTGGGCAGCCAGCAGAGCGTGCCACGCCGGGTTTCGATCACCTCCAGAAGCCAGCCCGGATTGGCCGCCCACTCGAAGGTGTCGAGCAGGTGAAGGGGGGTTTTGGTCAAGAGCGCCGGAAGAAAGACGCCCGCCAACCCCATGTCGTGATAAAGCGGCAGCCAGCTGACGATGCGATCCGTTTCGGGGTTGAGCCGCAACGCGCCAGCGTGCGCCCGCACCTGGTGAGTCAGCATCCTCGAGGTGATCGCCACCGCCTTTTGCAAACCCGTGGTGCCGGAACTGCATTGGAGAAACAACGGTTGATCGGGATTGAGGCGAGGACGGACGATCTTGGGCCGATCGCGCGGATGTTCCGGATCCCCGGGTGTCAAAAGGGAGGGGCATACCGCCCGGTCGATCGTCTCACCGACAAAAATGCACGCCCCGAACCGGGATCGATAGTTCTCCAGTTTCTGCGCAAAATCCTCTGGCGTGATCTTGCGGCTCGGATGGGAGAGAAAAGTGGGCAGACGACCAGCCAACAATGCACCGAACCAGGCTGCGAGCATGGAGACGGTCATGCGTCCGAAGATCGCCACCACCTGCTCGGACCGCGCCGCAAAGCGGGCGGCCCAGCGACGCGCCTCCAGACCGAAGCGCTCGACATCCACCGCCTCGACCGCACCATTCGCGTTCGCGTGCAGCCAGAAGAGCGGCTGCGAATGCCGCGTCCGATCCAACAGCTTGTCCAAAAAGAGGTCGATCATCCCACGCCCCGTTTGCCGGCGACACCCAATCCCAGCTCGTGCAACCTGAGGTCTCCCGATTCCTGGTGCACAGGCTGCCACCCGATCCTGGTGAATCAGCAGCCATTCCAGGGGAACAAATGGCGCACATTTTGCTTTGCGTGCTATCAACGCCTCCTCATTCAGCCGAATCGGAAAAAATGGCCATGAATCGCCTCCCCAATCGTCCGCGTCCCCTCTCCACCCGGCATTTTCCGCAACTGGTATTCCACATTCAGGAGCCGGAGTGCAATGGTTACGATTTCCACTATCACCTCCAGGAGCAGGCGGAATATCTGATCGGTCGGGCCGCGCTGCGTCTGCATCCGTTCGACGGCATCCGCATTCTGTTGCAGGATCCGGAGGTGTCGTTGCAACATGCCCGAATTTTTTTGCACGACAAGGGATTCTGGATGATCGAGGATCTGGAGAGCGCCAAAGGCACCTTCTTGCGACCCTCAGGCCTGCCGCGAGAGATGTGGCAAAACCTTGCCCACCCCTCGCCCCTGGTGGAATCAACCGATATCCGCGTCGGGCGAACGCTTCTGACCGTGCGCTATCTGGACGCGGAGGGTCGTTTGCATCCGCGCACCTTCCGGCAACCGGCGCATCAGCAGGTGACCGCATGACCACGATGCTGCGCGCCCGATTGATTGTGTACCAGGATGGGGAGTTGCTCCAGGAATACCCTGTGGGCAAGGAGCCGATCAACATCGGTCGCGCCAAGGACAACGATATCCGCTTGTCCGATGAGGCGATCTCCCGCCACCATCTGCGCGTGATGCGCAACCACGGCGAAAAATATTCCGTGCGCGATCTGGCCAGCAAAAACGGCACCTATCTCAACAACGAACGCATCCAGGAAGAGCGGTTGAAAAACGGTGACCGCATCGATCTGGGCCGTTTCTCGCTGCTTTTCTCCCTGACGCCGAAATCAGCCTCGGGCACCACCACCAAAACCCGTTCGCTCAATACCAGTTCGGGTTGGTAACGATTCCGTAACGAGATCGCGTGCAAGATGCGGAGCCGTTTCCAAAAAGCAAAAAACGACTCCCGCGAAGGCCGGGCGCGGCGCATTTTTTGTCAAAGTCAAAACCCTGGGAGATGAATCTCCCAGACCCTCTCTTTTTTTCACCAATAAAAACTACATATTACAAGCTGGTTGCGGTTTGAAAACAATATATTTCATGCCAGGTACGATATCCCACCTCACCGTTGCCAGTCATGGCGACTGCGAAAGCGCAACCAGTGATCCGCCAGGGTCAGGGCCATCATCGCCTCGGCTACCGGAACCGCGCGAATCCCCACGCAGGGATCGTGCCGCCCCTCGGTGATCACCTGACGGGAGTTGCCATGCACATCCACCGTTCGCTTGGGGATGCGGATCGATGAGGTGGGTTTGAGTGCAATGCGCGCCACGATCTCCTGACCGGTGGAGAGCCCACCCAAAATTCCCCCAGCGTGATTGCTCACGAAGGTGACCTCGCCATCCGGCGCGGGCAGCATCTCATCGGCCAGCATCGACCCGTACCCCCGGGCCATCTCCATGCCATCGCCGATTTCCACCCCCTTGACCGCGTTGATGCTCATCATCGCCTTGGCCAGATCGGCATCCAGGCGATCGAACACCGGCTCACCCCACCCCACACCAACGCCCGAAGCCACCACCTCAAGGGTGGCACCCACCGAATCCCCAGCCGTGCGCACCGTGTCGATCAACCGCTCGAAGCGCGCCACAGCCCCAACATCGGGTGAGAAGAAAGGATTGCGCCCCACCTCCTCCCAATTCCACTGGTTGCGATCGATCCGTTCGCTGCCCATGGCGATCAAAGCCCCTTGAATCTGCACGCCGATCGTCTCCAGCAGCTTGCGGGCGATCGCGCCACCTGCCACCCGCAACGCGGTCTCGCGCGCCGAGGCCCGTCCACCACCACGGTAGTCGCGAATCCCGTACTTGCGCCAGTAGACGTAATCGGCATGTCCGGGACGGAACAGATCCTGAATCTCCGAGTAATCGCGCGAGCGCTGATCGGTATTCTCGATCACAAGACCGATCGGCGTGCCGGTGGTCACCCCCTGGAACACCCCGGAGAGAATCCGCACCTGGTCGGGCTCGCGGCGTCCGGTGGTGAAACGGCTCGCGCCCGGTCGCCGCCGGTCGAGATCCCGTTGCAGATCGCTCTCCTCCAATGGCAGACCCGCCGGACACCCCTCGACCACCCCGCCTATGGCCGGTCCGTGGCTTTCGCCAAAGGTGGTCAATCGAAACAGGATACCGATTCCATTGCCGGACATGTTGTCTCCCGTCATCAAAATAAAGAGCACACGCCGAATGATCGGCAACGCGCGGAGATGTTTCTTATCGCTGGCCCCGTGACAAAGAGTGCCGTGGATAGGGATTCTGTTCGGCGGAAAGAAGGGCAGAGTTGAGGCGTTTGTGAGGGTTGTACCGCAAACTTCTTGAAAAGCATCATTTTCGGCAGGGGTGTGTGCAAGATGCAGGAGTCGTTTCTATACCGCAACCATCATGGGATGCGTAGTGGATCAACCAAGCTGATTTGACAGGTTGCGACGGACTGGCACGCCAGTCACCAAACCTTAAAGCCTTTAGTCACGCGGCTTTGTTCTTGGGCCATGTTCGCGGGATTGTTTTGCAAAAGACGCAAAACAATCCCGCAGCCAAGGCGGCGCGCGGCGCATTTTTCGCAAAAGGCGCGAAAAATGCTTCTTGAAAAGAGCGCGCTAAAATCTAAAGTCAAAGTCAAAAACAAAACCCTGGGAGAGGAATCTCCCAGACCCTCTCTTTTTTTTCACCAGTAACGACACATTCCAAGCCGGGTGCGGTTTGGCCAAACTCACTCCTTTTCGTGATCCACTGCCCGCATGCCGACCACATGATACCCGGCATCCACATGCAGCACCTCGCCGGTCACGCCGCTGCTCATCTCGGAGAGCAGATACAGGGCCGACTCCCCCACCTCCTCAATGGTAACGTTGCGCCGCATCGGCGCATTGTCGCGGTTCCAGTTGAGAATGTGCTTGAAATCGCCGATCCCGGCGGCTGCCAACGTGCGAATCGGACCGGCGGAGATGGCGTTAACCCGAATGTTCTTGGGCCCGAAATCGACCGCCAAATAACGCACGCTCGCCTCCAAAGCCGCCTTGGCCACCCCCATGACGTTGTAGTGGGGCATCACCCGTTCGGCCCCCAGATAGGTCAGGGTGAGAATCGATCCGCCGTTGCGCATCAAAGGGGCCGCACGCCCGCACACTGCGGTCAACGAGTAAACCGAGGTCTCCATCGCAATCCGAAACCCCTCGCGGGAGGTGTCATAATAATACCCGTCCAACTCCTCCTTCTTGGCAAAGGCCACAGAGTGCACCAGAAAATCGATCCCGCCCCAGCGTCTCTCAACCTCCTGGAAAACCTGATCGATCTCCTCGTCGTTGTTGAGATTGCAGGGCAGCACGAAATCGGATCCCAACTCCTCGGCCAAGGGTCGCACCCGTTTTTCCAGCGCCTCTCCAAGAAAATTGAACCCCAGGACCGCACCCTCGCGATGGCAGGCGCGCGCGATCCCCCAGGCGATGCTGCGTTCGTTGGCCAGCCCAAAAATCAGCCCCCGCTTACCTTCCAGGATTCCCATGACCTTCTTCCCTCATCAACTCGTGACCGGATGAAACAGATGACAAAGTAACATTCTATAATCGTTGCGACTGATCATTCAACCGAAAACCCGACAAAGCCCCATTCCCGATCCCACGTCCCATGGCCAACACCTTGAAACGCTCCCCCATCTCATCCGGAAGAAGCAACCGCATCGCCACCTTGCGCAACCGCTCGACCGACCCGGTCTCCATGCGCCGTCCAGCCATCTCCAGCCGCTCCAGAATCCCCAACCCCTGCAAAAACCACCCCTGGGTGGTGAATCCCAACAGCTCCAACCCCCCCGCAACTCCGGCTTTGACCATGGCAGAGAAATTCACATGCGCGGTCAGATCCATTTCACCGGGATAAAGCAGCGGATCATCCACCCGCTCGCCTCCACGATGTCCAGCCAATGTCCCGGCCACACGCCGCCCGGAAAAGTAGTCCCGCCCGGCCTCGCCATAATCGATCATCAGCACCACGCCGCGCTGCAGGCAAGCCCCAACCGCGTGCATCCAGTCGATGGCCGCCAGCCCCACCTCGGCTCGATACCCCACCGGCAGCACAACCCCTGATGCGGAAAAATAGGCAGCAATGCGCGCTTCGCAAAGCTCAATGTGGCAAATTTTCAGCGCACCATCCTCAGAGCGGGTGACCGCCAGCTCGTACAACCCCTCTTGCGTCCTCTCCACCCAATGGACCGGCAAAGCATCGAGAAACTCATTGCCCAGAATCACCCCGGCATCAATCCTCTCCGGCAGGCCGGAGAGCCACGTCACCTTGTCGTCACCGAAACCCGCCCCGCTCAACAACCGCTGCTGCCGGATGCAAAAATCGGGGCTGATCTCCACCATGCCGATTTGCAACGCCGCAAAAAAGTCCGGAAAGCGCCGCGCCGTGGTCAACAAATCCAGCGCCAGCCGCCCCGATCCGCCGCCCATCTCGATCACCTCGAAGCAAGCTGGACAATCGAGCAGCTGCCAGATTTCAATGCACTGCAAGGCCATAAGCTCACCAAACAGCGAGGTCAACTCCGGGGCGGTGACAAAATCCCCGCCCTGACCCACGCGCGTCCGACCGGTCATGTAGTAGCCGTGCTGCGGATGATAGAGCGCCAATGCCATGAAACGACAAAACGGCAAACAACCCCCTGCCCTGTCGATCTCGGCATCCAGCAACGCGACCAACGAATCATTCACGTTGTTCATAATCCATCCGGTGGCAAACAAAAAGAGGTCTGGAATCCTCTTCCAGACCTCTCGATCCGCTCAACGTGCAATCCAATGTTACAAGAACATCTTGATGGTCGAACCACTCCAGGTCAACAGCCCGCCCGGGAAGAGTCCCCAAAAGAGCATGATCACACCCGTCAGTGTCAGAACCGCCATCTCCTGGAAGTTGATGGAGACGGTAAAGGCCCCTTCGGCGGGTTGATCGAAGTACATGAACTTGACGATGCGCAGATAATAGAAGGCACCGATCGCCGAGAAGAGCACGCCGGCCACCGCCAACAGGATCATGCCGGACTGCACCGCTGCCATGAAGACATAGAGCTTGCCCATGAAGCCGGCCAGAGGCGGAATCCCGGCCATGGAGAACATGAACAGCGACATCAACAAAGCCAGCATGGGACGCTTGTGGGCCAACCCCTTGTAATCAGCGGTCTCATCGCCGATCCCCTCACGATTGAGCAGCAGCACCACGGCAAAAGCGCCGACGCTGGTGAAGATGTAGATGGCCAGATAGGCGATGACGCTCTGATAGCCCAATCCCGAATGGGTGGTCATGCCGAGCAGGATGAAGCCCACATGGCCGATCGAGGAGTAGGCGAGCATGCGCTTGATATTGGTCTGCCCGATGGCGGCAATCGCACCCACGGCGAGCGAGAGCAGCGCCAAGAGCTGCAACAGCGGGTTCCAGTGGCTTTGCAGCGAAGGGAAGGCGCTCAACAGCACGCGGAAGATACCGGCGAAGGCGGCGATTTTCGGCAGCACGGCCATGAAGGCGGTCACCGAAGTGGGTGCCCCCTCGTAGACATCCGGGGCCCACATGTGGAACGGTGCAGCCGCGATCTTGAAGCTCATGCCGGCCAGCACCAGCACCACGCCCATGATGGTCGCAGTGGTGATGTGCCCGTGCTGCATGGCATGCCCGACACCGGTGAACAGGGTGGTACCGGTGGTGCCGTAGATCAACGTGATGCCGTAGAGCAGAAATCCGGAGGCCATGGAGCCGAGCACAAAGTATTTCAGACCCGCCTCGTTGGAGCGGGTGTCGTCACGCTTCCAGGCCGCCAGCACGTAGATGGAGAGCGACATCAACTCGATCCCCAGATAGAGCATGATGAAGTCACCCGCCGAGGCCATCAGCATGCCGCCCAAGAGCGCCATCAGCGTCAGCACCTGGTACTCCCCGCCATCATAGCGATTCTGGCGCATGAAACCGGAAGACATGAAGAGCACCAGGCCAGTGGCCACGTACATCAGCAGTTTCATCGACCGGGCGAAGAGGTCGTTGATGAAGTAGCCGCCAAAGGTCGTGCCATTGCCCGCGTTCAACGTGATGGCCGCAGCCATGATCACGCCGGCGATGCTCATCGCCATCAGCCTGCTGCCTCGCTCTTCGTCCTCTTTGGCGCTTTTCAACAGCACCACCAGGCTCAAGATCGTGATCAGGATCTCCGGCAGCATCGTCCCGAGGTTGATATCCGGCATTTGGACTGACATTTCCTACAGGCTCCCGTATGGATGAAAGCGTGCGACGTGATTCTAATCCGCGACCATCTTGAAGAAGCGTCATTTTCCTCAAGGCCGTGTGCAAGATGCGGGCTTCGTTTCTAAAAACCAAAAACTAAAGCTCGCGAAGGCGGCGCGCGGCGCATTTTTCGCAAAAAGCGCGCTAAAGGCCAAAGTCAAAAGCAAAACCCTGGGAGAGGAATCTCCCAGACCCTCTCTTTTTTTTCACCAGTAAAGCTATTCAGAACTGGGCCAACGCCACGGCACCGGTCTTGACCACTGCCGCCTGCGTCAACAGATGCTCCACCGACGCATGCAACAGATTCAAAAACGGCCCCGGATAAAAACCGATCCAGAAGACCAACACCAGCAACGGCGCAAACAACGCCACCTCGCGCATGGAAAGATCCGACATGGCGCGCACCTCATCGTTGGCGATCGGTCCAAAAATCACCCGCTTGAACATCCAGAGCATGTAAGCCGCACCAAGAACCAGTCCGGTCGCAGCCACCATGGCCACCGCCTTGTTGGCCATGAAGGCACCCAGCAGAATCAGGATCTCGCCCACGAAGCTGTTGGTGCCCGGCAAGCCGACCGAGGACATGGTGAAGATCATGAAGATCACCGCATACACCGGCATCACATGGGCCACACCACCGTAATGGGCGATCAGCCGGGTGTGCATCCGGTCATAGACCACGCCGACCAACAAAAACAGCGCGCCAGAGACCACGCCGTGGTTGATCATCTGCAAAATGCCGCCCTCAACCCCCTGCTGATTCAAAGCAAAAATCCCCAGGGTGACAAATCCCATATGCGAGACCGAAGAGTAGGCGACCAGCTTCTTCAAGTCCTTCTGCATCAAGGCCACCAGCGCGGTGTAGACCACCGCCACCAGCGACAGGCCGAAGATGAACGGGATGAAGAAACGCGAGGCATCCGGCAGGATCGGCAGCGAAAAACGCAGGAAACCATACGCGCCCATCTTCAACAAGATACCGGCCAGGATGACCGATCCAGCAGTCGGGGCCTCCACATGGGCATCCGGCAGCCAGGTGTGCACCGGCCACATCGGCACCTTGACCGCGAACGACGCGAACAGACCCAAAAACAGCCACACCTGGAAGGAGAAGGAGAGCGGCAGTTTCATCAGCTCGGGGATCGAGAAGGTGTGACCGGCATAGCCCAGCGAGAGGATGGCGATCAGCATCAATACCGAGCCGGCCAGGGTGTAGAGGAAGAATTTCAAGGCCGCGTAGACCCGATTCGGTCCACCCCAGACGCCGATGATCAAAAACATCGGGATCAGCATCGCCTCCCAGAGCACATAGAAGAGGATGAAGTCGAGCGCGCAGAAAACACCGACCACAAAGCTCTCCAACGCCAGAAAAGCCATCAGGTACTCACGCACGCGGGTCTTGATCGACTCCCACGAAGCGAGCAGGCAGATCGGGGTCAAAAAGGTGGTCAACAGCACGAACGGCAGACTGATCCCATCCACGCCCATGCGATAGGCGATGCCGTACTCGGGCAGCCAAGCCACCTCCTCCACCAACTGAAAGGCGGCAGTCTTGGTGTCGAATCCGGTCAGGATACCCAGGCTGATGATGAAGGTGACCAGCGAAACCGTCATGGCCAGATATTTGGCCACGGTGTCGCTGCGCACCCCCAGCAGAATCACCAGGGCTCCGACCAGCGGAAGGAATGTCACAAGGCTCAGCATGGTTGCTCTCTCCCGCCCCTACTCAAGCGTAAACCGTGATCAGAACCAGGATACCGATCACCATGGCAAAGGCATAGTGATAGACGTAACCGGTCTGCATCTGCTTCAATCCCTGGGCCAACCGCACCACCAGGCCCGCCGTGCCGTTGACGCCATAGCCATCAATGATCTTGACATCGCCGGTCTGCCACAGCCCCTGGCCGATCTCCCGTGCGGTGCGCACGAAGAGCCGGTCATACAGACGGTCAAAGTACCAGGCATTGAGCAGGAACTGGTAGATACCCTGCAACACCTCGGCCATGATCTTCGGCAGTGTTGGCACCTTCATGTAGAGAATCCAGGCGAGGGTCAGACCAATCAGAAACATGCCGAACGGCGACCACTGCACCCAGGCGGCCACATGATGGGCATGGGCCAGGGCATCGTGCCCCTTGACAATCACAATCGACTCCTTGAACCAGCCGACATCGACCATCGACTTGCCCAGATAGCCGCAGACCAGCGAGCCGGCAGCCAGGATCAACAGCGGCAGACGCATCGACCAGGGGGCCTCATGGGCGTGATCAAAGGCGTGTTTGGCGTGATGATCCTTGGGCGCACCGCGATGAAAGGTCATGAAGACCAGCCGGAACGAATAAAAGGTGGTCAGAATCGCGGCCAGCATCCCCATGATCCAGGCCAACGTACCGACAGTGGTATGAGCGGCATAGGCCGACTCTAAAATTGCATCCTTGGAGTAAAAACCCGCCAAAAACGGGAAGCCGGTCAACGCCAACGTACCAATCATCATCACCGAATAAGTGAACGGAATCTTCTTCATCAGCCCGCCCATGTGGCGCATGTCCTGCTCGTGATGCATGGCGTGGATCACCGCGCCCGCGCCCAGAAAGAGCAGCGCCTTGAAAAAGGCATGGGTGAAGAGGTGGAACATCGCGGCAGGATAGGCCGAAACCCCGGCAGCAAAGAACATGTAGCCGAGCTGCGAGCAGGTGGAGTAGGCGATCACCCGCTTGATGTCGTTCTGCACCAGACCCACGGTGGCAGCGAACAGCGCGGTTGCGGCACCGACCAGGGTCACGACGTTCAGCGCGGTTTGCGACAGCTCGAAGAGCGGGGAAGCGCGGCAGACCAGGAACACACCTGCGGTCACCATGGTGGCGGCGTGGATCAACGCCGAAACCGGGGTCGGACCCTCCATGGCGTCCGGCAACCAGGTGTGCAGCCCCAGCTGGGCCGACTTGCCCATGGCGCCGACAAAAAGCAAAAGGCAGATCAACGTCATGGTCGGCACCGCGCCCCAGAGCGGGAAGTCGACCGTGGCCGGATACTGCCCGGCTGCGGCCATGCGGAACACCTCGGCATAATCCAGGGTGCCAAAGACCATGTAAAGCGCGAAGATCCCCAGCGCAAAGCCGAAGTCACCCACCCGGTTGACCAGAAACGCCTTGATCGCCGCGTTGCAGGCCGACTCCTTGGTAAACCAGAAGCCGATCAGCAGATAGGAGGCCAGACCCACCCCTTCCCAGCCAAAGAAGAGTTGCAGGAAGTTGTCCCCGGTCACCAGCATCAGCATGGCGAAGGTGAACAGCGAGAGAAACGAGAAGAAGCGCGGCTGATCCGGATCCTCGGCCATGTAGCCCACCGAGTAGATGTGCACCAGCGTCGATACGCCGTTGACCACCACCAGCATCACCACGGTCAGCCGGTCGATCAGCATGCCGAAGGAGACCTTGAAGCCGCCCGAAACGATCCAGGAGAAGACCGGTTCGCGCACCGTCGGCGCATCCCCCACCGCGATGGCCACGAATGCCTGAATCGAGAGCGCCAGTGCCCCCAGCATGCAGACGATCGTCACCAGACGGCTCAACGCATTGCCCAGGAATCGCCGTCCGAAAAGTCCGGCGATCAGGGAACCCGCGAGGGGCAGTAGGATAATCAGAAGGTTCTTGCTCATCGTGGTCTCAAATCCCGCATGCAAGTGGGGGTATGCTCTTTAGCCCTTCAAACTGTCGATCTCTTCCACATCGATCGTGGCACGGTTCCGGAAAAAGGCGACCAGTATGGCCAGTCCGATGGCCGCCTCCGCAGCCGCCACGGTCAGCACAAAGAAGGTGAAGATCTGGCCCGACAGATCCCCCAGATAGTGGGAGAAGGCCACGAAATTGATGTTCACCGCCAGCAGGATCAGCTCGATGCTCATCAGGATGATGATCATGTTGCGCCGGTTCAAAAAGATCCCGACAATGCCGATCGTGAACAGCATGGCGCTCAACAGCAGAAAGTGGTTCAGACTCATGGTTGTTTGGCTCCCTGACCCGAGGCGACCTTGACCAACTCCACGGCATCCGCGCGCTTGCGGGCGATCTGCGAGGGGATGTTCTGCCGTTTCACATCCTTGCGCCGGCGGTGCGTCAACACCACGGCACCGATCAAGGCCACCAGCAGGATCAACGAAGCGACCTCAAAGGGCAGCAGGAATTTGGTGAACAGCAGCTGACCGATCGCCAGGGTGTTCGACACGTTGGCCGTCTGATGCACCTGACCGTCCACGTGAATCCCCGACAGGATGAACCCGAACTCCACTAAAATCAGCGCGCCGATGAACAGCCCCATCGGCAGATGCTCCATCGCCCCCTTGCGCAGCTCCTCGAAGTCGATGTTGAGCATCATCACCACGAAGAGGAAAAGCACCGCCACCGCGCCCATGTAGACGATCACCAGGATCGCGGCCAGGAATTCCGCTTCGAGCAGCACGAACAGACCGGCCACATTGAAGAAAGCCAGAATCAGGAACAGCACCGAGTGGACCTGGTTCCGGCTGGCGATCACGCCAATGGCCGCGCCCACGGTGATGGCCGAAAAAAGATAAAAGACGAGATCCGCTACCATGATCTGATGCGCTCCTGATTACCGGTACTTGGCGTCCGCGGCCAGATTGGCGTCGATTGCCGCCTTCCAGCGCTCACCGTTGGCCAACAGCCGCGCCTTGTCGTAATAGAGATCCTCGCGCGTGTAACCATGAAACTCGAAGTTCGGCCCCAGCACGATCGCATCCACCGGACAGGCCTCCTGACAGAAACCGCAGAAGATGCATTTGGTCTCATCGATGCTGTAGACCCGGGTGCGGCGCTGCTCGGCCGTGGTGGCCGGGTCGATCTCGATGTAGATCGCCTGGGCCGGACAGGTGGCCTCACAAAGCTTGCAGGCCACGCAGCGCTCCTGACCCTTCTCGTCGAGCCGCAGGGCGTGCTCGCCACGAAAACGCGGGGAGAGCGGGGTGCGCTCCTCGGGATACTGGATGGTGATGTGCGGCTTGAACATGTGCCGCAGCGTGACCGCCATGCCCGAGGCCAACTCCCGCAAGGCATAGGTGTCCGCCAACTCCTTGAAGTTCAAACCCATCTTAGCGTCTCCTCCCAATGCCTTCTCATGCCTTGCCGAACATCAGCACACCCAACGCGGTGACGAAAATCCACAACAGCGAGATGGGCAGAAAGACCTTCCAACCCAGGCGCATCAGCTGGTCATAGCGATAACGCGGGAAGGTGGCCCGGATCCACAAAAATACGAACAGCAGAAACGAAGCCTTCATCACCAGCCAGACGATCCCCGGAACGAAATCCAATAGCGCGATCGGCGGCAGCCACCCCCCCAAAAAGAGGATCGACCCCATGAACGACACCAGAATCATGTTGGCATACTCGCCCATGAAGAACAAACCCGAACTCATGGCCGAATATTCGGTGATGAAACCGGCCACCAGCTCCGCCTCGGCCTCCGGAAGATCAAAGGGCGAACGATTCGTTTCAGCAACCACCGAGATAAAATAAATCACGAACATTGGCAGCAGCGGGATGACGAACCACATCCCCTTCTGGGCATTGACCACATCGGTGAGGTTGAGGCTGCCGGAGAGCAGCACCACCGGGATGAGCGTGAAGCCCATCGACACCTCATAAGAGACCATCTGCGCCGCAGACCGCAAACCACCCAGGAAACTGAAGCGGGTGTTCGAGCCCCAACCGGCCATGATGATGCCGTAGACACCCATCGAGGAGACCGCCAGGATATAGAGAATGCCGATGTTGATATCCGAAAGCACCAGCCCCGGCGCAAAGGGAATCACCGCCCAGGCGATCAGCGCCGGTACCAGCGTCAAGGCCGGAGCCAGGAAGAAGATCGTGCGATCCGCCTTCTCGGGCAGCAACAGCTCTTTGAAGAGCAGTTTGGCCGCGTCGGCCAGCGGCTGGAGAATCCCCCAGAAACCCACGCGATTGGGTCCATAGCGGACCTGCATGAAGCCGATGATCTTGCGTTCCGCCAGCGTGATGTAGGTGACCATGAAGAGCACGGGCGCCAACAGAATCACGATCTTGATCACGGTCCAAACCACGATCCAGAGCATCGGCCCGAACAACCCCTCGCCGAAGCCATGAACGGTTCCCAAGAGTTCTTTCAGAATTTCAGGCATGTCGTCCCCGGTCCACGCTTGACTCTCGCCACCATGCTTGATCCCCTATGCAAGAGATCTGGCATGAAATCCATGTAAAACCAACCTTTCTGGATGCGTCGTTCATCACGGACGCATCGACTGGTGGCAATCTCTTCTCATAAGCAAGTCGCACCCGGATGGTTGCCAAAAACCGGCAAACATCCGGGTGTAAAAGGCTGCGCGCTGGCGCGATTTTTTCGCTTTGCGAAAAATCGCTTATCGTGAAAAGCGCGCAAAAGGCAAATTCAAAATCAAAACCTTGGGGACTCCGTCCCCAAACTCCTGCCGGGGGCCTTTGGTCCCCGGACCCCTGTAACAGTTTTCAATCCATTCAACCCGGCAACGCCACCAGACTCACGCGACTGTAACCGTTGACATAATCACACAACTCACGCAACGCATGATCGCCCTGGCCAAAATCGCCGAACACCACCCCACGCGGCACCCGCGAATCCAGATCGGCCCGCAGCTCCACCCGCTTCTCACCCTGAAGCACCCGCACCAGCCCATCCTGACCGATCGCCAGGCCCGTGGCATCGTCCGGATGGATGCGCAACCGACCATCACGGGCCAACTTGCCCATCACCGGCGAACGCCAGGCAACCGGATCGTCGCGATAGAGCGCCGACTCCACCACCAGATGAATGCCGGAGGCCGGTTCAAACGCACGCACCACCACCGGCAACCCCTTGGTCACCGGGCTGTGATCACACGCCCTCGGCGTCTCACCCGGACCCAAACGCGCGAAATCATAACGGTGATCGTTCGTTGCCATGCGCTTGCGCAACGACTCCAGATCGTTGTAACCGAGCGGGGAGGCGAAACGATCGCTCAAACCGCGCAGAATCCGCCAATCCTCCTTGGCCTCCAGGGGTCCGTTGCCAGCGCGTACGCCGCGCTGCACCCGACCCTCGCAGTTGGTCAAGGTCATCGGCTTCTCACCCGGCGCAAGGCCGGCCAACACCACCTCGGCAGCTCGCGACGCCTCGCATCCGTAGGCACCCAGATAGATCACCCGCGCCTTCTCCAACGCCTTGCGGGCCAGTTCCCGGTCCAATGCCTCTTCGGTGGGATCCACGCCCAACAGGAACAACACCTTGATCCGACCCTCTGCCGCAGCCTCCAGAATCGCTGCCGCATTCATGCCCGCCCGCTCCAGACGGGTATAGCCCGGTCCGCGATGTGGCACCACGCCCAGATCCTGGGCTGCCGCCGCATTGCCACGGGAAGCCACCCGATTGAAACCGTTCCAGTTCGGCCCGATCGCACCCACCTTATCCAGCAGCGCCACCACCAGACGGCGCAGCCCCTCGGCCTCCGGATGGACGATCGCCTGCTCACCCAACAGCACCACCGGCTTCTTGGCCCCCTTCAGCAACGCGGCCACCATCCCGGCATCACCCTCCACCGCCGCACCATCCACACCGGCCAACACCTGATTGAGCAGTTGCGCCTCCCCACCCGGGGCCACGACAATCGAGGTCAACCCCAACAGATTGCTGTTCAACTGCCGCGTGTGGATCGAAATCACCCGCGCCCCGGCTTGCGAAGCACGCCGCAGCCGGAAGTTCAACAGCGGGGTCTCAAAGCGCGGATCAAAACCCACCAACAGGATTACATCCGCACCAGCCAGATCGAGCAGCGGGGTGTTCATCAACAGATCTGCACGGGTCAGAGGCTGCTCGTCACCGGAAAAATCCCGCTGCCGCAAGCGATGATCGACATGCGCCGTACCCACCACGTTGCGCAGCAGATCCTGGAAAGCGAACAACTCCTCACCGCCCTGGATCGCATCCGACGCCACTCCCGCCACCTCTTCGGGCTTGACCGATTTCAAGATCGCTGCCGCCTGATCGAGCGCCTCGGGCCAGCTCACCTTGTTTTGCACCACGCCATTGACCGGACGGACCAGCGGGGCCTCCAGTCGTCCCTCACGCAGCCCGTCGATGGCAAACCGGCCCTTGTCGCACAGCCAGCTCTCGTTGCCCGCATCCCAGCCGCGCGCCATGACACGCAAAATGCGGCCATCCAGATGATCCAACCGGGTATGACACCCCACCGAGCAGTGCGTACAGACGCCATCGGCATGCTTCAACTCCCAGCCACGCGCCTGGAAGTGGAACGGCTTGAAGTTCAACGCACCCACCGGGCAGATCTCGGCCAAATTGCCGGTCAGCTCCGACTCCAGATGACCCTCGACGAACGGACCCACCATCATGTGATCGCCACGATAGACCGCGCCCATCTGCTCGACGCCGGAGACATCCTCGGAAAAACGGATGCAGCGGGTGCAGTGGATGCAGCGGTTCATTTCGGTCTCGATCAACGGGCCCAGATCGTGATTGGGCACCTCGCGCTTGTGATCGTGGAAGCGCGAACGATCCGGGCCATACTTCATGGCCAGATCCTGCAACGTACACTCGCCACCCTGATCGCACACCGGACAATCGAGCGGGTGGTTGATCAGCAAAAACTCCATCACCCCCTTGCGTGCGGTGCGCACCATGGGCGAATCGGTCTTCACCACCATCCCTTCACTCACCGGCATGGCGCAGGAGATCACCGGCTTGGGCATCTTCTCCACTTCAACCAGACACATGCGGCAGTTGCCGGCGATCGGCAGCTTGGGATGGTAGCAGAAGTGGGGAATGTAAATGCCCAAAAGCTTGGCGGCCTCCATGATGGAGGTTCCCGGCTTGACATCAATTTCCTTCCCGTCGATGATCAGCGTAGGCATTTTTTCAAGCTCGCTCCTCAACCCGCCATGCAGCGGCCGTGCTCCACGTGGTAGATGAACTCCTCCTTGAACGACCGGAGCGCACCCATGACCGGACCCGCCGCTGCGTCACCCAGGGCGCAGATGGTCTTGCCGCCGATGTTGTTGCAGATATCCTGCAACAGATCGATGTCTTCCATGGTGCCCTGACCCGCCTCCATGCGCGTCATGATCTGCGCCAGCCAGCCCGTTCCCTCGCGGCACGGGGTGCACTGTCCGCACGACTCGTGCCGGTAGAAACGGGACAGCCGGGCGATGGCGCGTACCAGGCAAACCGATTTGTCGATCACGATCACCGCGCCCGAACCCAACATGGTGCCGGCCTTGGCCATGGCGTCATAATCCATGGTGATGGTGGCACACACCTCTGCCGGCAGGATCGGCGAGGAGGAACCGCCCGGAATCACCCCTTTTAAGTTGTTCCAACCGCCGCGCACACCACCGGCATGCTCCTCCAACAGGGTCTTCAACGGAATGCCCAGCTCCACCTCGTAGTTGCCCGGCTTGTTCACATGACCCGAGACCGAAAAGATCTTGGTTCCGCTCGACTTGGCCACCCCCAGGGCGCCGTACCAAGCACCGCCGCGCTCAATGATCGAGGGAATCGAAGCCAATGTCTCGACGTTGTTGATCACCGTCGGGCAGCCGTACAGACCGATGTTGGCCGGGAACGGCGGTTTCAAGCGCGGCTGACCCTTCTTGCCCTCGATCGACTCGATCAGTCCGGTCTCCTCGCCGCACACATAGGCCCCGCCGCCGCGATGGATCGCCAGATGGAATTTGAACCCCTTGCCGAGGGCGTTGTCGCCCAAAATCCCGTCGGCATAGGCTTCATCAATGGCGGCCTGCAGCCGTTCGGTCTCACGGTAGAACTCGCCGCGAATGTAGATATACGCCTGCTGGATCCCGACTGCGAAACCGCAGATCATCATCCCTTCGATCAAGCGGTGCGGATCATAACGGATGATGTCGCGATCCTTGCAGGTGCCCGGCTCGCCTTCATCGGCGTTGCAGGTCAGATACTTGGGCCGGGGATCGTTCTTGGGGATGAACGACCACTTCATGCCCGCCGGAAAGCCCGCGCCACCGCGACCGCGAATGCCGGAACGTTTGACCTCCTCGATCACCTCGTCCGGCCCCAGCTCAATGGCCTTGAGCACCGCCTGATAGCCGCCATTGGCCCGGTAGACCGCCAGGGTGTGGCTGTTGGGAAGATGAATGTTCTGATAGACGATCTTCATGAGGTGTTATCCGTGATGGCGTCCGCCCGCTCGAAGTTGATCCCGGATCACTCAGGGAAGCCGGTCGATGATCTCGACCACCTTGTCAGCGGTCAGATTTTCATAATAATCGTCGTTGATCTGCATCATCGGCGCGTTGACGCAGGCGCCCAGACACTCCACCTCGATCAGCGTGAACCGTTTGTCCTCGGTGGTGTGCCCCGCCGCAATCTTGAGCTTCTTCTTCAAAGCATCCATCACCTGGTCCGAACCACAAAGCCAGCAGGAGATGTTGGTGCAGGCCTGGACATGATACTTGCCGACCGGGCGCAGGTTGTACATGGTGTAAAAAGTGGCCACCTCATAAACCCGGATCGGCGGCATGCCGACGATGCCGGCCACGTAATCCAGGCTTTCGCGCGAGAGCCAGCCACCGAATTCACGCTGTGCCAGATGCAAAATCGGCATCACCGCAGATTGGCGGCGATCCGCCGGATAGCGCTTGAAGATCGCGTCGATCTGCTTTAGCGCCTCGTCGGAAAATCGGGGGACAACCCCGGTGGAGAGTGGACTCCGCTCGTTCATGCTCGCGCTGCCTCATGCAATGGTCCAAAACAACCCGACACCCCCCGCGCCATCCCATCCCGACGCAGGCTGTTCACACACCGTCTACCGGTCGATTTCACCGAACACGATATCGATCGTCCCCACGATCGTCGTCACATCCGTCAACATGTGACCTTTCAGGATGCTCTTCAACGACTGCAAATGGTTGTACCCTGCAGCCCGAATCTTCACCCGATAGGGCTTGTTGCCGCCATGCGAGATGATGTACACCCCGAACTCCCCCTTGGGCGATTCGGTGGCGACATACACTTCACCCGGCGGCGCCTCGAATCCCTCGGAAAAGAGCTTGAAGTGGTGGATCAGGGACTCCATCCCCTCCTTCATCTCCTGACGATAGGGGGCGGAGTTTTTGAAATTCTCGATCTTCACCGGACCCTTCGGCATCTGCTGCAAACACTGGGCAATGATCCGGTTGCTCTGCCGCAACTCCTCGACCCGCACCAGATAACGATCATAACTGTCACCATTCTTGCCGATCGGGATGTCGAAATCGATCTTATCATAGGCATCATACGGCTCGGCCTTGCGCAGATCCCAGGCAATGCCCGAGCCGCGCAACATCGGTCCCACATAGCCCATATCGAGCGCTTCGGCAGCCGACACCACACCGATATCCACCAGACGCTGCTTCCAGATACGGTTTTCGGTCAACAGGGTCTCGTATTCGTCGATCTTGGCCGGGAAATCGTCGACAAAGGATTGAATGTTCTCGGCCAGCCCATCGGGCAGATCGCGCGCCACGCCACCCGGACGGAAGTAGGCCGCGTGTATGCGCGCACCGCAAACCGCCTCGTACATGTCTATGATCCGCTCCCGTTCCCGGAAGCAGTAGATGAACATGGTCATGGCGCCGACATCCAGACCGTGCGCACCCAAAAAGAGCAGGTGGTTCAAGATGCGCGTCAGCTCTGCGAAGATCACCCGGATGTATTGCGCCCGCTCCGGGGCCTGGATCCCCATCAGCTTCTCGACCGCCAACACCCAGGAGTGCTCCTCGCTCATCATCGACATGTAGTCGAGACGATCGAAATAGGGCACACCCTGCAGATAGGTCTTGTGCTCCAAAAGCTTCTCGGTACCGCGATGCAGGAAGCCGATGTGCGGATCGGCCCGCTCCACCACCTCGCCGTCAAGCTCCAAGAGCAGACGCAACACACCGTGCGCCGCCGGATGCTGGGGTCCGAAGTTGACCGTGTAATTCAAGAATTCCGTCTTTTGCGTTTCCATCGCCAACGTCTCGGCTCCTAGAGAGTGTGGCGGTAGGGTTCGCGATTCTCCCGCTCAAGGGAGATCGGTTCCCGGACAATTCGACCCAGCGTCTCGTCGTAGCGCACCTCGATCCGGCCTGTCACCGGGAAATCCTTGCGCAACGGATGGCCGTCGAAATCATAGTCGTTCAAAATGCGCCGCAGATCCGGATGGCCGGAGAAGAGAATCCCGACCAGATCATAGGCCTCGCGCTCGTACCAGTCGGCGCAGCTCCAGACCGGGGTCACCGAGGGGACCGCCTCACCCTCGGCAACAGCGCACTTCACCCGCAGCCGATGGTTCTTGTAAACCGACAGCAGCTGATAGACCACCTCTAAGGGCTTGTCTCGCTCCGGATAGTGGACACCCGCCAGATCGATCATCTGATGAAAATTCAACTCTGGATCATCGCGCAGCAGGGTCATGGTGGCAACCAGGGCATCGGTTGCCACCCGCACGATCAGGGCATCACCGCTGCGCTCGCGCGGCAGATCGGGCAGCCGTTGGGACAGCGCGGCTTCGAGTGTGTCGAGGGTCTCGGGGGTCATCGTTTCACCCTACCAGTTTCTTGGGCAGACGCACGCCGTTGGCACCCCAACCACCATCGAAGGTGTGGGTGCGATGGATCTTCTTGTGCAGCTGCAAGATGCCGTACAGGAACGCCTCGGCGGTGGGCGGGCAGCCCGGGATGTAGACATCCACCGGCACGATGCGGTCGCAACCGCGCACCGTGGAGTAGCCGTAGTGATAATAGCCCCCGCCATTGGCGCACGAACCCATAGAGACCACCCAGCGCGGCTCGGGCATCTGCTCGTAGAGCTTGCGCAGCGCCGGGGCCATCTTGTTGGTCAGCGTGCCGGCCACGATCATCACGTCCGACTGGCGCGGCGAACCGCGAAAGACGATGCCGAAACGGTCGAGGTCATAACGGCTGGCACCGGCCTGCATCATCTCCACCGCGCAGCAGGCCAGCCCGAAGGTCATCGGCCACATCGACGAGGTACGTGCCCAGTTGGCCAGCGTATCCACCGAGGTGAGCAGAAAACCGCGCTCACCCACCTCCTGGGCCACGCCCTGGACAAACGGATCGTTCAATCCCATTCCAATGCCCCCTTCTTCCAGACATAGGCATAGCCAACCAACAGAATCACCAGGAAAAGCATCATCTCCACGAAACCGATGATGCCGAGCTGCTTGAAGGCCACCGCCCACGGGAACATGAATGCGGCTTCCAGATCGAACACCACGAAGAGAATGGCCAACAGGTAAAATCGCACGTCAAACGGGATGCGGATGCCGCTTAACGGGGAGAAACCGCATTCGTATTGGGAGCATTTTTTGGGATCCGGCTTGCGCGGCCCCAACAGGAAGGACATCACCTGCGTGGCGACGGCCATGCCAACGGCAATGACCAGAAAAACCAGAATGGGGAAATAATTTTCAAGCATCTCGGCCATGCTCCGCGGAGGGGTTGCGCTGTCATGCTTTTGTGGACGTCATCCAGAGGTGACCCACAGGATGACGCGCCGGAATTTCTACCACTGCGCGCCCTCTGGGTCAAGCGCTGATGCAATGACCGGATCAAAAAAATTGTATATTCCTGGTTGGATACGTTATCGAATGGTTTCGCAATGCATCATTATACTATCAGAATATGTTAAATATCTAAACCGCGCCCATTTTGGGATGCGTAGTGGATCAACCAAACTGATTTGACAGCCTGATCCGCCAAGCTGTGTGCAAACTGCCTGCTTCGTTTCCAAAAGACGGAAACGAAGCAGGCGAAGGCCGCGCGCGGCGCATTTTTTCGCAGAAACCGCGAAAAAATGCTTCTTATTAAGAGCGCGCTAAAGTCAAAAGCAAAACCCTGGGAGATGAATCTCCCAGACCCTCTCTTTTTTTTCACTAATAAAAACTACACATTCCAAGCTGGTTGTGGTTGGGTTAACGTAAGACACTACCGCTTTTTCTTGACCCAATCATTTGTTCAACCATTCCAGAGGCGATTCAACAAAACTTTTACCAACCAGGACCATTGAACGCCCAACCGACGTTCTGCAAGCAGCTCGTTTCGTCTGGCGCACAGACGGTTGAAAAGCTCTTCGTAGGCCGTGCACATGCGATCCGCTGTGAAGGGATAATTCCGCATCTTCCCCTGCCAGACGGACCGTTGCTCTCGCATGCGCTCCAGACAATTCTCCAGTGTCTCCGCTGTATAGGCAATCCCGTATCCGTCACAATACTCGGCCATCGATCCGCTGTCGCGATAGAGCAGTGGCAACCCGCACAACGCCGCCTCCAGCACATGGTTGGGGCCGGCCTCGAAACGGGAGGCGGTCAGATAGAGATCGTGCGAACGCAACTCTTCGGCCAACTCTGCGCCACTCAAGGCCGGCACATGACGGCTGTTGACCAAACGCTCCCCCTCGGGCAGTTGACCGACAAAGGTGAATTGCAGCCATTCGTTCCAGGGAGGATCTCCCAGCAACTCATCGAGCTGTCGGTAGATATCCCACCCCTTGTTGACGTGGGTGCTCCAGTGGTGGGTGACGATCCGCAGCCGGTCATCCGGACGTTTCCCATCGGGCGCGGATGGTTGCCACAAGCGGGCATCCGCGCCGTTTGGGATCACCGTGTTCGGGCGCACCGTGGCAAACCCGGCGGTCTGATAGCAGCGCCGCACCCATTGACTGACGAACACGGTGTGATCGGCGATCCGGTTGGCCTGGATGCGGAAGCGATTGAATGAACCTTGTGCATCATCGCGCGCCTCGCTGCTGTTGTTGATGCGGTGCACGACGAGTGCCCGCCGGTTGACGAACAGCAGATAGCGCAGAATATCGGCATGATCATAGGCCGAAACCCGCAGACGACGATCCGGTTCGGCCAGGAGAATGATATCGAGATCATCCGGTGCCAGATCATGACAGACCGTATGTCCCTGGGTGCGCAGATGGTCCGCGAGCGCGAGCGCAAACCGGTTGCCCCCACCCCACGGTCCCGGCTGAATGCGCATGCCGATGCTGATTTTCATGGCGATGAATGGATATGCGAATCCAGTATTGTAAGCAAATGATTGAATTGTTGAATGTTATTCAGTATTCTTCGAGACTGAATACTGTAAAGAATAATATTTGAATTTTTCCGAGAAACCGCTAAAAGGATTTCGGTGCAATGAAATCAGATTGATCATCAGTCTCGCCTTTTTTGAGATCCCAAACAGTTCCTCCAAAAAGATTGGATGCGATTTCCAGAAACGGGACTCGGGAAAATACTCACGAATCAAGGTTTCATACTCTTGTGGGAACCATTCGATCACATGCTCGGGCGCAAAAAATTCTTTGTACCGAATCGGTGTACTGATCACGGCGTAGCCACCCGGGACCAGTACACGCCGGATCTCCTCGAGCATGGCACGTGGTTGAGAAACATGCTCAATGACATCTGAAGAGATAACGGCATCAAAACTGCCATCGGGCCATGGAATTTGCTGCGCTGGTGCGATGCGAAAATCGATCTCAATTTCAAGTGGCGTAATTTGTTCCTTGGCAAGACGAATGGCCAACTCCGAGGGGTCCACACCCGAAACCGTAAAGCCCTCTCTGGCGATCAGGTAGGTCAAAGCGCCATCCCCGCAGCCTACATCCAGTACCCGCTTCCTGGTGACGGCCCCGTTTGGGAATGTTTGCTGCAACAGCTGCAGCATGTTTTGATAACGTCCAAGAACAAAAGCATTTCTGAACTTCGGGTGACGGCAGATGTCCCCCCAATGATAAGCTCCCTTTTTCTCATATTTCTTGAATTCGATCTCATTCCGCTTGACCTGCATCTCCCTCTCCCCACCATCATCCCTCCCTGCAAGGACCATCCAGGCGCAGGAAACACGTCAAACTAAAAATATGTCAGCCTGTACGCCTTGTATAGTTACATTCTTGAGTCCCGCGAAAGAGGGTCTTTGCCTCGTGAGGGTCAAATCCAATCATTGCTGTCAATCCTTTTCAGTCCGGTTGATGTTGCAGGAGGCTCAGCCGGCGGGCCACCGCGTTATCGCCCTTTGATTTTCATGATGATGGAGACCGATTTCGTGAATGTGTGGTTTTTACCTGTAAAAACGACACATTCCAGGCTGGGTGCAGTTTAGGTTAACGTAAGACAATACCCACTCACCCGACCGCCCGGCTGACTCCCGGATCACGCCCCATTGGCCAACTTGGCCGCCCCCAACGGCAGACGTCCGTGCAACAGATCCAAGAAGGAGTCCCTGCCCAACGGCGGGCTGAAGAAAAAACCCTGCACCTCGTCCCCACCCTGCTCCTTGACTATCCGCAACTGCTGATCGCTCTCCACCCCCTCCACCACCACATGCAACCCCAACTGCCGGGCCATGGAGATGATCGCCGAGGTGAACGAGGCGTTACGACCTTCCGGGGTCAGATCCTTCACAAACGACCGGTCGATCTTGATCACCTGAATCGGCAACCGTTTCAGCAACGCCAGCGACGAAAAACCGGTGCCGAAGTCGTCCATGGCGATCGAAATCCCCAATTCGCGCAGCTGCCGCAAAGTCTCTGCCGCCTGATCCGGATTGCCGAGCATCATGCTTTCGGTGATCTCCAGCTCCAGATTGCGCGCCGGGAAACCGGTTTCGTTCAAGGTCTCCTCGACCAGACTCACCAGCCGATCGCCCTCGCGAAACTGCAGCGCGGAGAGATTCACCGCCAGCTTGAGGTCCACAAACCCCTCCTCGATCCAGCAGGCGGCATCGCGACAGGCGGTACGCAACACCCAGGCCCCCACCTGGGTGATCAAACCGGTCCCCTCGGCCAGTGGGATGAACTGCTGCGGAAACAATACCCCCTCGCGCGGATGGTCCCAGCGCACCAAAGCCTCCATGCCGGACAACCGACCGGTGGCCATACGGATCTGGGGCTGATAGTCGAGGAAAAACTCGTCGTTCTGAAAGGCGAGCCGCATCTCCCCCTCCAGGGTCATGCGTCGATGGGCCTGACGATCAATCTCCTCGGAGAAGAAACGAAAGGCGTTGCGACCCGACTGCTTGGCCAAATACATCGCCGAATCGGCGTTGCGGGAGAGATCGTGGGAGGTTGTACCATCCTCCGGAAACATGCCGATGCCGACACTGCCGGAAATGGCCACCTGCTGCCCCTTGAGCACGAACGGGGTCGAGAGCTGCTCCAAGATCTTGCGCGCCACCAGCTCGGCCATCGATTCGTGCAGGATGTCGGCCAGGATCACCGTGAACTCATCCCCGCCCAACCGCGCCACGGTATCGGACTTGCGCACCACCCCTTTCAAGCGCCGGGCCGCCTCCACCAGCAGGGCGTCGCCGGCGTCGTGACCCAGCGTGTCGTTGACCCACTTGAAGCGATCCAGATCCACGAACAACAGCGCGAACTGCCGTCGCTTGCGCTCGCCCACCAACACCGCCTGCTCCAGACGGTCATGAAAAAGCTTGCGGTTCGGCAGACCGGTCAAGGCATCAAACTCCGCCTGCTCGCGCAACAGGGTCTCCAGCTTCTCGCGGCGACGGATCTCCTCTACCAGACGGAAATTGGCCCGCTCCAGCGCGTCCCGCTGCCGTTTCAGGGCCAGATGCGCCGCCACCCGCGCCCGCACCACCGCCGGATTGACCGGCTTGGTGAGAAAATCGACCGCTCCGACCTCGAAACCGCGCGTTTCGGCCTCCAGATCGTTCATCGCCGTCACCAGGATCACCGGAATGCCCCGCGTCCGCTCCTGGGCGCGCAACCAGTCGCACACCTCGAAGCCGTCGACCTCCGGCATCACCACATCAAGCAATACCAGCTCCGGCTGATTGACCACCGCACTCTCCATGGCCGCCTTGCCGCTCGTGGCAAAGAGAACCCGATACTCCTTGAGGAGTATATTCCCCAATAACCGGATGTTATCGGGAGAGTCGTCCACCACCAGAACCGTGGGCAGGGCATCAGGCGCATCCATGGGCATCTCCTCTTTAATGAATCATTAGAGTTCCAAATGCCGGATCAAGGCATCCAGCGCCTGCCTGGCTTGCGCCATCTCCAACCGCTCCAAATGGCCGCGCAAACGGTTGACATCCTCATCAACCTCCTGAAAAATTAATAAATCCTGCTCAACGTGCCGAAATACCACATCGCAGCGCATATCCCCCTTGTCCAACAAGATGCCCAATTCTTGCAGCAATTGCAACAGATTTATCTTGTCAACCGAACGCTCGTTTATCTTATTGGAAACCTTCCCAGTCGTCCTACTCACATACTCGATCGTGCACGCTTCCGGCTGGGCAGTAGACTTTCCCTCCGGTTCACAGCTGCGTTCGATCTCGCTCAGAACGGCCCTCAATGCCTCTCGCAATGCCGGCATGTGGGACTGTGCCGTGGCGATCTCTCCCCGCCGCAGTGCGGTTTCCATCTGGCCTGCCACCGCAGTCAGGGCCGTGGCATCGATGTTGGCGGCAGCCCCTTTAAGCTTGTGCACACGACGCATGGCCCCATCCCACGCCTCGCAGGCCAACTCCTCGGCAATCGGCTCTAAAGCCGTGGCAAACTCTTTGCGGAAATTGACCACCAGCCGCTCCTGCAAGCCGGCATCCCCCTCGCAGCGCAACAATCCGGCGGACCAGTCGATCGCTTGGACCTCGGCTCCAACCGACGGACCATCCACCGGCCCAGCCAACGGACCATTCGCCGGCCCGGCGGAGATCATCTCCCTGGAGGCCGGCAGCTCAGGCGCCGACTCCTCCACCCCGTCACAACACCAGGAGATGAGCTTTTGCAACAGATCCTTGACCACGACCGGCTTGGCGATGTGATCGCGCATGCCGGCATCCAGACAGGCTCGCACATCCTCGGCCAGAACGCTCGCCGTCATGGCGATCACCGGCGGACTCTCCGGTCTCACCCCAAGCCGTCGTGCCGCCTCCCAGCCATCCATGACCGGCATCTGCATATCCATCAGAACCAGATCGAAATACCCATCCGGCGACTCTTGCACCTTCTCGAGCGCCTGCAGGCCGTTGCAGGCAGCCACCACCTCCACGCCACGTTTCATGAGGAGCTCGCGGATCAGCTCCACGTTATCCTCCAGGTCATCCACCACCAGAATCCGCTTGCCGCACAACCCCTGGATCCCACACGGCTCCTGGAGGTCCGATCCCGCCGGCGCGCGGGTCACCGCCTTGCCGAACCGCTCCATGATGGCATCGAGCAGCACCGAAGGTGTCACCGGTTTGTGAATGAAACCGCACATCCCCAAGTCACTCGCTGTCGCCATCACCATCTCCCGTTCAAAGGTCGACACCATGATGATCACCCGGTGCAGCGGAATCTCCGGATCGGCCATGATGCGCCGCGCGGTCTCGAGCCCATCCATCCCAGGCATGGCCCAATCCAAAAGCAGCAGATCGACCGGTTCCCCGCGCCGCTCAGCCCGCCGCAACGCCACAAGCGCCGCCTCGCCCGACTCCACCGCCTCGTACACAAACCTCAGACCACGCAGCAGACCAGTCAGAATCTTCCGGGATACCGCGTTGTCATCGACCACCAGCACCCGTCGTCCCTCAAGATCGGCAGGAGGCATGAAACGCTTTTGATCCATCTTTTCAGCCAGTTGGAAACGCACCTCGAAGGAAAACCGGCTTCCTGCGCCCGGACGACTGTTGACGGTCAATGTGCCACCCATCATCTTGACCAGGGTGTGGCAGATCGCCAATCCCAGTCCGGTTCCGCCATACCGCCGGGTGGTCGAGCTGTCGGCCTGCTGGAACGGCTGCAACAACCGCTCGATCTCTCTGGTCTCGATGCCGATGCCGGTGTCACGCACCTCGAAGGCCAAACTCACCCAACCGTCGCCCACATCCACCGACTCGACCGCAAGCACCACCTCACCACGCTCGGTGAACTTGACCGCGTTGTCACACAGATTGGTCAACACCTGACCCAGACGCACAGCATCACCGATCAGACGTCTGGGTAGCTCCAGCGGAAACGACACCAGCACCTCGACGCGCGGATTGGCGTTCGCCTTGGTCAATACCCCATCCGTGACCCGCTCCATCACCTCGCACAGATCAAATGGCCACATCTCGAGCGTCATCTTGCCGGCGTCGATTTTGGAGAAGTCGAGCACATCGTTGATGATGCGCAACAGCGACTCGGAGGCGGCCTGCATTTTTTTCAGATAGTTCTGCTGCTGATTGGTGAGCTGGGTTTGCAGCGCCAGATGGCCCATGCCCAAAATCGCATTCATCGGCGTGCGGATCTCATGGCTCATGTTGGCCAGAAACGCCGCCTTGGCGCGATTGGCCAGACGGGCCTGCTCCTCGCTGGCGCGCAGCTCGTCCTCCATCCGCTTGCGCTCGGTGAAATCGCGCGCCACCACCACAATGCCCCGCACCCTACCATCCGGGCGCAGATCGGGATAATAGCAGACATCCATCCAGCAACGTCCGTTCACTGCGAAGTCGAACCAGGCCTGATAGTTGATCGTCTCCCCTTGCAGGCAACGATCCAGGAGACCACGAATCCGGTGGAAGGTCTCCTCGCCCAGAAGATCCGCGATCGAATGTCCTTCGATCTCGTGACGTTGCAGCCCATGTGCCTGCAAATAGGCGGGATTGACCGCGCGATAAACATAATCGTGCCCAACAAAGGACATATGATCCCTCGAGGCCGCAACGATGGCCGCGTATTGGCTCTTGGCCTCCTCGGCCCGTTTCTGCTCGCTCCGGTCGTTGAAAACCGCGACGATCTCCCCGGATTCCAACCGGTAGACATGGTTTTCAAACCAGGCCCTTAACGTCTCGTCTTGATAATAGGTGACCGGCAGATGGGCCGACTCACCGCTTTGATGGACCCTTTGGAACACCTCGAACAGCCCCAGGGTGCGCACCCCGGGAAAGACCTCCGTAACCCGCCTGCCGATCACCCGCTCCGGATCGACCTGGGTGATGCGCGCCCCGGCGGGATTGATTTCGCGAATGATGAAATCCTCACCCCCCTCCCACGCCTCATAGACCACCACGCCGCTCTCCAGACTGTTGAACAGGGCGTGATAGCGGCGTTCATTGGCCTGGACGGCGCGCTCCAGACGCCGCTTTTCGAGCCGCTCGCGCATGGCGCGGATCGCATTGGCCATCTGCCCGGCTAATTCGCGCAACAGATCGATTTCAATCTCGTCAAAGGCATCCGGATACGAGGCATAAATATTCAGCGCACCAATCACCTGACCGGCCACACGCAGCGGCAGAGCAATACTGGATTGAAAACCACACTGGGTCGCCTGAGCCAGCCAGGGTTCAAAATCCTTTTCCAGCTTCAGATCATGCGCCACGCAGGGCCGTCCGGTACGAATCGCCCGGCCAGTCGGCCCATTGCCGTAAGACCCCTCACTCCAGGTGATGCGCAGCTCATGCAAATACTCGACATCGTGGCCATGGGAGGCCACTGGCCGCACCCACCGTTCACCCTCCATTTGCGCCATGCCCACCCAGGCGAGCCGATAGCCGACCTCCTCAACCAGTACCCGGCACAACTGTCCGAGCATCCGCGCCTCTTCCTCTTCGGCCACAGCGAGGATTTCGGCAAAGCGCAGACGGCTGCGCAAGGCGCGATGGGCCAACGATTGACGCCGCTCCTGTTCGCGACGCTGGGTGATATCCTCGATCACGCCGATGTGATGACGGATCACCCCCTGCCGGTCACGCACCGCCGCCATCGCCACCGCGCACCAATAGATTTCACCATTTTTCTTGCGATTGGCCAGTTCGCCCCGCCAGGGATGCTCCGGCGTGCCCACCCGCTCGCCATCGCGCACCCCCTCCCGCAGACCAAACCGTTCCAGACCTTGAGTCAGACCGATCGACTCCTCCCGGCTGTAACCGGTCAGGGCGACGAAACGGGCGTTGACAAACTCCACCACGCCGTCCGCATTGGTGACGATCACCGCCGCCGGACTCTGCTCCACGGCCACGGAGAGTTTGCGCATCTCGATCGTCTGTTGATCCCGGGTGACCAGAACCCCCTTGGCAATCCACAACGTGACAGCCATGCTCCAGATGGCAAACAGCACGTAAGCACGATTGATGAGCGCCAGCCAAAACGAAATATCGCCAAGTTGGGAAAGCCAGAAATCCAGCAGCACCAGCCATGAGGTTCCGATGGCCAGGTATAACAGCGTGCCCCTCCTGTCCGTCATCCACCAGCCCATGATCAGCACGGCCAGGTACAACACCCCGTCCGCAGAGTCGAGCGGCTGCCACAAATCAAATAAGAAAATGGCCGCGCTCAATGGGACGGCCAACAGGAGCAGGGCATGACGACGCCATGCCGGTTCAGCGATCTTCAGACCCTCACTGTTCATGTGTGCAACCTGCCTCGCGCATGACGGCACTGGAGAGGTGATTTTTCAAGATAGAAAAAATATTGCACAACAAAATTGAGTTTGTGAATTTTTTTGTTGCTTTTGCACTGCGGTATGAATTATGATGCACTGCAATGACAACGACAATGTGAAAAAGTCACGTTTACGGGGGACTTGAGAAGATGCGACTGGCACTGACACACGACACCCTGCTGGAACCGGGGAACTGGAACCTTTTCAAAAAAATCCGGTCTTCGGCCTTCATCCCGTCCCTGCCGATCCCCCTGCCGATCCGCACACCCGCAAGCCAATCCCAGGTCACGCCCACGCCCCGCGATACCCGCGCGATCGAGAATCTTTTCATCCGCTGGATGCGCGCAGCGCTGATCGTTGCCCTCGCCGGACTCTGGTCCTTGGCCCTCTGGGTGATCGTCGATGCCCTGCGGTTAATTTTCTCCTGAATCAGCCCTCTCCACAACCGCTGCCATCTCGGCTCCTTTGGCATGAACCGGCAGCGCGTCGACACACGCGCCGCTTCAACTCGATAAGCGATTGCTTTAAATCATTGCCAAACCGTCCGATTTCGGACACAATACCCCAAAGCACACTCTTTTTGTATCCTTTCCACATTCCTAGAAGAAGGAAACAGCCATGAAAAAACAACTCCTCGCGGCGACGCTGGGGGTCGCGCTGCTCTGCGGAACCAGCCTGCTTCATGCCGCCGAACCTCAGGATCCCAAACCCTTCACCAAGGCGGAACTGGATCAATTCATCGCCGACTATCCCGGTCTCGTGCAGTGGCTCGGCACCCGGAATCCCCAGGCGGATGTAACGCGCAACCCCTGGATCGTCTCATCGATGCGTGCTGACCGGGATTTCAACGCCCGACTCAAAGAGAAGAACTGGAATCCGGATCGTTTCTTCTACCTGTTCCATCACATCAACACCGGCCTGGTGATGGCCGAATCGGAGAAGAGTCAAGCCGAATTGCGGGCGCGTATGGCCAAGGAGCAAAAGGAGAACGAAGCCCGCCTGGCCAAGGAGCAGAAGGAGAACGAAGCCCGTCTGGCCGAAGGGCGCCAGCAGCTGGACAAGGAGATGCAGGCGGCCAACGCCCGCATGCGTGCGCAACTCAAGGCGCAGCAGGAGCAGATCCGCAACAATCCCTATATCCCGCCGTATGAGAAACAGCGCATTCTGACGCAGATGGAGAGCGGCTACAAGAACAACAACCCGGTTGCCGCCGCCGTGCCCACGGATGCCAACTCCGCCGCAGAGGCCTCCCGGAAGCAGCAGGCCAACTGGATCGCCGCCCAGGAGCAGCAGATCAAAAACAATCCCTACATGCATCCGATGCAGCGCCAGCAGGCTCTTGAGCAACTCAAACAGGCAAAGAAGAACCTGGAACAGTCTGCAGCCTCTGCCGCCAATCGCGCCAAGGGGGCGGCATCGCCCGATCCGGCCAACCAGCAGGCTGATCTGGAAAAGATGCACGCGCAGTGGTTCACCAATCAAAAGCAGGTGATCAACAACAATCCCGCCATGCCGCCGGAACAGAAAAGGATCGCGTTGGAGCAGCTCAAGCGTTCCGAAAAGCAGTTTCAGGAGTCGATGACCCAGCAGGCCAATCCCCCTTCGATTCTGCCCAAGGAGGAGAAGGCGTTGATCGATGCCAATCAACAAAAGCTTGCCGAGTTGCTGACAGTCAAAAAGCCGTGATTATCTAAAAGATTGCTTAAACCGCACCCGGCTTGCGGGTGCGGTATGAGAATTCAAATGACATTTTTTTTGTTTCGAGCAGAAAAAAAAATGCCACCAACGCTTGCCGCCACCCACCTCTGGCAGTAGCCACCCTGTGGTTGTCGCGGATGAATCGACACACGCTCCCGGATCACCCAATCGCACCAACTTTCACTTTACCCCTTCCACATGGTAAACATACCGATCCAGGGGTACGCTCTCTCCACCAGACACGTTCGGCAACGGCTGCGGTGACGGGCTGCTTCCCCCTTGAGCGTTCGCAGGTTGGAGTTCAATTCCTATCAGGAGGCGTACCAGGATGCTCCCGCGCCACGCCAACAGCGTCACCGTGATCGCCGAAGCCGGCGTCAACCACAACGGTCAGCTCGATCTGGCCTGCCGACTGGTTGATGCCGCAAGCGAGGCCGGTGCGGATGCGGTCAAGTTCCAAACCTTTTCAGCCGAGGCACTGGTCAGCCGGCACGCCCCCAAGGCCGACTATCAACGCGCGACCACTGACCCGAACGCCTCACAACTCTCCATGATCCGTCAGCTGGAACTCAATCACGCCAGCCATCAGATCTTGCGGGATCACTGCCGTGCGCGTGGCATCACTTTCCTCTCCACCCCGTTCGACCTCACAAGCCTCGACTTCCTCGTTGCCAACCTGCAACTCGACACGCTCAAACTCTCTTCCGGGGAGATCACCAACGGCCCACTGCTGCTAAAAGCCGGTGCCAGCGGCTGCCGCTTGATCCTCTCCACCGGCATGGCGACCCTCGGCGAGATTGAAGAGGCGCTGGGTGTCCTGGCATTTGGCATGCTGCATGGCGCAGACTCTCAAAGGGGTGCCACTCCGACCCCAGTCACCTTCGCCAAGGCCCGAACTTCTCAAAAGGGTGCAGCCCTGCTCAAAAAACGGGTTACGCTGCTCCACTGCACGACCGAATATCCGGCGCCGTTCTCCGAGGTCAATCTGTGCGCCATGGAGACGCTCGCCCAGGCTTTCGGTCTGCCGGTCGGCTACTCGGACCACACCTTGGGGATCGTCATCCCGATTGCTGCGGTCGCGCGCGGCGCATGCCTCATCGAAAAGCACTTCACCCTGGATCGCACCCTGCCGGGCCCGGACCATCGCGCCTCGCTGGAACCTGCCGAACTCACCCAAATGGTGGCGGCGATCCGCCAGGTGGAGTCCGCACTCGGCGATGGTCGCAAGCTCCCCACACCATCCGAGCTAAAAAACCGTCCTGTGGCACGCAAAAGCCTGGTAGCCCTTGTGCCAATCCAGTGCGGCCAAGTGTTCACCCCCAGCAATCTCGGCGTCAAGCGTCCCGGAGATGGCATCTCTCCCATGAAGTATTGGCAATGGCTGGGATGCGTCGCCACACGGGATTATTGCGCCGACGAATGGATCGATGATCCCACGAACCCAGTGAGACAACCTTTTACCCTGGGACGAAAGCATTCGACTCATGAAAAGGCGATACGGAAATGATCGGCCATGAGACGGTTCTGGCTGTGATCCCGGCACGCGGCGGATCCAAGGGGGTCAAACGCAAGAACATTCGCCCCCTGACCGGCAAGCCGCTTTTAGCCTGGACCATCGAGGCGGCGAGGAACTGTCCCGAAATCGACCGGTTGATCCTCTCCTCCGAGGATGCGGAGATCATCGCCACCGCGCGTGCCTGGGGGTGCGAGGTACCCTTTGCGCGACCGATGGAGCTGGCCGGCGATGAGGCGCGCGCCAGCGATGTCGCCTTGCATCTGCTCTCCACTTTGCCGGAATCCTACGATTGGCTTCTCTGGCTGCAACCGACCTCGCCTCTGCGCACCGGCGCGGATATCTCCGCCGCACTGCACCTGGCGGCAAGCCAACCAATCGATAGTCTGGTCAGTGTCACCCCTGTTGAAAAAAGTCCCTACTGGATGTTTCACCTGCAATCGGACGGGGCCATGCAGCCGCTTCTGCCCGGTGATGCCACACGGCGCAACCGTCAAGAATTGCCGCCGGTCCATCAACTCAACGGCGCGATCAACCTTGTGCGTACCCAATGGTTCCGCGCATCCCACCGCTTCATCGACTCGGACACCCGCGCCTATGTGATGCCTGCCGAGCGCTCCCTGGATATCGATACGGAACGGGATTTCCGGCTGGCCGAATGGTGGCTCTCCCGACAACAGGGGCTGCAGAAGTTGTAACGTTGACGGATTCGGAACCGATCGCTGACGGGGTACGCACGCGCGCAATTGCCTTTTGACCGCCATTAAGGTTAAGCTGCCGCTATTCTGGAAAAAAGTGTCAGACCCAGATGAATTGCTTTTGACCAATACGACGGACTGATAGACCATGACATCTCCTCCTGATCTCTCTCCATCCCCGACCGGCTCGCCCTTGCCGTTACGCTACGAAACGGATGATGAAATCGATCTGTTTGAGATGATCCTGAAACTCTGGGACGCCAAATGGCTGATTATCGCTGTCACCTCTCTCTTTGTTGCCGGTTCGGTCACTTATGCCTTTATGGCAACGCCGTCTTTCAAAGCCGACATCCTGCTCGAACCCGCGGGTGACGACGCCAAGAAAGGTGGAGGTGTTTTGGCACAATTTGGTGGACTGGCTGCCATGGCCGGCATCAATATCAGTGGTGGCGGAACCTCCAAAGATACGGCGATCGCCAAATTGAAATCGCGCATCTTCCTTGAGGAGTTCATTCGCGATGAAAACCTCATGCCGATCCTGTTCGAGGATCAGTGGGACAGCTCCGCCAAGACCTGGAAAGAGCAGGATCCAAAAAAACAGCCAACCCTTCTCAGGGGGGTGGAATTGTTTTCGATGAATCTGCTCAAAATCACTGAGGATAAGAAGAGCGGCCTGGTGATTTTGACCATCGAGTGGAAGAATCGTGAACTGGCTTCGCGTTGGGCCAATCTTCTGGTGGAGCGGATCAATCGCCACCTGCGCACTCTGGCCATTGAAGATGCCAAAAACAATATCGAGTATCTCAACGCTGAAATGGCCAAAACCACCTTCGTGGAGCTCAAGCAGGTCATCGCAGCACTCACCGAGGATCAGATCAAGAAAATCATGCTGGCCAACGGTCGACCGGAATTCGCCTTTCGAGTGATCGACCCGGCGGTGGTTCCCGAAAGGCGCAGCTGGCCAAAACGGGGAATCATCGTTATCCTTGGCGGATCGAGCGGTCTTCTTTTTGGGATCAGCAGCGTGTTCATCCGCAACAGCTGGCGTACACGCAAGGCCCGATTCACCCAAACACCCCCCTAGCACGACTCCATTTTTCAACACAAGGCCTTCATCCCCATGTTCCAAGATCGTGCCCAAGTGCTTGAGACCCTGAATGCCGATTTTCATGGCCGCTGTGTGCTGGTGGCAGGGGATCTGATCCTGGATCGTTACATCTGTGCGGGAAAACAGCCGCTGCGGCGGGGCAGCCCATGTGGCGGTCAATCTGGCCAACCTGGGGATCCGTCCGCGCCTGTGCGGCTGGGTGGGCGCGGATACAGACGGGGTGGCGCTCAAAGAACTCCTGCAACAGAGCGGCATCGAAATCGAGGCGATTCATGCCCTGACCGATCGTCCGACCATTGTGAAAACGCGCATCATCGGCGGTCGCCAGCAGATGCTGCGCCTCGATCGGGAGGTGACCGATCCGGTCTCCGAGGAGATCTGGTCGACCTTCGTCGGCCATGTGCTTGATCAACTGCAGTGCGAGCCGCGCCCGGACGCGGTGATTCTGTCGGATTACGGCAAGGGGACGCTGACCGAACAGGTGTGTCAGGCCATCATCTGGTCAGCCCGCACCCTGGGTGTGCCGGTGCTGGTCGATCCGAAAGGGAACAACTACGACAAATATCGCGGCGCCACCTCCCTGACCCCCAACCGGCGTGAACTGGCCGAGGCGATTCCCATGCCTCCGGGTCGCCTGGAACCCCTGCTGGCTGCGGGCGAGGGGCTTCGTCAGCGCATCCAGGCCGATTTTCTGGCCGTGACGTTGAGTGAACTGGGCATCGCGCTTATCGAGGCGGATCATCCACCGGTGCGCATTCCGGCCATGGCACGCGAGGTGTTCGATGTCTCGGGTGCCGGCGACTCGGTGATCGCGGTTCTGGCTGCCGGACTTGCCGCCGGTCTGTCGCGTCTGGATGCTTTGCATCTGGCCAATCTGGCGGCAGGGGTGGTGGTCGGCAAGGTGGGCACCTCGCCGATTCATCGCGATGAGTTGTTGGCTGCGTTCCACTCCGAGGAGATTCTCACCCAGGCCGACAAAGTGTGCAGCCTGGAGATCGCTTTGACACGTGTCGAGGCGTGGCGCCAGCGCGGGGAACGGCTGGTTTTCACCAATGGCTGCTTCGATCTGTTGCACGCCGGACATGTCACTTATCTGGAAAAGGCGCGCCATCTGGGCAACCGGCTGATCGTGGGGATCAACACCGATCGTTCGGTCCGGGCGCTGAAGGGGGAGAGCCGTCCGGTGATCCATCAGGGGGACCGTGCCCGGGTACTGGCGGCGCTGGCCTCGGTGGATCTGATCCTGCTGTTCGACGAGGAGACCCCGTTGGAATTGATTCGCGCATTGCGTCCCGATATCCTGGCCAAGGGGGCGGACTACACCGAGGAGCAGGTGGTGGGCGGCAGGGAGGTGAAATCCTGGGGCGGACAGGTAGCCCTGATCGCGCTTGAACCCGGTCGCAGCAGCAGCAACATTCTGCATCACATTCAATCGACTCAGGGAGTTTGATCATCCATGTACATTGTAACCGGCGGAGCCGGCTTCATCGGCGCCAATCTCGTGGCCACCCTCAACCGCAGAGGCGACTCCAACATCCTGGTGGTCGATGACCTCAAGCAGGGGGACAAATTTTTGAATTTGCGCGATCTGGAGATCGCCGATTACATGGATCTCCATGAATTTCGGGAGATTTTGCGTTCCGGACGGCTGCGCAACATCCGCATCCGGGCGATTTTCCATCAAGGGGCCTGTTCAGATACCATGGAGTACAACGGCCAGTACATGATGGACAACAACTACACCTACTCCAAGGAGCTGTTCCACTTCGCGATGGAGCAGAACGCGCCGTTCATCTACGCTTCGAGTGCTGCGACCTATGGCGGCTCCACGGTCTTTGCTGAGCACCCGGACAACGAGATGCCGTTGAACGTCTACGGCTACTCGAAACTGCTGTTCGATCGCTACGTGCTGCGTCAACTGGCGCGCTGTTCTGCGGCGGTGGCCGGATTGCGCTATTTCAATGTCTACGGTCCGCGTGAGGATCACAAGGGACGCATGGCCTCGATGATCCATCAGATGTACCACCAGATCCTCGACAAGGGGGTGGTGAAGCTTTTCACCGGCAGCGGCGGCTACGGCGATGGCGAGCAGCGCCGCGATTTCATCCACGTCGAGGATGTGGTCAAGGTGAATCTGTTTCTGGCCGACAGCGGCTCGGTGCAGGGAATCTTCAACGTCGGCACGGGCAAGAGCCGCGCCTTTAATGATGTCGCACGCGCCTTGATCGAGCGGCTCGGACGCGGTGAGATCCAATACGTACCCATGCCGGACGTATTGAAAGAGAAATATCAGAGCTTCACCGAGGCCGAGATCTCCCATTTGCGTTCAGTGGGCTACGATGCGCCGTTCCACACCCTGGAAGAGGGGGTCGCCGCCTTCGTCACCGCTCGGGAGAGTCGTGACGTATGAGTTCCGACGGGGCGATCCTGGTGATCGGACCCTCCTGGGTCGGCGACATGGTGATGGCCCAGGCGCTGTTCATGACGCTCAAGTCCCGGCAACCGGAACGGCCGATCGATCTGGTGGCGCCAGCCTGGGCTTTGCCGCTGGCCGCACGCATGCCGGAGATCCGCCACGCCATTCCGATGCCCGCCGGTCACGGCGAACTGGCGCTCGCCAGCCGTTATCATCTGGGATTAAGCCTGCGCGGTCGTCATGCGCAGGCGATTCTGTTGCCCAACTCCTTCAAATCAGCGCTCCTGCCGTGGTTTGCGAAGATTCCCCGGCGTACCGGTTTTTTGGGCGAGTGGCGCTTTGGCCTGCTCAACGACATCCGCCATTTGGACAAGAGCGCACTCCCACGCACCGTGCAGCGTTTCGTGGCACTCGGGTTGTCTGCACAGGAGACCCTGCCGGAGGTGCTCCCTCTGCCTCACCTGCTGGCCTCGGCTGCGGATGGGGAGTCGATTCTGGCTGAACACGGTCTGGGCGGCAGTGACGCTTTATTGGTGTTCTGTCCAGGTGCGGAGTACGGTTTGGCCAAGCGTTGGCCGGTGCACCATTTTGCCGCACTGGCCGCGGATCGGATCGCCTCGGGATGGCGCGTGGCGGTGTTGGGTTCGGCCAGGGAGCGGCCATTGGGCGAGTCGATCGTGTCTGGGTTTGGGAATCAGGCGGTCAATCTGGCGGGTCGAATCGATCTAGTCGCGGCTGTGGATGTGTTGGCGCGTGCCGATGCGGTGGTGACCAACGATTCCGGTTTGATGCATGTGGCCGCTGCGTTGAACCGACCGGGTGTGGCGATCTTCGGCTCTTCGGACCCAAAGCACACGCCGCCTTTGGGTGAGAGCATACGGGTGATCTCTCTGGGTTTGGCGTGTGCGCCCTGTTTCAAGCGAACGTGTCCCGAGGGGGTGGCGCGCTGTCTGGAGGAGATCACGCCGGAGCGGGTTTTGGCGGGGTTGATGAGGCGGGATGGTGAGGTGGCAGGTCAACAGAACTGATTGGACAGCTTGGAAGTTTCGGGTAGTGTCTTACGTTAACCTAAACCGCACCCAGCTTGGAATGTGTCGTTTTTACTGGTAAAAAAAAAGAGAGGGTCTGGGAGATTCATCTCCCAGGGTTTTGCTTTTGACTTTAGCGC
>JAMOBI010000171.1:0-7747 GCA_039908105.1 Magnetococcus sp. YQC-9
TTTTTGTCCTGTTTGGTCGCCGTCCGCCAGCGCAGCGCGGAGAGTTCCAAACGACCGCGCAGTTGCAGATCGCGATAGTCCTGGCTGATCTGCGCCTTGGCCTTGGGCCAGTGGGTCAGCAGCGCTTCGTGCACCACCTTCACCCGTGCGCCGCCGCCTTCATCATCGACCACCAGCAGCCGTGCCAGGGGATGCAGAAAGGCTTGCACCACCCGGTACCCAGGCGTGCCCGCAGCAAAATGGGACAAAGGCACCGTCCGCGCCGTGCCAACCCCCTGCACCTCCTGGCCCACGGTCACCAACGCCCGCAGCACAGCGGGAAAGGCTGCCTGCTCCTCCTTCGAGAGCTTGCCGAACACCTCATCCGCCTTCCGGCCCAGCGCCCCTTCCAGCCCGCCCAATTCCGCATACGCCGACAAGGTCATTAGACCACGCTCTCCCCGCCGTTCCCACAACGCCTCCAAGGTGAACGCCAACAGCGGCAGCGAGGCCCCATCTTTCGACGCCGCATCCTCCAGCAGCTTGTCCAGGCCGATCCCGCTGCGCGCATCCTTCTCGTAGCGCAACCCCGCTTCCAGCGCCGGCTGACGAATGATCTGGCCGATCGCTCCAGAGCCGGGGGGATGCAACAGATAGCGCCCTTCCCCTGTGCTCATCCCGGACAAAACCGGCAACGTCACCAGCCGGTCGAAAAAATCCGAGCGCATGGTGGCCATCACCCACACCAGACCGCTCTTGGCCAGCGCCTCCAGCGCCAGCACAAACCCCTCGCGCTCTGATTGCATCCACTGCGGCTGGGTGAACAGCTCCTCCAACTGATCCACGATCAACAGCAGGCGCGCCTGGGCGTCGTTGATCAGCCGCGCCTGCTCTCCGGCACGCGCGAGCCCCTGCTTGATGGGCAGAACCGCCTCGTCCGGCGCTTTCCGCAACAATCTGGCCAGAGACTCCAGGTCATATTGGAGCGCTGTCAACTCCGGCAGCGCCTCTGCTGACAGAAAGCCTCGCGCCAGCACTGCAAACAGATCCTCGGCGTCCGATGGCTTGACGATGGCATGCCGCACCACGCCGACCTTCTCCATCATCCCGGGGATCTTCAGATCCGCCAGCACGCCCGCCTTCACCAGCGACGACTTGCCGCTGCCGCTCGCCCCGAACACCAGCACAAATGCGCACCCCCGCCCGGCCTGCGCTGCCAGGGCATCGCGCAGCTCCTGACGCTCCCTGGTCCGGCCAAAAAAGATCGGTGCATGCTCCAACTCGAACGACAACAAGCCCCGAAACGGGCTCCCCTGGTGCCAGCGAATCTCTCCCTCATGCTGCTCGTCGGGACGCTCCAGACGCTGGCGCAACAACGCACGCAGATGGGTCTCCAGCATCTCTTCCAAATCACCGGCGTTCGTAAACAGATGCGACGCCGCCTTGAACGTCCCGCTCTCGGAGTCGTGGAACCAGTGGCGGAAGAATGCTTCCACCAGATCCTTCTGGCGCAACCGCGCTTCCAACTCCTGACGGTCATCCAGATCGGCAGAAATCCGCGCCTGCTTGCGGTACAGCAACAGATCCGGCTTGCCCTGTTGCCGGTAGCCATGCACCGCATCCTCGAACTCCCACTCGGTGCCGGTCACCGGCACCTTGCCGGTCACCTTGCCCTGAAACTCAGACTCAGGCAGATTCGACCCCAACCGCGACCAGATCACCGCCACCACGATCTCCGTCTCTGACGGCGGGGTGATCATCGTCTGAAAATGCTCCGTCGCAATCAGCGGCTCCCGCTCCCACAACACCGACTCCACCCGAAAGTGGTAGGCAAACTCCCGGTCCAGGCGATCCACCACCCGCCGCACCACCTCACGTTCAGGATTCACGTCGCCCGGCGATGAAATGAATACGCGTAACGTCTTTCTCTCCACCATTGTTTAAAAATCTCCAGGCAAACGTGACGATTCACGGTGTGACAGTGCCGCGCAAGAGGGCGGCAGGCCAATTTCACGGCCGTTTTCTGGTCTCCAGGTTCAAGATCCGCATCTCGGTCTTGTCCAGAATCAGGGCGGGTGTGCGCTGCTCGCCTCTTTGCGGCACCCCATCGCCACGGGTCACCGCAAAACCCACCTCTTCCAACAGCCCCATAAGATCATTGCGGGCCGCCACACCGGCTTTGCGGGTTTTTGGCAACGCCTTCTGGGCCAGAAAGGTAAACTCCGACATGGGGGCATACTCTTCCATTTCCACGGCGATGAAAAGAATACGCTCCCGCCCGGTTGCCAGCGACTCGCCACTCTGTTCATCGCGGAATCGCACATAAAACGGAGGAAAAGATAGGCTTCTGCCGGCCTCGATGCGATTGGCAGCGCCATCCACGGGAAACAACGAGTCGATGCCAAAATCCGCGCTGACAAAAAGCATGGTCAGATCCATCGCCTTGTTGCTGGGATTCTTCACCTCCAGGGCAATCTGGTCACACTCATCCAGGACCGGGACACGGGTGAGATCCACGGATTCGGCGGCAAGTCTGGGAAGTTGATCGCACTGCAACGGTTGGTTTCGGGACAGATCAACCGTTCGACGGTCCACGCGCCGCACCTCCACACCGATCTGCAGCCGCTCCCCGGAGCCATGCTTGGTCAACACCTCCCCTCCCAACCGCAGCAGATTGGTCACCTTGCCGATTCTCAACAAGGAATCGGTAACCTTTTCTTGCAACTCCGCCATGTCGCCTTGTCCAAGAATCGACGGCATTTTGCCAGAGCCCTGCTCCACAATCTCGCCGCCGGGTGGCAGAAACCACAGCTGACCTTGCCGGATCACCAGTCGAACATCGGCCTCCTCGTTTGAAGCCACCCAGTGCAAACGCAATTCAGGCGGGTTCTCCGCACGGAGTTTGTCCAACACCTTTTGCAACACGCCCGCTCCAGCCGATGGCTCCTCCGACACAGGCGGCAGGGCCACCCGCAGTTCCAGGGAAAACCGTCGTTCCACCACCCGACCAAACAGGTGTGACGGCAGTTGCTCCTTGACCGGCAGCGGTTGGCTCTCCCAGGCAATGGGACGCAGGCGGCTGACCGTCAGATGAGCCTGCTCCACCTCGACATAACCCAACGCCTCGGTCAGGGGGGCCGTGGAAGAGCGCAGCAGAGCCAGACGTGTGCCGGGGCCCAATTGCTGCAGGGTGCCGGCACTCAATGTCAAGTGATCCTCATCCTTGATCACCGGCCACTGCAAGTGTCGCTCGCCACCGGAAAAACCGAGAATCGGTGTGTCCAGACCCGTCCCCTCGAACAAGGGGGTGGTCACTTCCCTGTTAAGCGCATAATGTTGCAGAATCTGCTCTGCAGCCTGACGATAGGTCATCCCGGAATGACTGCTCAGCACCTGAGCCAGCGTGAAGGTGAATACGCCATGGGGCAATTTTTCGGGATGACCATATGCCAAATTATACGGCAAGTTTTTCTCCTTCGCGAGCTGATCAGACTGGGCCGCAAAGAAGGCCACATAGCCTCCGGCATCCGGATTCACCCCCGGCCCCTCCGGAATCACCGTTGAATTTTCGGAGAACCGCTCACGTGAGGAGGTCTGAGACGGCAACGTGGTCGGAACCCCCAGGTTCTGCGGATCCACCCGGCGCACCTTGCCGTCTACCGGGAGTGCCCGGGTCATGGTGCCCGAATGACAGGAGTCAAAAACCAGCCAGACAAAAGCACCGCGATTGCGGATGTTCACCAGGGCGTCCCGAATCTCGTTGTCGAGGATGGCATTCTCCACATGACCGGTTTTGCGGTTCCACTCTCTGGCATCGATGGGCAGGATGGTTTCATCCAGTCCATCCGGTTCCTCAGGCAATCGGCTCGGATCAACCACCGGTTCCTGGGAGCCGTGACCAGCGAAATAGACATAAACCAGATCATCCCGTTGCGCGGTTTGGGCCAGACGATCCATCGAGGAGAGAATCGCCTGCCGGGTGGGCGCCCCCTGAGCGCCGTCAACGCCATCCGCAAGCACGGTGATGCTCTCTTCGGAAACCCCCATTTTCCTCACCACCTCCCGCATGAGCGGCACATCCCGAAGTGGACCTTGCAACCGATCATCCGGAGCCAACTGGGGATAATGGGAAACACCGATCAACAGGACATGGTAACCACGGGACCATGCTTCGGCGGGCAGACCGATCAGAGCCAGCCACGAAACCACAAGAATGAGATTTCTCGATAATATTTATCACCACGGATTGCACAACCCACCAACCTCCACTGGGGGCGGTTCACGCCCCCAGCATTCAGGTTCGATTAATTGGTCATCAGGAGATAGTCGCTATAGACAGCGCCATTATTCTTGACCTTGATATAAAACTTGCCCTCCCATTTGGGCGTCCACTCCATCAGGCATGAATCGGTGCTGTCCGTATCTTGGGCAACAAGTCCGTGGTTCTGATCATATACAAAGCAATCCAGATCGTTGTCGCCATCCCCCTTAACCAGAATCCTGGCACTCTCTTTTCCGCGAAATTTCAATTCATAGGTGTCGGTCGACCTGGCCTTCACCCGGTCGACATGAACAACCGGACCAGCACTCCCTCCACGGCTGCCACTCTCTGCAGCGTCTTTGATCAAGGCCAATTGTACTTGTGCTCGGCCTTGGTGCCGGAGGCCTCCCCTGCGACTTCCGAGCTCTTTTCATGTTTTCCCGGCTGAGGTTTGACCTCTTTCATCACCCGGGCGGCGGCGATCAGCGAAAAGGGATCCTTGTGAGCCACACCGAACGAGACCAATTGCTGCGCCATGGCAAAGTCGGCAACCGCTTGACTTGTGGCGGTATCCTTGCCCTTATCATCCATGTTGACAGCATCGGCTGCCATGGCATTCCCCTGAAACATCAGGACGATGGCTGCGCAGCCGAGAACTTGTTTGTATGAACTTTTCATGAAACGCTCCTTAATGTTGTTTGTTAGGACAATCACATCATCAACCCATTGCCATCGCCTGTCCCTCACCCGACCAGGGCTCCGGTAGAGTTCATCTGTTGCTCTTGGACACATCAGACGGACAGAAACGCAATGCTGAACACCTGTCTCCATTTTTTTTCGGAACAGCCCCCCTCTGACGGGATCGCGCAAACGAGCAATTGAAATCCATGCCTGTGCATGTTACAAAAAAAACAACGGAAAATAAACCGCTGCTGTCAAACCGCAACCAACTTGGAATGCGTAGTTTTTATTAATGAAAAAAAAGAGAGGGTCTGGGAGATTTCTCTCCCAGGGTTTTGCTTTTGTCTTTGACTTTAGCACACTCTTCTCAAGAAGCGTTTTTTGCGAAAAATGCGCCGCGCGCGGCCTTCGCGGGAGTCGTTTTTTGTTTTTGGAAACGACTCCCGCATCTTGCACGCAGCCTTGCGAAAAACTACGCATCCCAAAATGGGTGCGGTTCAGGAAACACGCATCGCGTCCAAATACCCACACAACAACCTTTTCACAATAAAGTTGTGTTTACTCTGATAAAAAATCCATGATCCCGATCTGGTTTCCCATGTTCATCGTCTGTGCATCGCTGGGTCTGCTGTTCGCCCTGCTGGCCATAACAGCCTACACCTACCTGCATCAATTTCCCCCTCCTTTGTGGGGAGATGACCTCATGGGCCTCGAAGATGCGCTCCATGAGTCTCTGCGCCTGGTTTTCGGGTCATTCTTCACTCCCTTGCGCGAAAACAACCCCTGGCCCTCCCGCTGGTCGCTTCCCGCAACGCTTGCCGTCACCCTGAGCTGTATCCTCTGGCGTGTGTCACGCAACAGCCTGCGCGTGTGGTGGATTGGACGCAACGGGGGACATGTCATCATTTGGGGCGAGCACACCTTTGTCGTCCCGCTTCTTAACCATTTCGTTGCTCCCGGCTCTCACCAACCGCTGCTGCTGGTCGTCGAGGAGAGCCCCAAGCCGCTGGAATCAAAGGCGCTCGGGCGACCCGTCGGCCAACTCATTGGCCATCCCCGTCAGGAAGCGCTCCTCCGCCGCTGCCGTCTGGACAACGCCACAGCCTGCATCCTTGCCTCCGGAAACGATCAGGACAACATCCAAGTCGCCAGACTCATCAAAGCATGGCTCCACACCCGACCCAGACCGGTCCATCAGCCGCTATTGATTTCAGTCCGGGTGACGGACACACGGGTACGGGATCAGTTCGCATCGGGCATGGAACCCCTGGGCAACAGTCTCAGACTCCATCCCTTCTCCCATGAATACCTGGCCGCGCGTCAGATGTTCCATGACCATCCACCCGACCGCTTCCGTTATCTGGCCAAACCCCATCTGCGCCACCTGTTGCTGGTCGGATTCGGACGCCTGGGACGGCAGGTGCTGTTCCAGTTTCTGCGCATGGCCAATTTTCAAGACCACACCCCACCCATGGCGACCATCATCGACCGGGAAGCCCTGTTCCTCGGGGAAGGATTCCACCAGGAGTATCAGGAGATGCGGGAAATCGGCCAGATCTCCTGTCGCTTCGTACCCATGGATACCGACAACACCACCACCTGGCGCCTTTTTCTTGATAGCATCTCTGCTTCGGAGACCCCACCAACCCTCATTTGCATCTGCCATGGGCCGGAACGCTCGGATACCGCCCTGGCTGTCGCGACCGAACAACATCTCCGTCTGCGCGGTTTCTTCTCACCGCCCATCCTGGTGCCGGTCCAGGCAGAAGAGGAGTTGCATCACCATTTGGCCGCAGACCCGGAGGGTTTCATGGGCAGCGGAGCGATCCGCCCATTCGGTAGCGCCAAGAGCCTGCTGACCAGAGAGATGCTGCTGCGGCAGCAGTTGGACATCCTGGCCCAATTCATCCACGAAATCTATCGCCAACAACGGCAACAGGAAGGAAAACTGGAGCCTGACAAAGAGAGTCACCGCAGCTGGGAGGCGTTGCCCGAATTCTACAAAGACGGCAACCGCAACCAGGCCGATCATCTCCGCATCAAACTGCGCGACTGCGGCTACCGGATGGGCACGAGCGGCCAGACCTCCGGCAGTTGGCCGCCCTCGAACGCGATTGTGGAAAAGCTGGCCTGGGCAGAACATGACCGCTGGCGCATCGTTTACTGGTTGGATGGCTGGCGCTCCGGCCAGACGAGCAAGAAACAGGAATTTATCGAAAAAAACAATCCTTATCTTCGCCCCTATGAAGAACTGGATGAGGCGACCAAAGAGTTTGACCGGAAACCGATCCTGAACCTCCCGGCACTGCTGAATCAATCCGGCACCCCGCTGCTGCAAGATCTGTTGATTGTTGTATGCGACGACTCTCCGGATGGCCATACGCTCGCCACGGGCGCCGATCAGGCTGTGGAGGCATTTTTTCATCAACTCCGCAACCACCATCCCGGACGCGCCCTGGTGCTGCTCTCGCCTCTGCACACCGCGCACTGCCGCAGGGTCATCACCATCGCCCTGGGGATGGAACTGCCCCTGCAGCTGATGCTCACCGAACCGATCCCTGCTCTGCTGCGCCGTCTGCCAGACCCAAAGGAACGCAACCAGGTTCTGACTGCCCTCTCCCAGGCAGAACGGTTGGATGTTGCCGGCAGTTCACAGACGGTCGGGACTCCGCTGATGCACCAGGGAGACGCCCGGATTGTCATCGGCTTGCAAGCCCCGCCCGACACCGGAAGCCTGCTCTTTTTGCCTGCAATCCCCACCCCTTTGCACTCAGAAGCCGGAGCAAACCATGCGTAACCTGCATACTGCCCAGGTGTGGCTCATGG
>JAMOBI010000172.1:0-7611 GCA_039908105.1 Magnetococcus sp. YQC-9
GACTGATTGCGATGGTCTGGCACGCCAGTCACTAAACCTTAAAGCCTTTAGTCACGCGGCTTTGTTCTTGGGCCATGTTCGCGGGATTGTTTTGCAAAAGACGCAAAACAATCCCGCAATCCTTGGCGGCGCGCGGCGCATTTTTCTGGAAAAGGCGCGAAAAATGCTTCTTTGTAAAGAGCGCGCTAAAGGCAAAGTCAAAATCCTGGGAGAGGAATCTCCCAGACCCTCTCTTTTTTTTCACCAGAAAAATCGACACATTCCAGGCTGGGTGCGGTTCAACTCATGGCAAGGCATTCGACAACGGCCAGGTCTTGATCGGCGGCACACCAAAACCGAGTTTCTCCACCCGCTCACTCATCTTGCGCGCCCGCTCCTTGCTCTCATAAGGGCCGAGCAATACCTTGCGCACTGTCATATCACTCTCCACCTTCACCAGTCGCACCTGTGCAACGCCCAAACCCTTCACCTTCTCCATCTCTTCCATGGCATGGCTCAACAGCAGCCACTTGCCCAACACGATCACGAACCCATCCCAGCTCTCCTCGACGCGCGCCGCAATCCCACCGGATTTCAACCTCGCTTCCGACTCCTTGGCCTGCTCCAGCTTGGCGAACGGACCCACCTGAACATTGTTGAGCCCGGTCTTCTCCTGCATCACCTCGACCCGCGGATTCAAACCCTCCTTTTTCAACCGCTCCACCAACGAATCCACCCCCATGTTGACCACAAAACTCCCTACCTGCACCATGAACTGCTCTCCCTTCGGCGCCGGCATCGGGGTATGCTTCTCCTGGACAGGTTCCGATTTGGGCTCCGGCTTGGGTGCCGGTTTCGATTCCAGCTTGGGTTCCGGTTTGGGTTCCGGTTTCGGCTCCGGCGGTTTTTCAGCCACCATCGGGGGCGGTGCATCCTTCTGCACCACCACCCGCGCCGTGGCAGGATCCGGCAACTCCAAAAGCTTCTCCGGCATCACCGGTCCATGCCAGATGGCCTGTTCCGGAGTCTTGAACCCCATGCCCATAAAGCCCATCCCCTGTACCAGCAGGTTGAGCACCGCCAGCAGGCCAACGGTCAGCAAAGGCATGACCCGCGTCATGAAGTGAGTGCTGCGCGCCACGGCTCGATCCCTCAACGATTGCGTTCGTACAACATCCGAAGACCGGTCAAGGTCAGAAACTCATCCACCTCTTCGATCAACGCGCTTTCACGCGCGATCAGGCGCGCCAGGCCGCCGGTCGCCATCACCCGTACCGGGGTAAATCCGGCTTCGGCAATCATCCGCGTGATCAAACCATCGACCAATCCGACATAGCCCCAGTACATCCCTGCCTGCATCGCCCCCACGGTATCGCGTCCGATCACGCTTGCCGGGCGCACGCACTCCACGCGCGGCAGTTTGGCGGTGCGCTCGAACAACGCATCCATCGAGATCCCTAACCCGGGTGCGATGGCGCCACCCATGTACTCCCCCTGCGGTCCGATCAGATCAAAGGTTGTCGCGGTTCCAAAATCCACCACAATCGTCGCAGCCTGCATACGCTGATAGGCGGCCACCGCATTCACGATCCGATCTGCGCCCACCTCACGCGGATTGTCATAACGAATCGCCATGCCGGTTTTGAAACCCGGACCAACCACCAGGGGAGTCACCCGCAGATGACGTTTCACCCCGCCCAGAACTGCGGCCTCGACCGGTGGCACCACGCTCGCAGCAATCGCACCGGTCAAATCGCGTGGATCGATACCAGCCAGCTGAAAAAGCTGGATCATCCAGATGCCATACTCGTCCGAAGTTCCACCCGCGCGGGTGCTGATGCGCCATTGATGGGTCAGGCGCTCCTTTTGATACACCCCAAGCACGATGTTGGTATTGCCGATGTCGATAACCAGCAGCATCTCAACCCCATCCCGTCAGCACCACATCACCCGCCAGCACACGAAACGGTTCGCCCCCGTCGCGATCACGCGCCAACAGGAAACCCTCTTCGTCCAGATCCACCAGTTCGGCATGACACCTCCCGTGCGCGGTTTCGATACGCGCCTTCCACCCCTGCAACAGGGCGCGTTCACGCCATGCCAACCGTATCGGCAAAAAACCCTCCCGACTCAACAGACGATACCACTCTTCCCAGGCCGATAACAGCCTTGCCAATAATTTTCCTCGATCAATGCGATTTTGCAAGATATCCGCCATGGTCACGGCTCGCGCCGCCACATCGTCTGGAAATGTCTCAGCCCGACCATTCACATTCACCCCCACCCCGACCACTACATGACGCAAACACTCCCCTTCGCTGGCCATTTCGGTCAGGATGCCGGCCAGTTTCCGCCCGTTCACCAGAATATCGTTCGGCCATTTCAACCGCGCCTCACCCACACCAGCCTCCCATACCGCATCCAACGTCGCCAGACCCGCCAGCAATGTCAAACGTGGGGCATGCGCCACTGCCATTTCGGGACGTAAAATCAGCGAAAAATAGAGATTCTCCCCTGGCGGCGAAGCCCAGTTGCGTCCCAGGCGTCCGCGACCCCGGCTCTGCGCATCGGCCACCACCACCGTCCCTTCGGCTGCGCCCGCGCGTGCCAATTCCATCGCCTCCCGATTGGTGGAGTCGAGTATCTCATGAAACCGGTAGCGCTGCGGCGTGAACAATGGGCCGCTCAGGCGGGGGGTCATCGAGATGATTGACAGGCTGTCTTGATCGCTGAGCATGGGGAGATGGGTATGCATGCTGTCGTTGGAGAGCGTTGGATGCCGCCTGTAGCAGCTGGTGGTGGAAAGTGGAAGTTCGTGACCCCCATGATTTTCCTGGTCTGCGAGGGTGCTGGCCGCCTCAGCGATGGGTTGGGTCACGCATCTCCGCTTCCGCCCGCTAGTGGATCAACCAGGCTGATTTGACTGGTTGCGACGGGCTGGCACGCCAGTCACCAAAGCTTAAAGCCTCTGCCTCGCGGCTTTGTTTTTGGGCCATGTTCGCGGGATTGTTTTGCAAAAGGCGCAAAACAATCCCGCATCCAAGGCGGCGCGCGGCGCATTTTTCGCAAAAGGCGCGAAAAATGCTTCTTTTGAAGAGCGCGCTAAGCCTACTCCACCCGCAACGACACATCCACACTCCCGGCACTGTGCGTCAATGCCCCCACCGAAATCAGCTCCACCCCGGTCTCAGCCACCCCACGTATCGTCTCCAACGTCACATTGCCACTCGCCTCCAAGATCGCCCGACCGGCCACCAACGCCACCGCTGCCCGCAATCCGACCAGATCCATATTATCCAGCAGAATCACCTCCACCCCGACCGCCAACGCCTCCTCGACCTGCGCCAACGTCTCGCACTCCACCTCAATGCGGTGCAAATGGCCCGCCTCACCCCGCAGTCGCGCCACCGCAGCACGAATCCCTCCGGCCAGGACCAGATGATTTTCTTTCACCAGTATGCCATCGTCCAAACCCAGACGGTGATTATGACCACCCCCCACCCGCACGGCATATTTCTGCATCGGACCCAAACCCGGCGTGGTCTTGCGCGTATCGACCACCTTCGCCTTGGTGCCGGCCAGCCGCTCGACATATCGCCGCGTCACCGTGGCCACTGCCGAAAGATTCTGAAAAAAATTCAACGCCACCCGCTCGCCGGTCAAAATCCCGCGCGCCGGACCCTCGATCCGGCAGATCGCCTCCCCGGCCTCAACCTCCTGCCCTTCAACGCAGGCCGGCTCCAGACGAATCCGGCCATCCACCTGCGAAAACACCTCGGTCATCACCCCCAAACCGCACGCCACCAGCCGCTGCCTGGCCCACAACACCGCACGACCCATCCGCTCCCCGGACACCAACACCTCGCTGGTCAAATCCCCCCGCCCGATGTCCATCTCGAGCGCACGCGCCACGATCGGACGCCAGGCAGCGGGGATCATCCCGCACCTCCCAGACGACGCATGCGGGTCAACGAATCCAACAGCACCTGGCGCTTTTCGGTGAATTCGCGCGCCTTGGCCTGCTCGCCAGCCACCACCTCGGGCTTGGCGTTGGAGAGAAATCCGGCATTGGTCAGTTTACCGGTTACCCGCGCCAGATCGGCCTCCAGTTTCTGCAACGTCTTCTCCAGCCGCGCGATCTCTGCCGCCGGATCGATGATCCCAGAGAGAGGCATGAAGATCCGCATCCCCGGCAGCACGGCGGTGGCCGCCCCTTCGGGCACGTCACCCGCCAGCTCGGACCACGACTCCAATTTGGCCAGCACCGCAATCAACCCCTCGTGGCGCCGCAACATCTCAATCGCGCCCGCCTCACCGCTCACCAACAGCGGCAGACGCTTTCCGGGCGGAATGTCCATCTCGCCACGCACGTTACGTACCGCAGTCACCAACGCCATCACGAAATCGGCCTCAGCCTCAAGCGCAGCATCCTCTCTCGACGCCTCCACCACCGGCCAGGGGGCGCGCATGATCGTTGCACCGCCCCGTCCGATCAACGGGGCCACCTTCTGCCACAACTCCTCGGTGATGAACGGCATCAATGGGTGCAGCAGCCTTAAAGAGCACTCCAACGTGGCCACCATCACCCGACGGGTGTGATTTTTCTCCACTTCGGCCAGCGCCTCGTCGTAGAGCACCGGCTTGACCATCTCCAGATACCAGTCGCAGAACTCGCCCCACAAAAAGCGATGCAGAGCGGCTGCGGCCTCATCGAACCGATAGCGCTCCATGGCCCCATCCATGACCGCGATCACCTTTTGCAAACGCGACAGAATCCACCGATCCGGCAGGGTACGCGCCTCGACCAAACCGGTGAAAGAATGCCCCTCGGCATTCATCAGCACGAAGCGGGTGGCGTTCCAGAGCTTGTTGCAGAAGTTGCGATACCCCTCGACACGGCCCAGATCAAGCTTGATATCGCGTCCCTGCACCGCCAGAGCGGCCATGGCAAACCGCAACGCATCGGTGCCAAATGCCAGAATCCCATTGGGAAACTCGGCGCGTGTGGCGGCAGCGACCTTGGCCGCGAGCTGCGGCTGCATCATGTCGCGGGTTCGTTTCTCCACCAGGCTTTCCAGATCAATGCCATCGATCAGATCCAACGGGTCGAGAATATTCCCCTTGGATTTGCTCATCTTGTTCCCGTCGGCATCACGCACCAGACCGGTGATGTACACCTCACGGAATGGCACCTCGCCGGTGAACTTCAACCCCATCATGATCATCCGGGCCACCCAGAAGAAGATGATGTCAAAGCCGGTGACCAGCACTTGGGTGGGATAATACCGTTGCAGCTCCGGGGTCTCTTTCGGCCATCCCAGGGTGGCGAACGGCCAGAGCGCGGAGGAGAACCAGGTGTCGAGCACATCCGGATCCCGCGTCAGCCGTACCACCTGACCGTAGCGTTCGGCGGCCATTTCGTAGACCATCTCTTCGCAGTTGCAGACGAACGGGTGGCCATCCGGTCCATACCAGACCGGGATGCGGTGACCCCACCAGATCTGCCGCGAGATGCACCAATCCTGGATGTTGCGCATCCACTCGAAATAGGTTTTGTCCCAATTGCCGGGAATGAAACGGATGCGGCCATCCTCGACCGCGCGCATCGCCTCCTCGGCCAACGGTGCGGCCTTGACGAACCATTGATCGGTCAAATACGGCTCCAATACCGCTTTGGTGCGATCGCCGCGCGGAATCATCAGCTTGTGGGGGTCGATGCGTTCCACCAGGCCGGCCTGTTGCAAATCCTCGACCACCCGTTTGCGGGCCTCAAAACGGTCGAGTCCGCGATAGGCTTCCGGCGCCTGATCGTTGATGCGTGCATCAGGCGTGAAAATGTTGATCACCGGCAGCTGATGGCGCGCGCCCACCTCGTGATCGTTGAAGTCGTGGGCCGGGGTGATCTTGACGCAGCCAGTGCCAAAGGCCGGATCCACATGGGTATCGGCAATCACCGGGATGCGGCGTCCGGTCAAAGGCAGAAGCAGCTCGCGGCCCACCAGATGGGCATGACGTTCGTCGTCGGGATGGACTGCCACAGCCACATCGCCCAGCATGGTCTCCGGACGGGTGGTGGCCACCACCACATAACCCTCACCCTCGGCCCACGGATAACGCAGATGCCAGAGAGAACCCTGCTCCTCCTCGGCGATCACTTCGAGATCCGAGACTGCGGTCAACAGCACCGGATCCCAGTTGACCAGCCGCTTGCCGCGATAGATCAGCCCTTCATTGTAGAGGCGCACGAACGCCTCGCGCACCGCGTGCGACATGGCCGGATCCATGGTGAACCGCTCGCGGCTCCAGTCGCACGACGCGCCCAAACGCCGCAGCTGCCGCACGATGGTCCCTCCAGACTGCTGCTTCCACTTCCAGACCCGCTCTAAAAACAGTGCCCGTCCCAGATCGTGACGACTGGTCCCTTCGGCTTCAAGCTGGCGTTCCACCACCATTTGGGTGGCGATGCCGGCGTGATCGGTGCCGGTCTGCCAGAGCACCCGGCCTCCCAGCATCCGTTGCCGCCGGATCAGGGCATCCATGATGGTATCCTGAAAGGCGTGACCCATGTGCAGGCTGCCGGTGACGTTCGGCGGCGGGATCATGATGCAGTAGGCCGGCGCCTGGCCAGCATCGGACGGAGCGAAATAGCCCCGCTCCTCCCAGAGTCCATACCAGCGTTTCTCCACGCTGGCGGCATCGTAGGCTTTGGACAAAGTCGATTCAGACATGATGTTTCACTGGTAATTCAAGGAAAAACGGGCGAACCCTCCACGGAGATCTTTCGATCTCCATGGAAGGGTGCACCCCATTGTTGAATGGCGCGCGTCTACGCGATGCGGATGGCGGGCCTGACGATCAGCGCCCACCCTTGATGCGTTCCAACTCCTCGCGGATCACCTCTTCGAGCAACACCGGCAACCGTTCCGACAGAGCCTCGCGAATCCAGGTACGGGCCACGGCCTCCACCTGCTCACGGATCGCGGCACGCATCGGCGAAGCCTCCAGCGCGGATACCGATTCCGGCGCGGGTACCGGTTCGGCCTCAGCTTCTGGCTCAGACTTCGTGGTGGCTGGACCCAGTGCCAGCACCAACTCCTCTTCTTCCTCGGCTTCCGGTTCAGATTCCGGTTCAGATTCCGGTTCAGATTCCGGCTCAGATTCCGGTTCAGATTCCGGCTCCGCTTCAGCTTCCGGCTCGGCCTTGGCTTCTGGCTCAGACTTCGTGGTAGCTGGACCCAGTGCCAGCACCAACTCCTCTTCTTCCTCGGCTTCCGACTCGGCTTCCGGTTCAGCTTCCGGCTCGGCTTCCGGTTCAGCTTCCGGTTCAGCTTCCGGCTCGGCTTCCGGCTCGGCTTCCGGTTCAGCTTCCGGCTCGGCTTCCGGTTCAGCTTCCGGCTCGGCTTCAGGCTCGGCCTCAATTTCAGGCTCGGCCTCGACTTCAGGCTCGGCCTCGACTTCAGGCTCGGCCTCGACTTCAGGCTCGGCCTCGACTTCAGGCTCGGCCTCGACTTCAGGCTCGGCCTCGATTTCTGGCTCGGCCTCGATTTCTGGCTCGGCCTCGATTTCTGGCTCGGCCTCGATTTCTGGCTCGGCCTCGATTTCTGGCTCGGCCTCGATTTCTGGCTCGGCCTC
>JAMOBI010000009.1:0-53843 GCA_039908105.1 Magnetococcus sp. YQC-9
GAAACGAAGCAGGCGAAGGCCGCGCGCGGCGCATTTTTTCGCAAAAACCGCGAAAAAATGCTTCTTGAAAAGAGCGCGCTAAAAGACAAAATCAAAACCCTGGGAGAGGAATCTCCCAGACCCTCTCTTTTTTTTCACCAGTAAAAGCAACATCTGCCAAGCTGTCAAATCAGCTTGGTTGCTCCACTACGCATCCCAAAATGGGTGCGGTTTAAAACAGCAAAAGAGAAAAAAAGGGGAGGCACGAATGCCTCCCCTGCATTGCGAAACGGGTTGCACGCAAGGTGCAATCAGTTCATCGGCTTGAGTTCCACGCGACGGTTTTTGGCGCGGCCATCCGGGGTGGTGTTCGGAGCGACCGGCTTGTTGGCGCCAAAGCCAGCGGCGGTCAGACGCTTGGCATCGATGCCCTTTTTGACCAGATACTGCTTGACCGACTCGGCGCGTGCCTTGGACAGCCGGTCGTTATGCGCCGGCTTGCCGGTGTTGTCGGTATGGCCTTGCACTTCGATGCGTACGTTCGGGTTGTTCTTCAACACTGTGACGACACTGTCGAGCAGCGGGAAGGAGATCGGTTCGATCTGAGCCTTATCGGTCTTAAAGTGCAGGTTCTCAAGCACCCAGCAACCCACAGTATTGACCTTGGCACCCAGCGGGGTGTTGGGGCACTGATCCTTGTCGTCGGTCACGCCATCCTTGTCAGAATCGAGCGGGCAGCCCTTCTCATCGACCTTCACACCCTTCGGAGTGTTGGGGCACTGATCTTTGGAGTTGAGTACGCCATCCTGATCGTCATCACCATCCACCGGAGGCTGCGGAGGAGCGGCATCTCCACTACAGAAGAAGCATTGCGTGCCGACTGCGGAGAGCTGATTGGCACTGACTTGTGGATGCCACTGTGGATAACCGTTTTTGGCCAACCAACCTTCCTTGGTGCTGGCGGGGGTACAGGCCGACAGACCCAGGGTGACGACCCCGGCCATGGCCAACAGGGTGAAATGGGTATGTTTCATAGGTCCTATTACGCTTTATAGGTTGGAGGAAAGAGTACTGAACAATACCATGGATCAATGGAAGGTGTCACTCGTAAATTCACCTTACAGGCGTTTTTTGTCCGGCAAGGGAATAAAAAAAGCGGATGATCATTTCAAATAACCGGTTAAGGGATCGATTGCGTGAAAAATGTTGATAAAGCATGCAAATTCTGCAATACCCTTTATTTTAACTCATTGAATGGTTTGATAAACAGTTACATGGCAAGATGAACAATGTACAAATTCAAAATTGGTACCAAATTGGCGTTCGCGTTCTTGTGAGAGTTGCTGATCGTATTGTCAGGAGTCGAAGTAATTTTTTTCTCCCTCCATGCCGTGGAAGATGCCGCGTGTCAGGTTCATGAGGAGAGTCTGTCTATGCCTTTTGTGTCGTATGAAATGACGGCGCGCGGCGCATTTTTCGCAAAAAACGCGAAAAATGCTTCTTTTGAAGAGCGCGCTAAAGGCAAAGGCAAAACCCTGGGAGAGGAATCTCCCAGACCCTCTCTTTTTTTTAACAATGAGAGGCTGTTTGGCAGAAAACAAACAGCCTCTTGGACGGGCCATTCTCAGTCTGGAATGGCTGTTTGGCCACTGGCTGAACAGCTTTTCAGCCTGCCGCGTTTTGTACTGCTGAAAGCTCCTCGACCGAGAAGATCTTGTCGATATCCAGAATCATGATGAAGCGGCCATCCTGTTTGCCCATGCCCTTGAGAAATTCGGTGCGCAGCCGCATGCCGATCTTCGGTGGCGGCTCGACCTGATCGGGCTCCAGCTCCATCACCTCGCGTACCGAGTCGACCAGCGCCCCCATCACCACCACACCGTCATCCTGGGCGATTTCCAGAATGATGATGCAGGTGTTGACCGATTTCTTGCTCTGGCCCATGTTGAACTTCAGCCGCATATCCACCACCGGGACCACGCTGCCACGCAGATTGATCACCCCGCACATGAAATTCGGCGTTCTGGGAACCTTGGTGACCGAGGAGTATTCCAACACCTCGCGAATCTTGGCGATATCCACCGCGAAGACCTCGGAGCCGAGGGTAAAGGTCAGATATTGGGTCGAGGTGGTCGTGTTCTTTCCGTTCATGCGCTTCTCTCGCTCAAAGGGAAGGTGAAGATCCTGAGCCATCGTGCGTATTCGACGCGCTGACGGCATCCAATGTCAAACGGGAGGTCGTACCCATCGGGTCACGGCTCCGTTCGGTTGCCAACGGTTCCTTTGCAGGCGGATGATCCGGCAAGACCGGTTCAGCCGGTGCAAAATAAGAGGTCGCCTGTTTCAAGGGGCCGGTGGTGATGTCAAAAACCGCTTTGGCCGCCAGGATGATCTCACGCGAAGTTCCGATGTTTTTTTTCAGCAGTTCATCCAGATTGTCCAAAGCGGACAGAATCCGATCGGGATTGTGATCCAAGGCCACCAGGGGTGTCAACTCCGTTGGTTGCGGCATCGGCACGGATGGAAGCATCCCATCCAGCGTGGCAGCGGAAATCCTGGCGGCGTCAAGCCGATCGACGATCTGCCGATGGATCTCAACGAGTTCGTTCTGCATCTCGCGCGCAAGCCGGTTGAGCATCTCCGCAGTGTGAGGCTCCTCTTTGCCGTGTCTGCCGTGCTTGCCGTGCTTGCCCGAATCCTCACCGTTGGGTCGCACGGCATTGGAGCGCTTGAGCAGTTCCAGCACCACCTCGCGCAGCCGATGGGTTCGTTCTTGAAGTTGCTGCAGGGCCTGGGTATCCTCGTGGATCCACTGTTTGCCCTCGGCAACCGCCCGTTGGGTCAGCAACGCCGACTGTTCGGAACGGTCAAGAAGCGCAAGCTGCTCCTCGACCAGACGGTTTTGCGCCGTGATCAGACGGCCCGTCTCATCGGCAACCTGTCGGGAGCTCTCCAGAATGGCAGCCCGAACCTCGGCCAGGTTTTCGGAACCAACGGCGGATTCCCGCGAGATGAGCATCGCTTGGGATGCCAGCCGTCGAATGCGGATCGACAAAGGATCGGTGGCCTGATGGATTCTCTGACCCGCCTGCGTCACTTCCCGGGAGAGCGTGGCCAGCGAGCGATTCATGGCGCCGAATTCATCCTGGCGCGACGCTCCCTCGCCAAACGTCGAAAAATGGCCCGAGGCCATGCGATTCAGGGTAAAGGCGGTCTCTTCGATCGGCGTGAAGAGCTCTCGTTGCAGATAGCGGTAACCGAGCAGTGTCAACAGGAGGATGAGGAGGATTCCAGCAGCGAGAAGCGGCAGATTGTTGCTGTCGGTGATGATCTCATCCCATTCCGCCTCGGCGATCAGCACCCAGTTGAAACCATCCATGACGAGCGGGGCATACGAAGAGAGCACCCGTTTTCCATCCTGGCGTCGGGTATCCAGGGTGGCTGATTCGCCGGCGAGGCCGTTTTTGAGCGCCTCGGGAGCCGCCACGGCTGCTGCGGGTGAGCCGATGAAAGCCGTGGCCGTTGTGGGGTTGGCCGGATCGGTGAAGGCATCCGAGCGCAATTTCTGATCCGGGCCGACCAAAAAAAGCCGGTACGGGGTTGATTGCACCAGGGGATGGAGCAGAGTGGTAATCGCATCGGGTGCCAGCTGCAAGGCGGTGATCAACAGCAGCTGTCCGCTGTCGTTCACCGGTTGCGCCACGAAGAAGGCCGGCTGGTTGTCGCTGGGCGGGTAGGGAAGCAGATCGGAGAGACCGGCCTGTCCGGATTTGGCCACCTTCTGGATCAGGTTGCCCAGATTGGTTCCCGCGAATTTGCCGGTCAAAAGATTGGTGCCGAAATCGGCCTGCCGGGCTGCGCTGAAAAAGACCTCGCCATCCGGGTGAATCAAAAAGAGATCGAAATATCCGGCGGATTCGCTGAATTTTTGCAGCCAGTGGCGTTTTTCGTTCGCCTGCGGGGTGAAGATGCGCCCGGTCTCCTTGGCGGCAACGATCGTCCAGTTCATCCCCTTGACCTTGACCGGCGTCCAGGTCACAACCACGGCAGGATGGGCCGGACCACTCGCAATCAGGGTCGAACCGTTTTTCTTGCCCGTCTGGATGGCCTGTTGAATGGCGTGGGTCCAGGAAGGGGGCTTGCCGGTGACGTTCCCGGATTCGGTGACAGCACCCTCCCCGTCGATCAGCAGCAGTTGTTCGCCGGTATTCGGGGCGCCACTTGAGGTGAGAAGTTGACTGAGCACACCACGGGAGAGCCGGACCAGCAGGCTGCCGATGAGCGCGCCATCTTTTTTGACCGGAACACCGATGAAGGCCGATCGATCGTTTTCAGGCTGGGGATAGGGTTGAAACTCCTGGATGTGTGACGCATCCAGGGCCTGACGATGGGCCAGGGCCAGAGGGCCATCCTTGAGCGGTTTTTGCAGGACATTCCCGCCGAGTTCCGCACGATGATTGAGGGTGTAGACCACATCGCCGAGCGGAGAGATGAAGTAGAGATCCTCCACCCCGAAGCCTGCCTGACGACCGTGCAACCAGGGGATGAACCCGTCCACGGTTTCGCGCCAGTGTTTGTCGTCGCTTTTGCGACCCCCCTGGCGGAACAGCCAGTCGATGGCCGCTACCCGCTTGACGAAATCGGGATTGGCTGCCAGCTGGATTAAATCTTGTAATTGATTGGCAAAAAAGGTTTCGATACGCTCTTTTTTGAAATCGCGCAGCGCTTCCAGGGAGGCTCGGGCCTGATGATGCTGTTCGGATGCCAGCTGCGTCAAAATCTCAAGGTCAGCGCGGCGTTCGGCCAGATGACGTTTGATTTCGGCAGAGGCCAGCCCGCGAACCGATTCGAGACGGGTGGTGGTTTGTGTCAGGCGGCTCTGTTCACTCTGATGGTCACGCAGCCATCCGAGAATGAAGAGTGGAATCAGCCCGCACAGCAGCAACAGACCCGTGAGCTTGGTGCGCAAGCGGATGTCTTGCAGTCTGATCATGCTGATTCCAATTGGAGGTTACAAAACGTCCAGCTCGCGGATCTCTTCCTCCTCGACGTAACGGACCATCTTGTTGAGATCGAGAATCAACGCCACACCGCCATTGCCAAGGATTGTGGCACCGGAGAACTCCTCGGAGTGCTGGAAGTTCTTGCCAAGCGTCTTGATCACCGTTTGATGTTGTCCGACCACCTTGTCGACCACAAAACCGATCCGTTTTTCGTCCACCTCGGCAATGACGATCTGTTCGATTTCCGGAGCGATGCCCGAGATCTGGAAGCGATCGCGAATGCGGATGTAGGGGATGATCTCCCCGCGCACATTGATCACGTGCCGTCCGTGCGCCTTCTCCACATCGTCGCGGGAGAGTTCCACGCACTCTTCGACCGCAGCCAGAGGCAGCACGAAATACTCCCCTTCCACCATCACCAACAGCCCCTCGATGATCGCCAGGGTCAACGGGAGTTTCAGGGTGATGGTCGTCCCCTTGCCGAGCACGCTGGCAACATCGATCGAGCCGCGCAACCCCTCGATGGAGCGCCGCACCACATCCATGCCCACGCCACGACCCGAGACGTTGGTGATCTTGGCCGCAGTCGAAAAGCCGGCGGCGAAGATCAACAGGAACGCCTCTTTTTCCGTCAATTCGTCATCGGCGGAGATGAGTCCCTTTTCGATCCCCTTGGCACGCAGCTTTTGGGCATCAAGGCCGGCGCCATCGTCCTCGACACGGATCAGCACGCTGGCGCCGGAGTGGATCGCGGCCAGAGTGATCTTGCCGACCGGATTCTTGCCACGCGCCCGACGCACATCCGGGGCCTCGACACCGTGGTCGATGCTGTTGCGGATGATGTGCACCAAAGGATCGTTCAACTGATCAATCACCGTCTTGTCGAGTTCGGTCTCACCGCCCGCCGTGATCAGTTCGATCTCCTTGCCCAACTCGGTGGAGAGATCGCGCACCAGTCGTTTGAATTTATTGAAGGTGGTGTCGATGGTCAGCATGCGGATGCTCATGGTGTTATCCCGCAGCTCCGCAGTCAGCCGTTCCACCTCTTCGGCGATCAATTGCAAGGTGTGATCGCCGATGTTGTTGGCAGTCTGGGTCAGACGCGCCTGCATGGTCACCAGTTCGCCGACCAGATCAACCAGATTGTCGAGTTTGTCCGAGGGAACGCGCACGCTGGTGGCGGCCTCGGCGGTCTTTTTCTTGTCCTGCTTCTCCTGGATCACCTGCTGCTCGGTCAGGGCGGCCTTGACCTTGTCGTGGGAGATCACCCCAGCCTTGACCAGACGATCACCGAGGGGCAGCAGCGCGGTTTCCAGCTCTCCGGGATTGATGTCGCCGCGTTCCAAAAGGATCTGGCCGAGCTTCTTGCCCTCCTCGCTGTCGCGCATCGCTTCCCCGCGATCGATCAGCCGGATGTTCAGCTCGCATTCGTCCTCCACGAAAATGAAGACATCGCGGATCGCATTCTCGGCAATCTTGGCAGTGAGGAAAATCTCCCAACCGGTGTAACAGGTCTCCGGATCCATCTCCTCGAATTCCGGGATCTTGTCGGTGATCGCCACCGCGCGGCAATCCCCCAGATCGCGCAATTCGTTCAGCAACAACAGGGGATTGGTCCCGGTGCCGAAGATGTCCGCGTTGGGTACGAATCGAACGCGGAAGATGTGCGGTTCGTTGGCAGCCGCAACCGGGGCACCGGCTTTGCCGGGTGCACCACCGCCACCCGAAGCCGCTGCAGGCGCGCCGCCTCCCGACTTCTTGTCCGTGGTCAAACCGCGCAATCCGGCGATGATCTTGTTGGCCTTGGCCTGATCCGCCGGTTCGCCGCCTGCGGCGGCATCGAGCATGGCGCGGATCTGGTCTCGGGCGGCAAGCGTCAGGTCGATCAGCGTCTTGGTGACCGGAATCGTGCCATTGCGTGCCATGTCGAAGACCGTTTCCACCTCGTGGGTGAATTCGGCCACAGCATCGAAACCGAACATCGCACCCGAGCCCTTGATGGTGTGCATGGCCCGAAAGACCCGACTGATCAACTCTTGATCAGTGGGGGAGGCTTCCAACTCCAGAAGCGAATCCTCCAGTTCGGAGAGCAGTTCGTAGGCCTCTTCGGTAAAGGCGCTGGTGTCGATTTCCACGTTCATGGCAAATTTTCCCTCAACTTGCACGATGGGGGGTGTCCCCCCATCCATGGAACCTCTTTGAAGGGAGTTCCATGGAAAAAAGGGTCAGCCCAATACCTTCTTGACCACGTCCAGCAGCTGCTCGGGCTTGAAAGGCTTGACAATCCAGCCGGTGGCACCGGCGGTCTTGCCTTCCTGCTTGCGGGTCGCCTGGGATTCGGTCGTCAGCATGACGATCGGCGTGAATTTGTAAGCCGGCAAGGTACGCAGGGCGGTAATCAAGGCGATCCCATCCATGTTGGGCATGTTGAGATCGGTGATGATCATATCCAGGGTGCTGGCCTTGGCTTTGGCGAGTCCGTCCGCGCCATCCACGGCTTCCACCACGGTATAGCCCGCACCTTTCAAGGTCATGCCAACCATCTGCCGCACGCTGGACGAGTCATCCACCGTCATGATCGTTTTTGCCATCAGTTCGTTACTCCCTTCCAAAGGCCACTGGTCTCTTTTTCTCCCGCACACTCCTGGAAACCGGCCTGTTGCACGGTTTCGCGGATCAAAGTCGGGATTGAACCGGAAATCGACAAGCTCTTTCCTCTTTTGAGCAAGGCGCGATGCGCTGCGCATAGAATCTGCAGGGTGGTCAGATCCAGCCGTTCAACTTCACTTAAGTTCACCTCCAACTGTTTGGACTGATCCATGGCGTTGGCCACGGCCTCCTTCAATTCAGCCGCATTGCGAATGGTCAGGTCTCCGGTGAGGGAGAGCGTACCGACGGAGCGGGCGGAGTCCAGGCTGAAATGAAACACGTTCATTCTCCTTGGTCAGTCTCAAGTGAAGCGCAAATCCGGTCAGTTTGAAAATATAGCACATTCCATCCAATGCAGGAAGGAAAAGCTGGTATGCCCGGAAAAAAGGTGATTTGGTTGCCACCCGATGTCATGAATACAAAGGCACTTCAGTTGCCCTGTCTGATGATCGAAAGAAGCTTTCCGATCGTCTCCGCAGGGTCTGAAGCATTGAAAACACCTCGGATGAGCGCGATCCCGGAGGCGTTGGTCTCCAGAACCGAACGGGCATTTTCTGTATTGATACCACCCAGGGCCAACACCGCTCCCGGAATCGAGGCCCGCATGCTGGCGAACCGTTCCAGACCCAACGGCAGGGCTTCGGGATGGGACATGGTTACGAAAACCGGGGATAGGGTGACATAATCTCCGCTGGCGAGCAAGTGTTTTCGGGCAGATTCTACGGAATGGCAGGAGCGACCGATGAGGGAGCCGGATTTGAGTTGACGGCGAACCTGAATGGTTCCTGGACCATCTTCCGAAAGATGAACCCCGTCGGCACCGGTTTTATCCGCCAGCTCCACCCGTTCGTGCACCAGCAGGCGACCGCCGACACGATGGAGAACGGGCAACAATTCCCGGACAATGAAGCGCATCGGTTCATCCGGAGTGCTCTTGTCGCGGAGTAACAGATCGAACGGGCCGCCGGTCAGGGCGTGCGTGACGCTGTGCGTCAGATCGGGCGGCAGCGGGGTCGGAGTGATGAGCAGGAGTTTGGGGGGTGGTGGCATCGATTGCTTTCATAACAAAACGGGACACGAGCGTTGCGTGTCCCGTTTTATAATTTGGAAACGAAGCCGTCAATTTTAGAAAGTCTTGACCAGACTGACGACAACATTGCTGCCACCCAGGTCACGTTTTTCGCTGCCGCCCTTGAGGGAGACCGTGTTGTCGTACATGCGGGTATTGTCGGCATACAGATAGGCCGCGCTCAGACTGATGCCACCATCGAATGCCTTGGTGATGCCAACCTTGTAATCCGCATAATCCGGATTGGTCGCGCCTGCGGCATTGGCATTGGCCGGAGCCAATTCCGTGGTGACATTGGTGTAACCGACATGCAGGGGCATGGTCACATCCTTGGTGAAGATCGACTCCGGCAACGGCACGTTGGCGGTTAGATCCCAATAACTGGTTCCCTTGGAGTCATCCCGATAGCCGGTTTTGACATTGGCGCCATAATAATCGGTCAGGGCTATCGAGACCTTGCCGGTGATCCACTTGTAACCGATTCCGGCATTCGCCTCCAAGGTGTTGTAGTTTTGATTGGCTCCTGCGACCGGCGTGATATCCTTGTAGTTGGCGCCTGGATAGAGATAACCGATCAAACCAACGGTCCAGGTCCAGTCAGGGTTGAATTTGCCGTTGTAACCGCCGTAGAGATCGATTTCCGCCGAACCGCCGGCAATGTATTTATTGCTGATGTTCGAGGCCCACAGCCCGGCATACAGGCCCGAGTCGTGGGCGTAGTCGATTCCGCCTTGGGCTGCCGGATGGTCCCAGGTCTGGGTCAGACCACGAAAGATGTAGTTGTTGACTGCGCCGATGTTGGCCGTGAACGTGTGCGGGGAAGCCGGGGGTGCGGCATCCGCTGCCCAGGAGGCGAGGGGGGAGCCGAGGAGAACCGCACACCCCAGCATGCTGGCCCATTTCAATGTTTTTCCAAGGTTTTTCATGGTGTTTTTACTCCGAGGTCGTTGCTTCGGTTCGTGTTTATGATCCTGCCTGAATCGTATCGGTTGATCGGTCCAATCCATTGAGAACTGTTTGCGCTGGTAGCATCGTTGGGTCAAATCTGCGAGTTTGACAAAATTGTTGCAGCCTGATTCGATCGCCAAAATTGAACCAGGCTGGCAAGATTGGGTGATTCCATCCATGGAATCACCGGACTCATCGCTTAGTGGTTGTATCCGCGCTCGCCGTGCAGGGCGATGTCCAGACCCGTGCTCTCCGACTCTTCGTCAACCCGCAGACCCATCACACCATCGATGATCTTCAAGAGAATATAAGAGATCAGCGCACAGTACAACCCGGTGGAAACCACACTTAACCCTTGCACCCAGACCTGACCGGCCATGTCCAGATCCTTGGTGAAGCCGATGCCGCCCAGATCCGGGGAAGCGAAGACACCGGTGAGTATGGCGCCGACGATGCCACCGATACCGTGCACACCGAAGGCATCCAAAGAGTCGTCATACCCCATCGCACGTTTCACGGTCGTGGCGCCGAAGAAACAGATCACGCCTGCTGCGGCACCGAGGGCCAGGGCGCCCATCGGACCGACGAAACCGGAGGCCGGGGTGATGGCCACCAGACCGGCGACCGCGCCAGTGGTCAGACCCAGGGCGCTCGGCTTGCCATGCGACATCCACTCCATGAACATCCAGGCGAGAGCTGCCATGGCTGTGGCCAGTTGCGTCACCACCATCGCCATGCCCGCCGAGCCATTGGCCGCAGCCGCACTGCCGGCGTTGAACCCGAACCAGCCGACCCACAACATGCCTGCACCGGTGACGGTCAACGGCAGGCTGTGCGGAGGCATGGCCACATGCGGGAACCCTTTGCGTTTGCCGAGAACCAGCGCGGTCACCAGACCGGCGATGCCGGCATTGACATGCACCACCGTGCCACCCGCATAGTCAAGGATCCCTTTGGTCATCATCCAGCCGCCGCCCCACACCCAGTGGCAGATCGGGAAGTAGACCAGCGTCACCCATCCGGCGGTGAAGACCAGCATGGAAGAGAACTTCATGCGCTCGGCAAAGGCACCGATGATCAGCGCCGGGGTGATGATGGCAAAGGTCAACTGAAAGGTCAAAAAGACCGTTTCCGGGATGGTGTTGTTCAAGGTGTCCACCTTGATCCCGGCCAGAAAGGCCTTGCTCAAACCACCGATCCAGGCATTGTTGTCACCGCCATCGGTAAAGGCCAGCGAGTAGCCGTACAGGCTCCAAAGTACCGTGACCAGCGCGGTGATGGCAAAACACTGCATGAAGATCGACAAGGTGTTCTTGGCGCGCACCATGCCGCCATAGAACAGTGCCAGACCGGGCAGGGTCATGAAGAGCACCAGAACGGTCGAGGTGAGCATCCAGGCGGTATCGCCCGGATTGAGCACCGGTGGCGGGGCTGCCGCTGCGGCGGTCTCTTCGCCAATGGCCAGGGCGGGTATGAGCAGCGCGGTGGGGATCGAGGCCAAAAGGCTGTACAGACTCAAACGTTTCATCGGATTGGCTCCTTCACAAGGTGGCACGAACGTCTTACAGCACGTCGGGTCCGGTTTCACCGGTGCGGATGCGCACCGCTTGCTCGATGGGCATGACGAAGATTTTGCCGTCGCCGATCTTGCCGGTTTTGGCCGCGTCGCGGATCGCGTCGATCACCTGATCGAGACGATCGTCGGAGATCGCAACCTCGACCTTGATCTTCGGCAGGAAATCCACCTGATATTCGGCCCCCCGGTAGAGTTCGGTGTGGCCTTTCTGTCGCCCGAATCCGCGCACCTCGGTAACGGTCATGCCGGTGATGCCAATGGCGGTCAGAGCCTCACGAACGTCATCCTGCTTGAACGGTTTGATGATGGCGGTAACCCATTTCATGTCAAAATCTCCTGGTTAAGCCTTGTGATGTCGATTGGTGCAAACATGCACCGGATGACTGTTACCAGGGCAACAAGTGGGCCATTCGTGATATATTGTTGATTTGTATCGATGATTATCGATAAAAGGGGGAGGTTTCGTTTGGGCTGCAAGTCAATTCATGCTTAATAATAATGCAATCAATTTTAGTTTGTAATCTATTATGATTACATATTGAACAGTTTAGCGTGATACCATGTCACACAGTGCCTGCCTTGGTAACAGCCTCTAAGAAAAAGACGCTTTTCAAGAGGGGTGCGGTTTGACCTGAATGGACATTTTCATTGATCGCTGGATGAACGGTCGCTTCATGAAAAGAAGGCGCGCGCCGCTGCGACATCGCGCGCTATCTGGTCTCGAAGGGCTGAAACGTGTGGAAAACGCATTTCGGCGCGCAGGCGTTTGAGGAATTGTACCCGCAACACCTGACGATACAGGTGCATCGGATCAGAGGTTAAGATATGGGTTTCAAGATGAATTTCGGTGTCCCCAAAGGTTGGATTGCGACCAATGTTCACGACTGCTGGCAGCCAGCAACCGCCCGCGCAGGCGCGCGCCACATAGACACCGATCGGGGGGTGCAGCATACCGCTCAAGGTAAGGTTGGCGGTGGGAAAACCGAGGTCTCTGCCACGCTGAAAACCGGCGACAACCCGCCCCTCGATCTCAAAAGGGCGATCCAAAAGGCGCGCGGCAATCGCGAAATCACCCGATTCGATTTCGCGTCGTACCCATGTGGATGAAATCGGTTGTTGTTCAAAATAGATGAGCGGATGCGCCTGTACGCCAAAGCCGTATTGTTCGCCCATGCACTTGAGATCGTCGAACGAACCACTTCCCCTGGCACCGAAGCGGAAGTTCTCGCCGATCACCACCTCGCGAACAGCCAATCCTTCGACCAGAATTTCCCGCACGAACTCTTCCGGAGAAGTCGCGGCCAGCTTACGATTGAAATGCAACACGAACATCGCATCCACGCCCGCCTCTTCCATCCATCGCGCCTTGCCACGCAATGCCGTGATCCGAGGCGGGGCGCGTCGTGGATCCAAGAGGCTTAAAGGGTGAGGCTCGAAGGTCACGGCCATGATCGGAGCATCGCTATGGGTGTTTGCCAGTTCCCGGAGTCGCGCAAACAGTGCTTGATGCCCTAGATGGACGCCATCAAAATTGCCGATTGCTGCGACCGCGTGACGTAAACGCGCCGGCAAGTTGTGCATCCCGCGAATGATGTTCATTCGTTATAACGCCTTGATAAAAACCGCATTTGACTCTTTCCGTTCACGCTCTGCGATCGCCGGCTCAGGCCGATCTGGCTTGGTGATTCCGGCAATGCAAAAGCTGTTCCTCAACATGATCGGCTCGGCTTGGAAAGATAAACAGACTGTTTTGCTCCCCTTTCGCAGATAACGAACATATGCGATGATTGTCGATTGGGAGATGCATGGATGTCTCGTACGCTCCAGTGACGGTTGTTGGTTGCTGAATGCCCGATATCCGATGCAGATCCGGCTATGAAATCAATATAAGGTTCAAATTGTTTGACTCAAAATCCATGGTTTCCACGAATCGCGCTCATCCGCGCCAAACGACCGTTGAATTCGGAGCCTTTGCCAAATGCTGAACGTTATGCGGCGCACCGCCAAATCCTTCATCATTCGCTTGTTACTCATCCTGCTCGCCCTGAGCTTCATGGTGTGGGGTGTAGGCAATTATGTCAACAGCCGCATACTGCGTCCGGTGGTCGAGGCCGATGACTGGAAAATTGGTCTGCATGAATTCAGTACCGCCTACGAACAAGAGTTCCAGAATCTGCGTGAACGGTTCGGTGGTTCCATCGATAAGAAAACCGCCGAAATGCTCGGCTTGAAGCATCGTACCCTCAATTCTCTCATCAATCGCCATCTGCTTCTGGCTGCGGGTCGAGATCTGCGTCTCACCGTGTCGCCAGACGTGTTGCGGCAGCGCATTGAATCCACCCCGGCCTTTCAAGTGGATGGCAAGTTCGATCGGGCACGTTATGAATTGGTGCTGCGCAATAACCGAATCGGCGGCCCAAAGGAGTTTGAGGCTCAATTGACTGAGGATATCCTCTCGGATCAGATCCGTCGTGCGGTCACTGCCCCCTCCATCCTGCCTAAGGAGCTGGTCAGCGATATTTATCGTCTTGAAAGCGAGAAACGGGTCGCGCACATCTTGTCACTTGACTCCAAAGGGCTGGAAGATGAAATCAAGCCCAGCGATGCGGAACTCGAAGAGTACATCAAGAAGGATCAGTCCCGGTTCATGACCAGAATCAAAGTCAAACTTCGGTATGCGTTGCTCAACAGTGACAGCGTGCGCGATGCGGTCAAGGTCTCTGATGAGGAGATACAGGAATTTTATAGCGACCACATCAAAGAGTACCGCAAGGGCGAAACCCGCAAAGCGCGTCACATTCTGGTCAAGATCGATGCTAAGGTCGATGCCGCTGCAGCGAACGAAAAGATCCGCAAGGCCAACGAGCGGCTCAAAAACGGCGAACCGTTCGAGACTGTGGCCAAGGAGATGTCCGAGGACGTTTCGGCGGCTCAGGGGGGCGATCTGGGTGAATTCGGTCCGGGGATGATGGTGCCGGAGTTTGACCGGGTGGTGTTTTCGTCCGAAACAGGCAAGGTCTCGGAACCGGTCACCACCAAATTCGGCGTGCATCTGATCCGCGTGGATCAGATCAACGCACCGGAGACCAAGCCTCTCGAAAAGGTTGTCGTTGAGGTTCGTGGTCGTATCGTGGAACAAAAAGCCAAGGATCTGGTTTTCGACCGTTCCGCCACCTTTGAGGATCAACTGGCGGCTTCGGGCAATCTGCAAACCATCTCCAAGGATCTCAATCTGCGGTACAAAGAGACCGACTTTTTCGCGCGTGATGAACCGGGACGTTCGGGGGTCGAAAACGATCCAAAATTCCTGGAAGTGGCTTTTGCGACCACCAAAGGTACGGTGTCGCCGCTGTTGGAGTTGTCGAATAGCCAGTTTGTGGCCCTGGAGGTGGTCGATCGGCAGGAACCGGTTCCCATGGGTTTGGAACAGGCCAAAGAGGAGGTGACGCGAGCACTTCGCGCTGACAAAGCGCGGGAAGAGGCTGGCAAGATCCTGCAAAGCATGCTCAAGGCTCTTGGCGAAAACAAGCCGGTTGCGGAGATTGCTGCGATCCACCCCAAGATCCGATCCGTCACCACCGAACCATTTTTGCGCGATGGCAAGGAGAAGGAACCGGGGCCGAAGATTCGTGAAGTGGTCTTTAAACTTCATTCGGACAAACCGAATCATGCCGAGGTCATCGATGATGAGGGGCGCTTGAGCGTCGTGCGGCTTGACAAGGTCATCGACGCGCCCGTCGATGCCGGCAAGGAGGCTGAGCAGGAACTGCTCACCAAGCTGGAAGAGAGCTTTGGTCAGGAGCAGTTGATTGCTTATCTCAACGGTTTGTGGATCAAGGCCAATATCCGCATCAATCAGGATGTACTGGATCGTTTGTGAGGCGTTTTTGACTTGAAAATTCTGCCACACTGAAGGTTTTTTTGATGCGGACCGAAGTGCAGATCGCGGTGATTGGTGCGGGACCAGGAGGCTACACGGCAGCATTTCTGGCGGCTGCTCGAGGCTTTTCGACCGTGCTGATTGATCCTGAGCGCGCACCCGGCGGCGTTTGTCTGCATCGTGGCTGCATTCCCAGCAAGGCTTTGTTGCACGTCGCCAAATTACTGATCGAAACCCGTGATTCGGAACGTTTTGGGATTCTGTTCGACCAACCGCGCATCAACCTGGAGAGGTTGCGCAACTGGAAAGAGGAGATCGTTACCCGCCTGACGACCGGTCTTGCACAGCAGTGTCAACTGCGTGGCGTAACCCGTATCCAGGGGCATGCCTCTCTGTTGGATGGTCACCATATCCGTATTGAACAGACCGACGGAACATTCCAGGAACTGCGTGCTGAACAGGTGATCCTTGCCACCGGTTCCCGTCCAGCCTCCTTGCCTGGCATCGATCCGTCACTCTCTGGCATGATGGACTCAACGCAAGCTTTGGCGCTTGAAACCATCCCGGCATCCATGCTGGTGGTGGGGGGTGGCAATATCGGCCTGGAGTTGGGTTCCGTGTATGCCGCATTAGGCACACAAACGCATGTCGTTGAGGCGGGTGGTGGCATTTTGCCGGGCGTGGATCGCGATTTGATTCGCCCGTTGGCTGCTCGGCTTGGCAAATGCCTGGCGTCACTGACCGTGAATGCCAGCGTCGAAGCGGTGGAAGCTGTCCCATCCGGCCTGCGCGTGACCTTATCGGAAGCTGGGGGAAAACGCATGACGCTGGAGGTGGAGCGGATGCTGATTGCCACAGGTCGCATGCCGGCGAGTGACATTCCGGGGCTGGAACGCACCCAGGTCATCAAGGATGCGTGTGGAGCGATCCGGATCGATGCGGCCATGCGTACCGACGAGCCGTCGATTTTGGCCATCGGCGATGTCACCGGTGGACCGATGTTGGCTCATCGCGCCTCGCTCCAGGCGAGAATCGCGATTGCTGGGCTGGCGGGTGAGTCTCTTCCGGAGCGTCCATGGATCCTGCCAAGTGTTACTTACACCGATCCGGAGGTTGCCTGGGCCGGCTTGACCGAAACGGCTGCGCGCGAGCAGGGCATTCCGTTTCGTGCTGTCCGTTTCCCCTGGGCGGCTTCGGGTCGTGCACACACTCTGGAGCGGATCGATGGGGTGACCAAGTGGATTGTCAATCCGGATTCAGGCAAAATTCTCGGGGTTGGCATTACTGGACCGGGGGCAGGGGAGTTGATCGCCGAAGGGATTCTCGCCATGGCGCAGGGATTGACGATTGGCGATATTGCTCACACTGTTCACCCGCATCCCACGCTTTCGGAGACGCTGATGGAGGCTGCTGAGATTTTTTCCGGTCAGTGCGTGCATGTTCATACACCCCAACGCAGCCATGTTCTTCGTGGCTGATTGTCAGTTCGTTTTCCACGGCTCGTATCAACCCTGCAAGTTTGTCGTTGACTGGAAAATGAATTTCCTCTATGCTTTGATCTTGTGCCGAGATGGCGGAACTGGTAGACGCACCAGACTCAAAATCTGGCGGGTGTGAGCTCGTGTCGGTTCGACTCCGACTCTCGGCACCACATTTGATTCCAAAGAGTGCCAAAAACACGCAAGAAGCCAGCAAAATTAAACAGTTGTTGGCTTTTTTGTTTTCAAGGGGTGCCAGGGATGTGTATAGATATCCAGGTTTGGTGTGTGTAGGATCGAGTGTAGATCGGGTGTATAGGAACCTGACTACACACATCCCCCGCAAACCAAGGAACCGCGCCATGTCCCTGACCGATACCCAATTGCGCAACCTCAAGCCACCGCCCGCACCCAAGAGCGTCGCGGATGAACGCGGCTTGTCCATCTTGGTGCAACCCAACGGCTCAAAATAGTGGCGCTTCCGCTATCGATTCGACGGCAAACAGAAGCTCTTGGCTCTGGGGGTCTACCCCGACGTATCCCTCAAGCAGGCTCGCGAAAAACGCGACGAGGCACGCCGACTGCTGGCCGAAGGGATCGACCCTGGTGAGCACCGCAAAATCATCAAGTCCATGGATAAGTCCCGCGAGGCCGATTCGTTCGAGGCCGTGGCGCGGGAGTGGTTCGCAAAGCAATCCCCGGCATGGTCACAATCGCATGCACAACAGACCATCCGCCGCCTGGAGGTGGACGTGTTCCCGTGGTTGGGCGCAACCAAACTCGCCGAGGTGATGGCCAAGGATCTGTTGGTGGTCCTGCGACGCATTGAAGGGCGCGGGGCATTGGAGAGCGCGCACACGGTGCAACGAATTTGTGGGCGGATTTGTCGTTACGGGATCGCCACCATGCGTTGCGAGCGCGACCTTGCCGCCGATCTGCGCGGCGCGTTGCCGCCAGTCAAAGTCACTCACCGAGCCAGCATCACCGATCCCAATGAGATCACCAAACTGTTGCAGGCCATAGACGGCTATGAGGGTTCATTCGTCACCCGCTGCGCCCTGCAACTCGCGCCCCTGCTGTTCGTGCGACCGGGTGAGCTGCGATCCATGGAGTGGAGCGAGATCGATTTCGACAAGGAGGAATGGCGCATCCCAGGGGCCAAGATGAAGATGCGCGAACAACACATCGTCCCACTGGCCACCCAGGCCATGGCGATCCTGCGCGAACTGCGACCGCTCACGGGAACCGGGAAATACGCCTTCCCAAGCATCCGAAGCCCTCTTGAACGCATGAGCGAAAACACCGTTCTGGCCGCACTGCGTCGCTTGGGGTACACCAAGGTGGAGATGACCGGGCACGGGTTCCGAAGTATGGCAAGCACGCTCCTGAACGAACAGGGATGGAATCGCGATGCCATCGAGCGCCAGCTTGCGCATGGGGAACGGGACAAGGTGCGGGCCGCCTACAACTGCGCCGAGCACCTACCTGAACGCCGCCGCATGATGCAGGCGTGGGCGGACTACCTGGACCAGCTCGCGGGACGGAATGTGGTTGTCATGAACACTGGGTACCACCACATCTAACCGTGGACGACATAAGTTCTTAATCGTGGAGCGATTTTGTAACTCAATAGCTCCTTCATCGTCCACCGATGGTCCGTCAGTCCCGCCGCCATGGCAGGAGTCCGCTCAACCCACTTTTTCGGCCCGTCGGCAGTTGCCAAAACTCGCAACGACTCATGAAAATAGCAAAAATTGTATGTGCAACCGATGAGATACATCCCCTGCTCCAACAAGCGAGACTCCGTATGTGCGATTGCACGTCCCTTGCGCACCAAGGTCGCCAACCGACCACGAAATGTCGCATTGAGTCTTTCAATGAAGGACGTATTGATCTTTGCGCATCCAGTATTTTTCAGTACCGCAGCGACTGCCACGGCACAGCCTCTCAAAATGTGCCGGGTAACCCGTGTCACCCGCCCTTGCGCATAGGCCTTGATCACCTGAACAATCATTATCCCATGCTGGGGTCTGGGCAGGGTTCGTGCGGGGCTTGCTCATGTCGGTGTGCTCCTGTGGATGCAATGGACATTGCCGGAGCACGGACGGTGTTCAAGCGTCTGCACTCCGGGGGTTGAACACCCCACCACAGGTTGGGCCGACTGGATTTAGGCTTGCGCCCTGGACAGCCCGGTCGCCCCCGGAGACAGACGTAATCATGCAAAGCACCTCTTGCGCCACGGTTGGATTCCGGGCACAAAAAAGCCGCCTGACGGGGGATGGCGGTGGACCGCCTGTGGTGATTGTGGAGGTGTTCAAGCTCCTTGTGCCGATGCTGGTGCAAAAGGTGGGTTGGTGTCAATGGGAATTTTTTGCATGTCTTCGGAAGATGGATTTGGTATGCTTGGTACATCGTCAATCCACTGATTCGGAGACCGCCCTTGACCGCAATTACCTTCGACACACTCAAATACGTCAAGACTCTCAAGGCCGCCGGGTTTGATGAGCGGCAGGCCGAGGCTTTGGCTGAAGCGCAAGCGGAAGTCAACGAAAAGTCCTTGAGCAACCTTGTGACCGAAGCCAAACTGGAAAAAGAACTCGCCCCAATTCGCACAGATCTGGTGTTGCTCAAATGGATGATGGGAATCCAGATGACCGGCGTGATGGCGCTCATCCTGAAAACGTTCTTCCCGCACTGACCCGCCGATTCCTGCCGACTCACCACCACGCCTTTCACCGCGAAGCGAAAACACCACCACCCAATCCATGGAAGGGGGACTGTGGGGGTGTTGTCTTATCTCAATCTGTATCTTGTCTGTTTCGTGAAACGCGGGTGAAACGTTTCATGAAACGCTTCGCGAAGGCAATGGCGCATCCTGGCCAGGGAAGGCGGACATCCCCCCTTCTCACGGCCTGGCAGGGTTTGGAAAAAATCCTTACCCCTGGCGGTACTCATCTGTCGTTCGCACGGGCTGACCCCGACTTGCCGCGACGGGTGCCCCCCCTCGGTCAGATCGAGGGTCAACTTCTAACCTGCGGCTATTTTCAAGGAGGTGATCAAGAGTCGGAGGGGATCCCGATTTTGCGGGCGGGTGGATTGACCCTATGTCAGATATGAAGTATTGTTTCGCCATGGTCCAGGTTGAGTGGCATTCACCCTGGAAGGATCCACAATTGGGGGATGTTGGGATTTTGACGAAGGGGCAGCAAAATTTTTTATGTGTAGAATCGTGTGCAGTTCGAAGGGTGTGCAGTTTTTTATCTTTTAAAAACAATATGTTGCTTATAAATTCGGAACAGACTCTCGCCGGGCGCAGCATCGAGGAACCCTTTCCCCCATCCCGTCCTTATCTCCACATCCGTTTTACCGCCCGAATTCGCTCTTGTCGTAAGGCATCCCCCAACCCCTTGCCCTGTAATCCTTTTTTTAACAGTGGTTGCGCATCGACCGCCAAACAGACCCGCAAGGCCAACCGCAACGCTTCACCCGCCGGATAGACCCCCAACGTCGGATTGTCGCGCGTATCGGCGGCACAGGCGAGCAAGACTTTTTCCAGCCCTTCCGGACGGCGCAATGCATCCAACCGTTCCAACAGCTTCACCACCTTGCCCGGACGCATCTCCAACGCTCGATGACAGCGCATGTGCTCACCCACCACCATCCTGGCCAACCGGGAGATCGTCCGTGGAATCCGCAAACGGGCGCAGAGTGCCTCGACCACCTGAACTCCCCGTTCCTCGTGGCCGATGTGACGCGGCAGCTCGGCCTCGGGTGTCAACCCTTTGCCCAGATCGTGACAGAGTGCGGCAAAACGGATCGCCGGGTCAGTGGTCAACCAGGCAGCCCGCTCCAACACCCACAGTGTGTGGTCAAAGGCGTCCCCCTCCGGATGATGGCGCGGCTCATGGCGTTTGCCTTTCAAGGCGGTAATCTCTGGGAACAGCGCCCCCAACGCGCCGCAGCCATCCAGCGCGCGGAAATATTCTGCCGGTGCGACCGATTGCAGCGCCTTGAAACTCTCCTGCCACACCCGCTCCTCGCTTAAATCCTGCAACTCGCCGCTTGCCGCCAACCTGGACATGAGCGCGCAGGTCGCAGGATCCACCCGGAAGCCGAAGGGATCGAGCACCGCCCGAAACCGCGCCACCCGCAACACCCGCAATGGATCCTCGCCAAAGGCTGCCGATATGTGCCGCAACCGGCGCGCGGCCAGATCCTCCACCCCGCCGTGTCGATCGATCAATTGACCTTGCGCATCCAACGCCATGGCGTTGATCGTCAGATCGCGGCGTGCCAGATCCTGTTCCAGGGTGATCGTGGGGGCGAAATCGACCGCAAAACCTTGATGTCCGCGACCAGCCTTTTTCTCTTGGCGCGCGAGCGCATACTCCTCGCCGCTCTCCGGATGCAAAAAGACCGGAAACGACCGCCCAACCTGCTTGAAACCGCGTGCGCGCATGGCCTCCGGGGTTGTACCGACCACCACCCAATCCCGCTCCCGGATCGGCAGTCCGAGCCATTCATCCCGGATCGAGCCGCCCACCCGATAGACGGTGAGCCCCAGACAAGGATTCATCGCAAGGACTCCTCATCCGTCATGGCGCATCACCCCTTGACGCATACGGCGGGCAGCAGTTCGTGTACCGCCTCGGCCAGATCCACCTGGTGGCGCATCACCGCATCAATGGCCTTGTAGGCGCCGGGAATCTCATCCAGCACCGAACGATCCTTGGGACAGGCGATCCCCCGGGTCTGGGATTCCAGATCCGCGACCGTAAAACGGCGCATCGCCTCGTTGCGTCCCATGCGCCGACCCGCTCCGTGGGCCGAGGAGTGGAACGACTCTTTGTTGCCTTTGCCACGCACGATGTACGAGGCTGTACCCATCGAGCCGGGCAGAATCCCCAGATCACCGCTGCGTGCCCGAATCGCCCCCTTGCGGGTGATCCACACCTCACTGCCGAAATGACGCTCCTTGACTACATAGTTGTGGTGACAGTCGATCGGCTCCTCGACGATTTTGAGCGGCCTGTCAATCACCCGACCGATTGCTGCAAGCACTGCCTGGAGCATGAAGGCGCGGTTGGCCTTGGCAAACTGCTGCGCCCAGTCGGCAGCCCGCACGTAGTCGGCAAAATCATTCGTCCCCTCGCGAAAAAAGGCCAGATCCGGATCGGGCAGGGATTTCATTTCACGGCCCACGGTATCCTTGGCGCGTTGAATGAAATAGGTGCCGATGCGATTGCCGATGCCGCGTGAGCCGGAGTGGATCAAAATCCACACTTGATGATTGGGATCGGTGCGCAGCTCGACGAAATGGTTGCCCGTGCCGAGCGTGCCGAGATGGCGCATTGTGTTGGTGCGTGCGGTGAGCAGTTTGGGATGGCGTTCCAGCAGATCGCCCAGTTGCTTTTGAATGGAGAACTGTTCCCACCAGCCGGCGATCGTCCCCGGTACTTCGTTCCAAGCGCCACGATCATTGGGGCCTCCGTCATCCGTGCGGCCATGCGGAATCGCCCGTTCGATCGCCGCGCGTAGCGTCTCACCGTTGTCGCACAGCTCTTCGGAAGTGAGATTCAAACGCGCCGCGCACATGCCGCAGCCAATATCGACGCCCACCGCAGCCGGAATCAGCGCGCCGATCGTGGGAATCACCGAGCCGATCGTGGCGCCCATGCCAGCGTGTACATCGGGCATCGCTGCCACATGATGAAACACGAACGGCAGATTGGCGACGTTTGTCAGTTGTCGGCGTGACAGCTCATCCACTTCGTCGGTAAAGATCCTGACCGGGACGCGTCCGCTCTCGATGCTCTGCCGGATCGGCATGCAACTCTCTTGGTGATGGATAGGGGGTGGGAGGAGAAGGAGTATCTCATCGCGGGTCTGGGGGTGGATCCCCGGAGCCGCGCAACAGCGAAACCACGCTTTCTGTCATGGTCGCGCGATTCAACTCTTTTTGAACAACGCCTCAGCCGCAGCCCATGCCGCACTGTTGTTGGCCGCTCCGCGATTCTTGCCGCCCTCGCTGTTTTGACCGCTGCTATTATTGCCGCTGCTGTTGCGGTTCCCCATCGGTCGTCCGTTCTCGTTGCGCGACGAGGAGCCCATCGGTCGTCCCTCGTTGCGTGGCAAAGAGCCTTTGGGCATGAAATCCTCACAGAAATTGTTCCGCTCCTTGTCTACCACCCTCTCGGCCACGGTCTCACGGCACTCGTTGTAACTGCCTGGATCGTGAAAACGACAGTTCAAACAGACTCTCGTATCCTTCGAGCAGCTGGGACAGACATCCGACCGGCCAAATCCATTGGCTGGCAGCATGGCACCACAACCAAAGCAGTGCGACGTTTTTCCAACCGTCATCTAAAGCGTCTCCCAAATTGGTTCAACCACTTTGTTAAGACAAGCCACTTGAAAAAATCGAGTTGTCGAGTGTCGATTTTTTGTCGGTTTCATGTCCCACCACCTTCGGTCCAGCAAGGTTCAGACCGATTTAATAAACCTTTGCATAATTCATCCAACTTGTCATCTTGAACCGGTTGCGTGTATATTAACGAAAATCAATATCCACCTGTCCGCTTCCCTTTCCACTCCTGATCGAGTTTTTTCTAAAGAGGCATCGCCATGAATCAGCCAGCCGTGCAAGAGAGAGCCAATCCCCTGAAACCGTCCTCTTTTATCCGGGGAATCGGTTATCTGCTGACCGGATTGAGGCTGCTTGCCACCCCCGAACTGCGCCGCTTCGTGCTGGCTCCATTGCTGGTCAGCACCCTCCTGTTCGCCTGGGGCAGCTGGTTTGTCCTGGGGCACATCCTTGCATGGTCCGCTTGGCTCAATTCGTTTCTTCCCAGTTGGTTGCAATGGATGGAGTGGGTGTTGGTGCCAGTGCTTTTCGGCTCCCTCGGCATCCTGTTTTTCTCTTCCCTGGGGATCGTCGCCAACCTGATTGGTGCGCCTTTCAACGCGCTCTTGGCCCAACAGGTCGAAATCTATTTGACCGGAACCTTTGATGCCGCCAGCCACAAACAGCCCCAGGGGCTCTGGGAGAACATCTTGCCCACCATCCACAGCGAAATCCAGAAGATCCTTTACTACGTCATCCGGGCCATTCCGCTGTTGTTGCTGTTCGTGGTACCAGTGATTCATGTGGCCGCACCGTTCATCTGGATCTTTTTTTCCAGCTGGATGAATGCCTTCCAGTACGCCGACTTCCCCATGAGCAACCATCAGCTTGACAACAAGGAGATCCTGGCCAAGCTGCGCGAAGAGCGGCTGCTCTCTTTAGGGTTCGGGGCTGCCACACTGCTTCTGACATTGATCCCGGTACTCAATCTGCTCGCCATGCCGGCTGCCGTGGCTGGTGCCACCGCGATGTGGGTCAAGGAGTGGGGCAAGTAGAGTCCAGCATGCAATCTGGCACGATTTTCCCTTAAGCGGTTTTTAAAGGAGTCCCGGATGCACCGTTTCTGACGCATCCGTACTCCAACCAGTTCTCTTAAGGAATCGTGGATTGTTTAAAGAAAGCGCCAGCCATGAAAAACCTACTGATCAACTCCAGCTCACCCTTCAAACCCGGCCTCATGGAGTGTCCGGTCTGCGGCAACCATCCGATGCACATCTATCGCTGCGTCAAGTGCGGCGAGGTGCGTTGCGGCAGTGATCAATGCATCGGCAGCATGGGTACACAATACAAACGTTGGGCTCGCAGCGGTACGATTTGTCGCAACTGCGGCGAGGCGACCTATCGGCTTTTGGTCAGCGACTCGGAGGAGATGCTGCAGTTTCTGGCCGAATACCGCCGTCCTGGCCGTCCGCGTTAGTCTTGCCGACCGTCACGGTCTGCAGGCGGTCAAGATGCAAAATTCGTTTGGCAACGCGCCGGACATCCTCGCGGGTGACGGCGCGGATCTTCTCCGGCCATGAATCCAGATAATCCATGCCGCGTTGGTAAAAGCCGATGCGGCACCAGGTCTCGACCAGTTTATCCAACCCGTCCAGATGGAGCGGGAACGAGCCGGTGAGATACCGCTGCACATCGGTCAACTCTTCGGCGCTGATCTCCTCCTCCATCATCCGGGTCAACTCCCCCCGAATCAAGGCGATCGCCTCCTTGGCCGAAGCGGTCTTGGTCTCAGTGCTAATGGTGAACGCGCCGCGTCCGGCCATGGGCGCGAAACCGGAAAAAATCCCATACGCCAGACCCCGTTCCTCGCGCACGACTTGATTGAGGCGACTGGTCAACCCCCCGCCGCCCAATAGTTGATTCATCACCGTCAGGGCATAAAAATCGGGATCCTCGCGATCGATGGCCACCACCCCCATGCGCACCGTGGTCTGCGGCTGATCCATTTCGATGTGCCGCTCGGCCCCTTTCTCGACTGGCTGGGCCTTGGGCGCAGGTGCAAAAGGAGAGGCCTCCCGTTCAAGTTTCACCAGATGCTTTTTCAAGAGCGCTTCGAGTTTTTCGCGCGTGATATCGCCGGCAGCGGCCAGCACCATACCGGGAGCGCGAAAGGTTGCCGCGTGGTGTTGGCGGATATCCTCCAGTTCGATGGCTTTGATGCTCTCTTGGGTGCCGTTGGTCGGACGTCTGTAGAGATGATCACCGAAGATCATCGGGTAGAGCGCACGTGAGGCGCGAAAGGAGGGATCTTCTTCGCTTTTGATCAGCTCGGCGCTGCGCTCGCGGATGGCACGGGCAAAGTCCTCCTTGGCAAAACGCGGACGCAGCAGCGCATCGCCCAGGCGTGCAAAGGCCTCATCGAGATGCTCGCTCAAACTGGTGAAATGGACTTCGAGCGTATCGCTGCTGGCGTTGGCAGCCATGGAGATGCCGTAGTAGTGCAGCCGCTCCTGAAAGGCGCTCGAATCGAGTTCACCGCCCCCTTCGTTGAACATCCAGGCGGTCAGCGAAGCGACCCCCTCGCGGCCTTTCGGATCATAATACGAACCGCCACGCGCCAGAATGCGCACCTCGACCATCGGGTTGACGTGATTTTCAATCAGGAAAACCTTGAGACCGCTCTCCGCAGTGAAGGTCTGGACCTTGTCGCGCTCCTTTTGTGCAGCATGCAGTGCGGTCTGCAATCCTCCAATCCAGAGGAGACACAAGAGCGGGAGCAAAATAAATCGGCGTGCGTTCATGGCCGCAAAATCCCTACGGTCAGATGGTCCGGCTGCAGATATTTCACCGCCACCCGTTGCAGATCCGCACTCGTGATGGCACGCACCCGCGCCGGATAGTCGGTGAAGGGCATGCGCCAATCCAGCCCGTTGAGGCTCATCCGTCCGAGCACCCAGGCGATATGATCAATCGAGTCCATGGTGAAGACCCGCTCGGCGATCAAACCGTTCTGTGCTTTTTCCAACTCACGGGCTGGAATCGGTTCCTTTTGCACCCGTTCGATTTCGGCAAAGATCGTTTTTTCGATCTCCTTCAAGTCCGCACCCGCCTTGGGCATGGCCGAAAAAGAGAACTGCTCCCAGCTTGACGCATACCCGCTGTAGGAGGCCGAAACCGAGACCGCCAGCGCCTGATCGCGGATCAGACGGTGATGCAACCGGCTGGTGCTGCCGTTGCCGAGCACCACGGACAGAATGTCGAGTGCCAGGGCGTCGTTGGACTCCTTGCTCATGGCAAACGAGGGCACCGTGTAACCGGCCATCCAGATCGGCAGTTTGGCCGCCTTGTCGTTGACCTCCAGGCGGGCCGGTTCGGTGCGGCGCGGTGGATCCGGGAATTGGGGTCTGGGAATCGCGGCCTGGGCGGGCAGGGGGGCGAAATAACGTTTCACCAGCCCTTCCACCTGCCCGGGATCGACATCGCCCACCACCACCAGCGTAGCATTGTTGGGGGCGTAGTAGGTTTTGTACCAGGCGGAGAGATCTTCAAGCGTCAACCCTTCGATCTCTTGCATGGCGCCGATCACCGGTCGGCCATAGGGGTGCTCGCCGAACACCAAAGCTCGATAGCGCTCCAGCATGCGCTGATTGGGATCCGCATCGGTGCGCATGCGCCGCTCTTCGCGCACCACGAGATTTTCCGACTTGAACTCCTCCTCGGTCAGTTTCAGGCCGCGCATGCGGTCGGCTTCGAGCTGCAAGGCCAACTCCAACCGGTCGGAGGCCAGTTTGATGTAGTACATCGTGTAGTCGGTGGTGGTGGAGGCGTTGTCCTCCCCCCCCTCGCGGGCGATGATCTTGCTGAACTGTTCGGGTGGCACGGTTTCGGTGCCCTGGAACATCATGTGTTCGAGCATGTGCGACAGACCGGTCTTGCCCGGTTTTTCATCCGCCGAGCCAACCCGGTACCACACCTGCAAGATGACCACCGGGGCCTTGGACTCGCGCGCCACGATCCCCTTCAAGCCGTTTTCCAACGTGAATTCGCGTGTCTCGATGGCCTGGGCCTGGGCTGCAAACAAGCCGATTGCCACCAGCAACCCGGCGCGCAGGAGACGTACAGTCGGAGTGAGCATCATTTCCCCTTTTTCGTCGTACCATCCCCCAGCCAGCTGGGCAATCGCTCCTGTTCGTCGCGGCCCAGGGGTTTGGGATCCTTTTTGGGTTCCGGGGTTTTGAAGAGGATCGAACGGGCCGAACCGGGGGTACTGTCGTCATCGCGTGCACCGGTGCGGCGCTCGCCGAGTCGTCCGGGCAGATCCTCAGGCGGATCGTTGGTGGGCAGGGTGTTGATATCGGGTGGAATCTCCAGCGGTTCGCGGGTGGCGATGCGGCTGGGATCGAGCATGTTCTGTTCCCAAGGCAGAGTGAAATTGCTTGAACAGCCGGTCAGCATCGCCAAAAGAAAACCGGATGCCACCAGGGGAAGAGCGCGAAATTTACGGTTCATCGCTTGCCTCTTTTATAGAATCGGGAGAGTCCGAGGCCATCCAATGGTCGAGCAGCAACAGCCCGACCCCCAGGGTGATGGCGCAATCGGCCAGATTGAAGACCGGAAAAGAGAGATCATGCCAGTGGACATACAAAAAGTCCACCACCCATCCAAAACGCACCCGGTCGAGTAGATTCCCGAGCGCCCCCCCCAACAGCATACCCAACCCGAACACCAGGATGCCGGATCGAGCCGATTTCAACATCCACACAATGATGAGCGCGGCCACACAGGCCACACCCACCAGAAAGATCACCCGGTAGGATGCCGGCAGATTGGTGAACAGCCCGAAGGCCGCGCCCACATTGTGCACCAACAGCAGATCGAAAAAACCGGGAATGAGGATGATGGAATCATTCGCCAGTTCACGCGAGGCGATCACCTTGCTCCACTGATCCAGCGCGAACACCGCCACGGCCAGGGCAATGCCGATCGACATCCGCCGGCCCCACCCCTCACCGGTCATCGTCATGGGGCATCCGTGAGATTCAGGGTTGCAACCACGCTCTGACAGCGCGGACAGATCTCATGCTCCGGCGTGCCATCGACCGTCTCATCCCAACTCCAGCAGCGGATGCATTTGCCGCCCGGTGCCATGCCGACGGCGATCTTCAATCCTTCCATCTCGGCATCGACCGGAAGTTCTGCCGGTGCCCGATCGAGCGGTTTGACCGTGACCGAGGAGACGATGAAGCTGCGCTGCAACTCCTCGGTATTGCGCAACAGGGCGAGCAGTTCCCCGTCGGCGTAGAGCGTCACCGCAGCCTCCAGAAACGAGCCGATGCGTTTGTCGCGTCGTTCGATCTCCAGCAGCCGATAGGCGGCACCGCGCACCTTGCGCAGCGTTTTCCAGCGCTCGTCAAGTGCTTCGTCGCGCCAGGCCGGGTTGGCCTCGGGGAAGAGGGTCAAATGGACCGATTCACCCCGGTCTCCCCCCATGAAGCCCCACACCTCTTCGGCGGTGAAGGATAAAATCGGCGCCATCAGCCGCGTGACCGATTCGAGGATCTCGTGCAGCACGGTCTGGGCGGAACGCCGTTCGATCGACTTCGGGGTGTCGCAGTAGAGCCGATCCTTGAGCACGTCGAGATAAAAGGCCCCCATATCCACGGCGCAGAAGTAGTGGATATCCTGATAGACCCGATGGAAAGCATACTCGTCGAAAGCGGCGCGCACATCGGTGATCAGCGCATGGAGTTGATGCAGCGCCCAGCGGTCGAGTTCCGGCATCTTCTCGACCGGTACTGCGTCACGGTGGGCCTTGAAGTCGGCCAGATTGCCCAACAAAAAGCGCAATGTGTTGCGGATGCGCCGGTAGGCGTCGGAGAGCCCCTTCAAGATCTCATCCGAGATGCGGATGTCGCCCGAGTAGTCCTCGGCAGTCACCCACATGCGCAGAATGTCGGCGCCGTATTGTTGAATCACCTTGGCGGGTGCAATGACGTTGCCAAGGGATTTCGACATCTTGCGTCCCTTGCCATCGACCACGAAACCGTGGGTCAGAACCGCCTTGTACGGGGCCTGATCGCGTACGCCGACCGAGGCCAACAGGCTCGAATGAAACCAGCCGCGGTGCTGATCCGAGCCTTCCAGATAGAGATCCGCCGGCCAACGCAGCCCCCACGCCCTGTTGGCCTCCTCGTTCAGCAGCACCGCCGCCTGGGTGACGCCCGAGTCGAACCAGACATCGAGGATATCTTTTTCTTTGGCAAAGCTCTCGCCCCCACAACCCGGACAGGTGAACCCCTCGGGCAGAAACGCCTCTGCCGGGCGTTGGAACCAGACATCGGCGCTGAACCGCTCCACCAGTTTGGCGATCCCTTCGACCACTGCGCCATCGCTCACCACGCGGCCACACCCCTGACAACGGATCACCGCGATTGGCACACCCCAAGAGCGTTGCCGTGATACGCACCAGTCCGGACGCACCGCCACCATGTTGTAGATGCGATCGCGACCCCAGGAGGGGATCCAGCGGGTTTTGTCGATTTCGGAGAGCGCCTTTTGGCGCAGGTCGTTTTTTTCCATGGAGATGAACCACTGCGGCGTGGCGCGGATGATCACCGGCTTGTGGCAGCGCCAGCAGTGCGGATAGCTGTGGGAGATTTTTCCCTGGGCGAGCAGTCTGCCCTGCTCATGCAGCAGGGCGACCACCGCCTCATTGGCTTTGAAGATCTGCTGGCCGGCGAAGTGCGGGGTGTCGGGCTCGAAATGGCCCCGGTCATCGACCGGATTGTAGACCGGCAGGCCGTGGCGGCGTCCGACATCATAGTCCTCGTGACCGTGGCCGGGTGCGGTGTGTACGCAGCCGGTTCCCGCTTCGAGGGTGACGTGCGTGCCCAACAGGATCGGGGCATCGCGATCGACGTATGGGTGGCGGAAGCGCTTGCCGACGATTTGCTCGCCCGGGAAACGGTGCAACAGGGTCACGCCCGCACGCGGCACGCCGCAGGCCTCGACCGTTGCTTCCCACAACCCCTCGGCCAGGATCAGGATCTCTGCGGATTTGAGGTTTTCGCAACGGCCCGGATCATCGATGCGCGCGGCAACATAGATCAACTCCGGATGCAGACAGACCGCCAGGTTGGCCGGGATGGTCCACGGGGTGGTGGTCCAGATCACGACCGAAACGTCGTGTTGCGCTTCCAGACCCGGCAGCGATTCGTCGGCGGCGAGCGGGAACTTGACGTAAATCGAAGTCGAAACGTGATCGGCGTACTCCACCTCGGCCTCGGCTAAGGCGGTGACATCGTTGACGCACCAGTAGACCGGTTTGGAGCCTTTGAACAGCCCGCCGTTGACTAAAAAAGCGCCGAGTTCGCGCAGGATGTCGGCCTCGAAGCGGTAGTCCATGGTCAGATAGGGGTGGTCCCAGTCGCCGATCACCCCCAGACGTTTGAACTCCTCCCTCTGGATCGACACCCAGCGCTGCGCGTACTCCCGACAGTGGCCGCGAAAGATCACCGGGTCAAGGCTCTCCTTGTCGATCCCCTTTTGTTTGAGCTCCACCTCGACCTTGGTTTCGATCGGCAGACCGTGGCAATCCCAGCCCGGCACGTAGGGGACATCGAATCCTTCCATGCGTTTGGCTTTGAGGATCACATCCTTGAGCACCTTGTTGATGGCGTGGCCCATGTGCAGGTTGCCATTGGCATAGGGGGGGCCGTCGTGCAGGATGAAGAGGGGCCGTCCAAGGGCTTGCGTACGCATGCGGGCGTGCAGATCCATTTGGATCCAGCGGTCGAGAATGACTGGTTCACCTTTGGGCAGATCGGCACGCATGGGAAACGGCGTGACCGGCAGGCGCACGGTGTCTTTGTAATCCACGTCCTTGATACTCCTTGAAAATTCCGATACGACGTCGGCATGCTGTGGAATCGATCCGGTCCAATCACAATCCGATGCGTCGCTGACAGTGACTTGCCATCCTTAATAATCGCACCAATGGCAAATAAAAAAGTTTAACACAATACACGACGCTTGCAAGAGTGCTCCGATCCGGACCGGTTTTGGTATTGGACATGCCGCGCGAAGGGTTGGCAGGAATGTATTAAACCGCAACCATTACGGGATGCGTGGTGGGGCAATCCTTCTGTGCCAATGATTGGGTGAGATACTGACCCCCCTAATCAATTTAAGTAGAGGGCGGGGAGGGGTACCACCACACTTAAACCGTGGTCGCGTGGAGGACAAAGATGGCCAGACTGAAGTCTCTACTCAAACCTCTTTGCGAATGCATTCTGGCAAAATGCACGCCATTGTGAACAATCGCAGAGCTTTTTGATTCGTTAACAGTAATCGAAATAAGCCGAAAAGGGTTGCATGTAGGGCTGCGAACGATGCTCCTGGCCCGACCACGGTTAAGTGTGGTGGTGCCGAATTAACGCAATACCGCTTTTTGAGCGATCGGAATCAGGTGTGCCAGACGCACCGCTAACGCTGGAGTCGCGTCGGATTTGAGGATATGCTAAACCGTACCCGGTCTGGAATGTATAAATTGCATCCCAAAACGGTGCGGTTTTAAGATTCCATTCTCTGCTCAAATACGTTCAAACTTCTGATCGCACGATGAATCAGCGTCTGAATGCACGATGAATCCCGCTGGAGAACATCAATGGAATGGCTATGTAAACATTTATATATTCAGGGCCGGGTTCAGGGGGTCTGGTTTCGAGAATCGACCAGGCACAAGGCAATCGAGTTGAAGTTGACAGGCTGGGTAAAGAACAATCCCGACGGTTCGGTGGCAGTTCTCATCCAGGGTGAGGCGTCACGAGTGCACGAAATGATCCAATGGTGCCATGTTGGACCACCAATGGCACGTGTGGAGCAGGTGGAACTGATGGAATGCGGCACTAAGATCGAACGATATGCCACGTTTGTCGTGCAGCGTTAATCGGTCAGCTCCTTGCTTGAAAATCGATCACCACTACCAGATATGATATTTATTATTAATTGTCATCATCATGTCCTAACCAAATGAAATCATCATGAATCCGCGTTTCAGGCTCATGGCCCCCATCAGCACGATCAGCACTCCGGCCAGTTGCAATACGCGTCGTCGGGCACTCCGATCGAGCCAAGTGGAGAGCAGGGCAAATCCCCACATGGCCGGCAGGGTGCCGAGTCCGAATGCCAACAGCAAGATCATTCCATCGAACGCCGAACCAGTCGCAAAAGCCTTGGCCTGAAAGGCCCAGTGCATGGCACAGGGGAGAAGTCCGGTCAAAATCCCCATGCCGAGCGGTTGCAGGGCCGGACGGGTGTTGCTCAGGCTGTGCGACCAGCGCAGAAGGGTTGATTCGCCCTGACCCGTACCGCGAGTGAACGAGACAATTCCGATGGTATCGACGCCCATCAGGATCATAACCACCCCCACCGCCAGATGCGGCAGGCCGTTCAAGGCCGTGGGACGGGCCAAAAAGAGTGCCATGGAGCCCAACCAGCCGCTCAACCCTCCAAGAACCATGTATGTTCCCACCCTTCCCAGGGTATAAAGGAGTGGCAGACGCAGGCGTTCCCAGTGCCAGAAGGGGCGATCCGTCGCGATGCCGCTGCCAAGCTGCGAAGAGACCGCGAGTCCCCCGCACATGCCGATACAGTGACCGCTGCCCAACAGGGCGGCCAGGAAGGTGAGCCAGGGTCCGACGAGTGCATCTGGCATGGGTGAAGCTCCCAAATAGAGAAGAGATTGATCCGAAGGATCTGCGTTGATGACGAAGGGTTGCTATCACTGTGGACTGGAAATTTCGTCCGAAGTTTCCATTCAGGACGGAGAACAGGCATTTTGTTGCACGGGTTGTCTGGCTGCCTGGCGGTTGATCCGCGGCATGGGGCTGGAGGACTATTACCGTCGCCGTGATGCCGGCATGGCTGGCACCCGTCCGGGGGGGAACGATCAGGCGACGCTGGCCCCCTTTGATGATCCGGCCTATCAGGCCGGTCTGGTGACGGAGGTCGCCGAGGGCAGGGAGGTGTGTCTGCTGATCGACGGCATTCATTGCGCAGCCTGCGTGTGGTTGAACGAACAGATGTTGCGGCGACTGCCCGGGGTCTCCGATGTCTGGATCAATTTTGCCACGCATCGCGCCCGGGTGCGATGGAATCCGGACAAAACCCGCCTCTCCGAGATCATCGGTCAGGTGCGCGGCATCGGCTATCGCGCGGAACCGTATGATCCGACGCTGGGCGAGGAGGGGCGTGCCCGTCGCGATCGCGCCCTGTTGTCGCGGTTGGGGGTGGCTGCCTTTGGTGCGGCGAATGTGATGTTCATCGCCATCGCGCTCTATGCGGGCTATTTCCAGGGCATGGATGCCGAATCCAAGAACTTTTTTCACTGGGTGGCGTTGCTGTTGGCCACGCCGGTGATTCTCTACAGCGGCGGGATCTTCACGCACGGGGCCTGGAGCGGTCTGAAGGCGGGCCGGTTGACCATGGATCTGCCGATCGCTCTCGGAGCGTGGGTGACTTATCTTTATAGTGTTGTGGTGACGTGGCGCGGGGTTGGGGAGGTCTATTTCGACTCGGTGACCATGTTTTTGTTCGTGCTGTTGACCGGACGATTCCTGGAGTCGATCGCACGCGGCAAGGCGGCGGCCTCGATGGAGCGGCTGATCAATCTGGAGCCGCGACAGGCCGTGGTGTTGCGCGACGAGGTGCCGGTGACCGTACCGGTGCGCGAGGTGCGGGTCGGCGACCGGGTGATGATCAAGCCGGGCGAACGGGTGCCGGTGGACGGGGTGATCGATTCCGGGGTCACCAGCGTGGATGAGTCGATGTTGACTGGAGAGTCGTTGCCGGTGACGCGCGGTCCGGGTGCCACGCTGGTCGGCGGCACGATGAATCTCGAAGGTTCGGTGATCCTGACGGTCGAGCGTGTCGGCGAGGAGACCGCGCTCGCGCGGATTTTGAGGTTGGTCGAAACCGCGCAGGCCGAACGTCCGGCCATTCAGGGGGTGGCGGATCGGGTGGCGGCCCGTTTCATCGCCATCGTGCTGCTGCTGGCCGGGGTGACCTTGGGATACTGGCTGTGGCGTGATCCGTCGCGGGCGTTGGAGAACAGCGTGGCGGTCCTGATCATCACCTGTCCGTGTGCCTTGGGGCTGGGTGCGCCGGCGGCGATGCTGGTGGCCATGGGGAGTGCCGCCCGCATGGGGATTCTGCTCAAAAGCGGCGAGACCGTCGAACGACTCGAACGGGTGACCCGGGTGGTGATGGACAAAACCGGCGTGCTCACGTTGGGCTTGCCGCGCGTCGAGCGTATCGTACCTGTCTCGAATACCGACGAGCTGACGGTGCTGACTTTGGCTGCGGCGGTGGAGCAGCACTCCGAACATCCGGTGGGACGGGCGATTGTCCGGGCGTTTCAGGCGCGAGGAATCCGCATGTTGGAAGAAGTGTCCGGGGTGCGTAATGTGCCGGGACTGGGCATGGAAGCGCGTGTGGGAGAGTCGATCGTGAGAGTGGGACGTCTGGCATTCGTGCTGGAGGGCGGGGAAACGGATCTTTCGCACATCCAAATGCCGGCGGAGTTTGAGGCGGCCTACACCTGGAGCGCCTGCGGGGTTGATGGCACGTTGATCGGGTGGATCGGACTGGCCGATACCGTCAAGCCGCACGCCCGTGAAGCGGTAGCGGCATTGCAGGGGTTGAATCTTCCGGTGACGGTGTTATCCGGTGACCGGCGCGCGGTGGTCGAGCAGGTGGGGAGGCAAACCGGCGTGGCTGGCGTGGAGAGCGAACTGTTGCCAGAAGGCAAGGAGTTGCGCATCGCAGCCTTCCAGCAGGCAGGCGAAGTGGTCGCCATGGTCGGCGATGGCGTGAACGATGCCCCGGCCCTGGCTCGTGCTGATGTGGCCATGGTGGTGGCCAATGCCACCGATCTGGCCGTGGCCGCAGCCGATGTGATCCTGCTCAATCGTGAACTGACCGCCGTGCCACGGGCGTTTCATCTGGCGCGACGTACCTTGCGGATCATCCGGCAGAATTATCGTTTTTCGTTGTTCTATAATCTCTTGGCCATTCCATTGGCCATGGCCGGAATGGTTTCGCCGATCGTGGCGGCGATCTCCATGCCGCTCTCCAGTCTGGTGGTGGTCGGCAACGCCTTGCGACTGCGGCAACCGGAGGAGAAAAGGTGATGTCGCTGGGAGGGATGCCATGAATGCGATCTTCATCCTGTTGCCGATCGCGGTGCTGTTGAGCCTGGTCGGACTCGGCATGCTGATCTGGTCGATCCGCAAGGGGCAGTTCGATGACCTGGAAGGGCCAGCCCATCGGATACTCTATGAGGATGACCAGGAGTTGCTGCCACCCGGGCATCAGGAGCAACCGAAGGACGTGGGTCAAGATCGTTCGATGGCACGTGTCAAAGAGGATCAAGACGATTAATAGTGTTGGAACTGGGCTTCGACTGTTGATAAATGTCATCAAGGTATGATTCTGACCGTTGATCCTCACCGGTCCACCTCATCCTCAAGCTGCTTTCCTTTTTGCGGCACTGGGCTCCGACTGTTCGCAAATACCACCATGGAACAAATTGGACCGGTTCCTCTTGCCGATTCCCGATCACAATCAAGCGGCCTTCCTCATCCGCAAGATCGTTTCCAGCGAGAGTGGGGCCTTCCGAATCCCCAATTTGACAGCAGGTACCTCACCAGTCGTCCAATGATGACGAACAAAGTTATGGATGATTGAATGGGCATCCAGTGTCCTTTGCAGCCCATCCGTCGTTTTGGCGTATGTGTTCGTTCGTCGTCGGAAAGCGCTGTTACGACGGCGGGTGGCGGCATTTCTGTACCTCCAGATGATTGGCATGGATCTCCTGATTATGGATATCTTGCACGGTTTCTGGATGTTCCGGTTGTGGGGCCTGATACTTGGGACGTTTCGGCCCCCGTTTGTGCTTTTGGCTGCCTTTGTTCTTAATCCTGACTTTGACCCCTTTGGTTCAATACCTCCGCGCACAGGTCAAACAGCGTCTGCCCATAACGACGCTCACCATCTGAAAAGAAAGAAAAATTTCCTGTTTGACGGACAAACCGACACACCGCTTTCATGACCGCTTTGAACAGCTTGCTGTCCTTCTTGCCGCAACGTTGATCCACTAGAAATCGACTACCACGCTCCATGATGATCGCTGTCCAGCCGGATGATTGGCTGGGATCCGTGCGCTTGCCAACGATCGTGTACAGGTCATCGCCTTCAAACGTGAGCCGGACGAATCCATGGCACAGGCTATACAGCATCAACGTCTCCTTCTGCCCGGCAAAGCGCTCTTCCCACTCGACAATCGTATTCTTATGCGAACCCACGATACGGCCTGTCGCCCTCACACCCATTCCCTCATCGCGAATTTTGATGGCCAGAGCCACCTTGCTGATCGGTGTTTTCAGATCGGCCATGGGCGTTCCGTGCGTCTCGGAGAAAAAAATGCCGCAGGCTTGGCATCGAAATATCAATGCGCCAACAAGTCGGCACGATGGGCAGGTGATGATTCCGTTAATGTTCATGAGGCTGGATTGCAGCCTCTTCCAGCCTCGGTCAAGGGTGCAAGGAACAGTCGGAGCCCAGTGCCGATGCAGGATGTTCATGCGATTTTTTCAATGACTTGCGCCGCTGGTTTTGATATTTTTTTCGATCAGGAAAGATGTTCTCACGCTATCCGTAAACGGTCTGGGGAGCACGAGTCATGGCAGGGCCATTGGGTAAGATCAGAACCATGTTGGTCAACCTGTTTCTGGGGCGCAAGCGAGTGGCTTATCACATGCGGGCCGGGGAGCAATACCGTCTGGAGAACGGCAAGCGCCCAGGTGTCACCACCACGCGCGGCGGGTTGCAATGGGAGGTGATTCGTGAGGGGAGCGGTCCCAAACCGGGTTTCTCCAGCCGCGTGACGGTCCATTATCGCGGTACACTGGTCAACGGGGTCGAGTTCGACAGCTCTTATGGGCGCGGGGTTCCCTTCACCACCGGGCTGCTCGATGTGATTTCCGGCTGGCGCGAGGGGGTGCAGCTGATGTCCGAGGGGAGTCTGTATCGTTTCGTGATTCCGCCGGAAATGGCCTATGGTGGCACCGGCGCCGGTTTGCTGATCGCCGGCGGGTCGACGTTGATCTTCGAGGTGGAGTTGCTCAAGATCGAGCAGCCGTAGAGGCAAGAAAATCGAAACGCCAATCGGATCCAGAAGTGCTGATCCGGCTCGCCAGGCCGATGAAGCGGTAGCGTGGCTTTTGGCCGTGCCACCGCCCCCTCGGGAGTGCATCACCTACCAGTTCCACGGCATCCAGTTCGGGCCGGGTCCGCGATTGTAGTCGTAGTAGGGATTGTATCCGCCCCACGGACCGTAGCCGCCGTAGGGACCGTAGCCGCCGTAGGGACCGTAGCCGTAGCCCGGATACCCCCACGGACCACCGTATCCACCGTAGGGACCATAACCGTAGCCCGGATAACCGTAATAACCGGGATATCCGTTGTAGGGGCCGCCCCACCAGGCGTCAGCGCTGCTGGATGGCGTCAGGGTGGCCGCTCCCATCAATGCGGCCAATCCCAGAGCAAGAGCTTGTTTTTTCATTGCATGTTCCTCCGGTGCGGGGTGAATGGGCCGGAGTTCTCCGTTATAAAAACTCCGGAACAAAGTTTGCATTCTTAAGAATGTGTCATAGCAAAAGAGTTCACTTGTTTCAACAATATTTTTTCGTAGTCTGGCGCACTGGGAGGTTTTGTTGCATGGAAGGAGTGATGGGGGTGGTATTGGCGGGTGGTCTGTCCAGACGCATGGGCGGCCAGGATAAGTCTTTGCTGTTGTTTGCCGGACAGCCGTTGCTCAAGCATGCGCTGGCGCGTTTCGCTCCCCAAGTCAACGGGATCATGATCAGTGCCAATGGCGATCCGTCCCGCTTTGACGGATATGGGCTGACGGTGATCAGGGATGCCAGGCCGAATCATCTGGGGCCCATGGCGGGCATCGAGGCGGCATTTCTGGCCACGGATGCCTCCTGGCTCATGTCGGTGCCGGTGGATCTGCCGTTTCTGCCGCACGATCTGGTGGCCCGTCTGTGCCAGGTGCTCGAAAATGGGCGTCCCGTGCCGGTCATGGCCACCTCGCGGGGACGGGTCCATCCGGTGGTCTGTCTCTGGCCGCGAGAGGCGCTCCCGGCCTTGAGCGCCGCGCTCGATGCCGGCGAACGTCGTCTGCTCGACTGGTTTGCCAATCATCCGCACAAACAGGTCGATTTCACACCCGGCACCCACGAACCGGATCCCTTCTTCAATCTCAATGATCCGGTTGCCAAAGATCTGGCCGAACAGTGGATCTCAAGCCCTACGGGTGGAGTCGCGGCCTGATGATGGCCCGCAGATCCCGTGCGTGGATCGGTCTCATCCTGCTGTTGGCGGTGATGATCACCCTTGGCGTGACCGGGATCTGGTGGCAGCAGAAGCGCGGCAACGAGCAGCAGACCACCGAGATGGTTGCGGCGATCGAAGGGTTGCTCGCCAACGTCTCCCGGCAACAGGTGGAGGTGATGCGTGCCGCAGCGGGCGCCATTTTGCGCATCGATTCGATCCGGGCCGCCTTTGGCGCCGGGGATCGGGAGTCGCTGCTTGCCTTGAGCGCGCCGCTCCATCAGGAACTGCGCGCAGGATCGGGCATCACCCACTGCTATTTTCATCGAGCGGATCGGATCAATCTGTTAAGGGTTCATCTACCGGAACGTCATGGCGACCGCATCGATCGAGCACTGTTGAAAAAAACTGAAGCCTCTGGCCAGCCCGCCTTTGGACTGGAGGCCGGGCCGATGGGGACGCTCGCCTGGCGCTATGTGGTGCCGTGGCGGGATGGAACTGAGCTGATCGGCTTTCTGGAACTGGGCATGGATCTGGATGCCTTGATTGCGAGCGTACGTCAATCGTTTCCCGTGGCCGTGCATCTGTTCATGGCGAAAAAGCAACTCCCCCTCTTTCCGGAGAGCATCCGTGCGGGAGCTCCCCTGCCCAAAGAGTGGCGTCCCTATTCCGATGCCCTGGTCATTCATCACGACTCCCCCGAACCCGCCGCGTGGCTGCGCGCCCGCGAGTCGGATTTCCTGAATACTGGTCAAAAAATCTGGTACGCCATCTCACCCGATGATGCCCATTTCAACCTCGCCCGTCTGCCATTGACGAATACTGTGGGTGAGGAGGTCGCCTTCTTGCTGGTGGTGCATGATGTCACGGAGTCGACGCATCGTTCTCAGGGGTTGATCTTCGGTGGCATTCTGACGGGGTTTTTCTGTCTGCTGGCCGTGATGCGGCTGGCCGGCGGGCTGGTGGAACGGCTGGAGGTAAAGCTCTATTCCGCCCGGCAGCAGGAGGAGCTGCTCGGGCACATGCTGGACGGGTCCGTCAATCCGATCCTGTTGTTCGAGTGGCCGGAGATGACCATCCGCCAGGCCAATCAGGGAGCGATCGACTCGTTGGGTCGTGAAAGAGGGGCGCTCCTGCGGCTGCGTCTGATGGATCTGATACCCGAGTCGCAACGGGCGTTGTTTGAGGAGCGGATCGTCCCTCTGCGGGATGGCAGCCGGGAGTCGCTCGGTTTCGAGGCGGAGATGATCGCCCCGGATGGTGAACGCTTCCCGGTGGATCTGCATCTGCAATGTTTTGCCAGTGGCGCGATCCCCTTGGGTGTGGCGATGATCCAGGAAATTGGCGAACGCAAACGGCTCGAAGAGGAGCGGCAGCGCTTTTCTCGTGATTTGTTGGCGGCCAATGCCGAACTGTTGGATCATGAGACCAGTCTGCGCATGATTTTCGAGCATGCCTTGGAGGGGATTATCACCATCGATATCCGGGGACGGGTGGTGGATGTCAATCCGGCGGCAGAGTCGATGTTCGGATACACCCGTGAGCAGTTCCTGGGGAGTGACATTGCCGAATTGATCATCCCGCCTGAATTGCGGCAGGCCCATCGGGATGCACTGCGGCGGTTGGAGGCGGTGTCCAACGAGGATTTCCAGGTGCGAAAGAAAGTCGAGCTGCTGGGCTTGCGCGCCGATGGCAGGCTTTTGGATCTCGAATTGGGCATGAGCGCCATTTACTTGAAAGGCGAGCGTCATTTCACCGCCATCATGCACGATATCACCGACCGCAAACAGTTGTTGCGATCGCTGCGCGAGACCCTGGATGTGGCCGAATCGGTGCATCGGATGAAAAGCGAATTCTTGGCCAACATGAGCCATGAGATTCGCACGCCGATGAACGCCATCATCGGTTTGACCGATCTGTTGCTCAACACCAATCCGCCTCCCGACGAGCAGCGGCGTGATCTGGAGATGATCCAGCAATCCTCGGAGTCGTTGCTGGAGTTGATCAACGGCATTCTGGATCTCTCCAAGATCGATGCGGGATTGATCGCACTGGAGAAGATCACGTTCGATCTCTCCGGACAGTTGGAAAAGGCGTGCGAGTCGCTGGCCGTCAAGGCGTATCGCAAAGAGCTGGAGTTTTATTGTGCCATCGACGACGACGTGCCGCCGACCCTGGTGGGGGATCCGTTACGGTTGCGGCAGGTGGTGATCCACCTGTTGAGCAATGCGATCAAGTTCACAGAATCGGGCGAGGTGGAGTTGCGTGTCAGCCGGGTCCGTGATCTTGAGGTGGGACGAACCGATGGGGTGATGCTGCGCGTTGCGGTGCGGGATACTGGCGAAGGGATCCCGCCTGACAAGCAGGCTTATATCTTCGAGCGCTTCACCCAGTTGGATGGTTCATTTACCCGTCGTCACGGCGGAACAGGTTTGGGTCTGGCGATCTGCAAGCCTTTGATTGCGCTTATGGAAGGTGAGATTGGCTTGGAGAGCCTATCGGGTCAGGGAAGCGAATTTCATTTCACCGCCCGATTCGGCGTGACGCAGCGGTGCGGTTCGGAGGAGGCCGATGAACGTCGTGCTCCCGAGGCGGTACGGGAACCGCTCTGCGGGGTGCGGGTGGTGCTGGCGGATCGGAATGCCACGGGACGCCGGATCGTCGGGGATCTGTTGCGAGCAGCCGGGGCCGCAGTCGAGCTGGTCGAGGAGAATGATGCGCTGCAACGCCGGGTCTCCGGAGAAACTCTGATCGGGGAGCCCGTCGATCTGGTGGTGCTGGATCATGGGCTGTTGCAGGGAGACTCCTCGGATCTCACCGGCCTGGATCGTTACTGTTCGGCGGGAGGTCGGGTATTGATGCTGGTGCCGGCGACGTTGGCAGTTGGGGATCTCTCTTTTCTGGATTGGTTGCGCGGGATCGTGACGTTGCGCAAGCCGGTTTGGAAATATCGATTTTTGAAGGCGGTCAAGATGGCCCTGGGGCGGGAGGGGCTGCCTCAGCCGGATCGGGGTGGAGAGAGTCGGGATGAGAAGTCGGGGATCTCTCTGGAGATTTTGTTGGTGGAGGATCTGGAGTCGAGTCGCAAGGTGGCGATGCTGATTTTAGAGCAGGCCGGACATGCGGTGACGTGCGCCAATCATGCCGACGAGGCCATCGAACGGCTGAAAGGGGAGAAATTCGATCTGGTGCTGATGGATCTGGAGTTGCCGTGGATGGATGGCGTGGAGGCGGCTGGCCGGATTCGCGCTTTGGGCGGGGCGGGGTCGGAGGAGGGTACGGCAGGGCGCGTGCCGATCATCGCGGTGACGGCGCGTGCCAGCACGGAGGAGGAGAGACGGTGTCAGGAGGCTGGCATGGATGGGTATCTCTCCAAGCCGTACCGCGAATCCGAACTGTTGAGTGTGATCGCGCGGGTGATCAAGCGGCGGCAGATGTTCAAGTGTCGCCCGGAGCCGAAGAATGCCGGCGCGGTGTTGAAGCATGTGGATCTCTCCTCTGAGTCGTTCGTGAGCCATGGTGTCTTGTTCGTGGAGCAGATGCCACGTCAACTCGATGAGTTGCGCCGGGCGGTGCAGGGACGCAATGCCGGGGGAATCGCCAAGCCCCTGCAGTGGCTGGGAGGCGCGGCGCGCGAGTTGGGGGCCTGGAAGGTGCCGATACAGGGGATGCGGTTGCGTGGCGGGGTGGAACAGAATCTTTGGGACGAGGCAGGCGAGTCGTTGGCGAAGCTGGAGGGGGTATGTCAGGAGGCCATCGGGGCCATTGAGGAAAAGCTGACCGCATTACGGGAGACGGATGGGTGATGCGTGAGATATGGCAGTACTGGCTTTTTGCTGTGTGATGTGGCAGATTGTTAGGGTTGTGGATCATTGAGCCGGCATCATTGAAGGATCAGGCGCAAGGGAGATTGGGAAGAACGATGGAAAACGAGCGTGTGGATGAAAACGGGGAGGGTTCCGAATCAATGGCGTTGGAGGGGGGCTCCGCGTCCACTGTACTAGACCGTCTGTCGATCCTGGAAGAGGAGGTGCGGCTGCTCAAGGCTGCCCTCTATACCCTGCCCGCCGCGCTTGAGAAGGAAAAATTGGAGATTCGTCGCACTTTGGAGGAGTTCAAGGGGGCTCAGAAGCGCCTTTCCGATCTGGCGGCCACTACGGTGCAATCCAACCAGAAAGTGGAACTTCTCGGCAAGCAGGTGGAGGGGGTCAAGAAGGATACGAGTTCATGGTTGGTGGTCAGCATCGTCTGTTTTGCGATCTTTTTCATCATTTCTCTATTTATCAGGGCAGGTTGAGATGTCTGGTGGGGTCAAAGTATTAGTGGATGATCACGATACGGATCATCAGTTGGAAGAGGAGATCGGCGTGGAGGTGAAGAAAATACTGCGCGCTGAGATGGAAAGTCAGGTGGTCACACCGGCTCGGGAGTTGTCCGCGGATGAGCAGCAGCTTTTTTCCGATTCGTTTTTGACGACTTCGTTGGAGCTGATGATCCCTTCCGTCGCTCAGGAACGACGCTTGATGGCGTTGCCCAAGCCGGTTGCGTCCAAGAAGCGTTCCAAATCGCAAAGGAGTGGGAAAGCGCAAACCAAACAAGGCAAATCAGCCAAGCACGTCCAACCACTCAAACCTGGCAGGCAAGGTAAAGTGGCAAGAAAAGCCGACGGCAAGCGCTCTGACAAGCGGGGCAAGCAAAAACAGCGGAGCAAGAAGCGGTGAAACGGGTTGGTGCGCATGTGAGCATTTCAGGCGGTGTGGGCAACGCGCCGCTCAATGCCAGGGCGCTCGGTGCACGCGCTTTTGCGATGTTCACCAAAAATCAGCGCCAGTGGAAATCCAAGCCATTGAGTGGTGTGGAGATCGACTCCTTTTTGCAAGGAATGGAGGAGGGTGGTTTCCGTGCGGATGATGTGCTGCCGCATGATGGTTATTTGATCAATCTCGGTCATCCGGAGGATGAAGCCCGTCAGAAATCGTTGGATGCTTTCATCGATGAGCTGGAGCGATGTCGCTTGTTGGGATTGAACCGGTTGAATTTTCATCCGGGGAGCCATCTGCGTTTGATCACCCCCGAAGCTTGTCTGAACCGGATCGCCGAATCAATCAACCGCGCATTGGATCAGGTTGCGGGTGTGACGGCGGTGATCGAAAACACCGCTGGGCAGGGATCGAATCTCGGGTATGCCTTTGAGCATCTCGCCTATTTGATCGAGCGGGTTGAGGATCAATCCCGTATCGGGGTGTGTCTGGATACCTGCCACGCCTTTGTCGCGGGTTACGATTTGCGCGATGCGACCAGCTACGCCGATGTCATGAATCGGTTCGAGGCGATCGTGGGTTTCAAGTATCTTAAAGGGATGCATCTGAACGACTCCAAGCCGGCTCTTGGCGAACGGGTTGACCGCCACCAGAGTATTGGCAAGGGCCATTTGGGTATTGAACCCTTCCGATTCATCATGAACGATGAGCGGCTCGATGAAATTCCACTCGTGCTTGAAACCATTGACGAGAGCCTCTGGCCCGAGGAGATCCGTCAACTTTATGCATTGGTTGGTACCGCTTGAGGAGCGGCTTTGAGCTTGTCGCGGGTTTGACACTCTTTTCCCTGACTGTCAAGGCTATGCCCAGAGACGCTCACGTCACCAGCAGGCCTTCGCGGTGGACATCTGATCGGCGGCAACTCGATCTCATCCGATCCAAGTGAAACGGCGAGGCGCCCGGTTTCTCATGTCGCCTGACAATGCGCGCGCGTCCCATGAAATGGCCGGAGAACCGGAGGCGAAGTGGTTGTATGGGGTATCGGGGGGTGAGAGGAAGACGGACCGGGTCGGGCGCGGAGGGATCAATGCGGGAAAAAGGATTTCAGGGCTGGGAGCACGGTGGCGGCTACGACCACGGCGAGCATCCATTTAAGAAGGTTGATTTCAGCCATGATCCGGGTTTCGAGTTCGCGAACGTCGCTTTTGAGTTCGCGTATATCACTTTTAAGTAGCGCGACATCTCCTTTGGTCACGCCGTCCTGAAAGTTGGCGTCCTGGGCCTCCTTGAAAACCTCTGCGAAGGCTTCTGCCTGTTTTTCCTCGACACCAACATCGCGGAGGCGGCGGACGAATTTGAGGGTGTCGAAGGTGGCGGTCATGGTTGTCATGGTTCGGTTTCTCGCGAGTGGAGATGACGGATACCAAAATACCACGATTGGGTTGATCGGTGCAATTCATTTTGCCTCTGTGCCAGGAGGGTGAGCAAAGAGGAGATGAGGGCGCGTTCAGGCGCGGGGCATTTTCGGTAAGCCTCCAGCAGGGGGTAGTGTCTTACACCGCAACCAGCTTGGAATGTGTGGTTTTTATTAGTAAAAAAAAGAGAGGGTCTGGGAGATTCGTCTTCCAGGGTATTGACTTTGACTTTAGCGCGCTCTTCAAAAGAAGCATTTTTCGCGCCTTTTGCGAAAAATGCGCCGCGCGCCGCCAAGGCTTGCGGGATTGTTTTGCGTTTTTTGCAAAACAATCCCGCGAACATGGCCCAAGAACAAAGCCGCGGGACAGAGGCTTTAAGGTTTAGTGACTGGCGTGCCAGACCATCGCAATCAGTCAAATCAGCTTGGTTGATCCGCCAGGTTAACGTAAGGCACCGCATAAAATCGCGTTACGGCGTCTTTTTCTCCTGCAGGTTCTTTTCACGTTCGTCGAGTTTCTTGCGCTGATCCTGGATGCGCTGCAGCTGCTCGTTCTGATGACGGGCCTTCTGGGCCTCCTGGCACCGCTTCATCTCGGCAGGGGTGTTGGCGGCCTTGATGCAACTCAGTTTGGCCTCCAGATCCTGAACCTCGCGCGCCTTGCGCGCCTTGAACTGCTCGGCCTTGTCGGCCTTGGCCGCCTCTTTGGCGGCGGCATCGCCCGCAGCCCACACCGGCATGGCCGCACTCAGACAAATCGCCACACCCAATACGCCCAGCAACCGTTTTTTCATATCCTTTCCTAACCTCCCCTGTCATGATGCACAAAGAAACAACAATCGGATGCATTTTGCAGCACTGACGATCCGATCGTCAACCCCAGAGCATCCCAATATTTCGTAAAATCCATATCAAAAGCTATACTTGAAGCCGCCGGACAAAAAAAGGGGCCAGGGTTGCAATCACCCCAGCCCCGCACAGCGATCACCGTACACAGACGGATCCAGAGGGAGTCGGCCAATTGTCGGCCTTTTCACCCCTTTTTATGCTCAATCGATGCCGATCTCCTCAAAGACGGTGCGCACCACGCGTTTGTCGTAGTCGAGCAGCTCCGGCTTTTTGCCGGTGTAGGGCAGGCAGCTCAAGACATATTTGATGCCGTTGATGCGGGCGAGCTTCTTGTCGTTGGATTTGATGATGGTCCACGGGCACTGCTCGGTCGAGGAGTAGAAGAAGGTATCCTCCTTGGCCTTGGTGTACTCATCCCACTTGTCCTGCGACTCCTTGTCCACCGGGGAGAGCTTCCACTGCTTCAATGGATCGTTCTGACGGCTGTTGAAGCGGCGCAGCTGCTCTTCTTTGCTGACCGAGAAATAGAACTTGAAGAGAATGATCCCCGAGGCCACCAGTTGCCGCTCGAATTCCGGCACGGTACGCAGGAACTCCTTGACCTGATCCTTGGTGCAAAAGCCCATCACCCGTTCGACCCCGGAGCGATTGTACCAGCTGCGGTCGAACATGCAGATTTCGCCCGCCGAGGGGAGATGCTTGACGTAGCGTTGGAAATACCACTGTGAACGTTCTTGTTCGGTCGGTTTTTCCAGGGCGACGACGCGGCAGCCGCGCGGATTCAAATGTTCGATGAACCGTTTGATGGTACCGCCCTTGCCCGAGGCGTCGCGTCCTTCAAAGATGGCGATGATTTTGTGGCCGTTCTCTTTGACCCAGTTCTGCATCTTGACCAGCTCGATGTGGAGCGGTCCCATGATCTTGAGATACTCTTCTTCCGAAATTTTTTTCAATTTCGGATGAGCGGACCGTTTGGCCTGCTGGCTTCCGGTACCCAGGACCACTTCCTTGTGACGGGTATGAGAGTGATGGCGACCTTTGTGATGGGTATCATCGGCTTTCTTGGACTCTTCGTGCTTTGTATCGGACATCGGGCGGTCTCCCAGGGAGAATAATGTGAATTGAAACCGACAAGATTTTATCATCAACGAAAAAAAATAGCCACGGCTTTTACATGGAAATGGCGGGGGCGATCCAATCGCCCCCGCCATTTCACTTCAATACCAGGATACAACAGTCCGGATCAATACGCCAGGGTGGCGAAGACCCAGTAGGTGAGCGCAGAGACCGCACCCGCACCCGGGATGGTGATCACCCAGGTGCTGACAATCTCCCCGGCCTTGGCCCAGCGAACCGCCTTGGGCTTCTCGGAGGTACCCACGCCCATGATCGCGGAGCTGGCGATGTGGGTGGTGGAGACCGGAGCACCCCAGACAGCGGCACCGAAGATCAGCGTGCCGGCGGTGAGTTGCGCGGAGAAGGCGTGTTGCGGACGCACCTTGTAGATACCGAAGCCGATGGTGCGCACGATGCGCCAGCCGCCGGACATGATGCCCAGGGTGATACAGAGGGCACAGGCGAAGATCACCCAGCCCGGCACCTCAAAATTCTGCAAGGAGCCACCGAGGACCAGACAGAGGGTGATGATCCCCATGCTCTTCTGGGCGTCGTTGGAGCCGTGCGAGAAGGCCAGACTCGCGGCGCTGACGTATTGGAGCCGTTTCAGCCAGTTGTTCACCGATGGTTTGCATGGTGTGAGGATGAAGCCGACGAGGGTGTTGAACAGGTAACCGATCACGAAACCGAGGATCGGCGAGATGATCAGCGACAAAAACACCTTGGTGACGCCGGTGAATTTGCCTTGCGTGGCGAGCTCCTTGAAGCCCCAGAGCACATGATCAGTGCCCGCAGCCATGATCACCGCACCCGCCAGGCCGCCCACCAGGGCGTGCGACGATGAGGAGGGCAGGCCGAACCACCAAGTCAGAAGATTCCAGAAGATCGCCCCGAAGATGCCCCACAGCACGACGACAATGGAGATGTTCGCGGGCATATCGTTCAAGACGATGAATTTGCCGATGGTGTTGGCCACGGCGGTACCGGCCACAAAGGGTCCGATCATTTCAAAGGTGGCGACCACGAGCACCGACTGGATCGGGGTCATGGCGCGCGAGGCGATGATGCTGCCGATGATGTTGGAAGCATCGTGAAAGCCGTTGGTGTAGTCGAAAATGAGCACCACGACAATCGTGGTCCACATCAGGGTATGTATGAGACTGGTATCCATATGAATCCGGGTTTGCTCCCTGGCAAGATGCGCTTCGATACTTGGGGTGGCGTATGACTTGGCCGTGCCTCAAAGCCCTGGCGCGGCGCAAAGCCCAAGGTCATGCCAGCGAATCAGGCGACCTGGACCACGATGTCGTGCAGCACCTCACCGGCATTGCCCATGTCGATGGCGGCATCGAAAATCTGGCGATAGATCTCGCGACGCTTGAAGATGTCCAGGATGTAGTTCACGCTCTGATTGTCGGCAGTGCCAGCCGGATGCTCCTTGGCATAGCGCTCGGACTGGAAGAGCTGCGCGATGGCGGTGCGGAAGCTCTTTTCGATCGACTTTCTGGCTTGGCTGACCAGTTGGGCATCCTTGTCGGACTCCGCCGGGGCAGTGGCGAGCTTCTTGTAACCGGCGCTCAAGGTTTCCACCGAGTTGCGCAGCGTGGCGACCATCTCGGTGATGAACGGATCGGTCTTGATGCCCAGGGCATCCATTTCCGAAACGATATGTTGGGCATGGCTGATTACGCAGTCCACGGTCATGTAGGCGCGATAGATGTCCTCGCGGTCCATCGGGGTGGCAAATGCGTTTTTCAGAACATCCAGGTTGCGGTGGCGCAGGGACTCGGCATCCTGTTCGAGTTTGAAAATCTGATCGGCGCGCGACTTGTTGCCGGTTTGGACATACTCTTCGAGCAACGCTGCGGTCTGATTGGCCAGTTCGCACTGCTCCAAAATCAGGCCATAGAAGTTCGGCATGCGGGGAAAAACGCGATTGGTGAGTTTCGAAAAAGCCGTGCTGGATCCGCCCATGATGATTTCTCCTACTTAGAATGATGTGTTTGGGGTGTTTGAAAAACCTGGGTATAAAGTTCACTCTTTCATTTCAAGACATGATCTGACTCATTGGCGCTCTTCTCATGAAGAAGATCGCCAACCATGCCGCAATCTCTTCTGCCTGATTGGCGGGTTCATCCACCTTCTCGACAAAACGGCGCAGGTGGATTTTTTCCGGCAGTGACCGGGTTCGGGAGGAGAAGATCTCCTTGATCAACCCCAGGGCACGCTTGTCCGCCTCCTTTTCGTAGAAGGCGACCTTGGTCAAAAAATCCCCCACCTTCTCCGTTTCGTGGAAGAAGATGTGTCCGGCCTCGGCACAGGTGCCCACCGCCATCGAGACGAACTGACAGAGATCCACGAAACGCGCATGCAGCTCTTGCGGGATCTCCGGGGTTTCGGCCTCGAACTCCTGGAGGGTTTTCACCAGCAGTCGTTGCAGCCGGCTCATCTGTTCCAACAGTTGCAGCACATCGCCGCGCAACTCCGGTATGATCGGTTCGGCGCGCAGATGGGCCTCGATGAAGCGGCTCAAGGTGTCCAGTTCGCGCTCATGATGCAGCAAAAGCTGCAAACGGGACAAGAACCGCTCCCCGCGCGTCCCCTCTTCCAGATAGAGTCCGATCCCGGCCCGAAACAGGATGGTGGCCTCGGAGAGCAGATGCAGAAACTCCTCGATCTGCTTCTCCAGGTTCATGCTCTTTCCAAACAGAAGGAAAGATTGGTTGGGCATCTGGTTGACTCTTGAGATCTGGATTTGATTTTGTTGCGGCCCATGTACCGCTCACGTTTGACTTCTCTATACTACAAGAAGCGGGCCAGGGTGCAGCTTGTTGAAAATTTCCAGTTCTTATAATGGGATAGAATATCAATTGGGTGGATTTCAAGATTTTTTCGGGGTGCAGCATAATTTGCTGGGCGTATGAGCAGAGGTGCAGCAGGTGTGCATTTTTTTGGAGGGGCGCCAAAAACGGTACGCTGATTTTTTTTGTGATCTATGGGTAAAATGAATCGTTCATGCTGATTTAAAAGCTATTTTTATCTTTGATATCACTGTCCGATCAATCGCTTTGATCCGGTCATTCAGGGTGCAGCAAAATCTGATACTGCATAATTTGCTGCACCCATAAAAATCCTATAAGATCAGTCGGTTATTTGGGTAGATATTATATCTTTAGAATATTCTTATTTTCTAATAATCGACCAATATTTTCTCCTTGCAGAAAAAGCTGCACATGGCAGAACGAGAAGAAAAATTCACAATTTATTTGGTATTCAATATTTTGTTTGCAAAAGCGGCGACCGGTTGACAAGAAACGCATCAAAAACCAATCAAAAAAATCAGCCCTTCTGACGTTTCTTGTTTGAACAGGGTGCAGCAAAATGATGGATTGGCAGTAAATGCTGCATCCTGGGTGAAAATGGGTGAAACTACTCAAAATCCAATCCGCCCTGCTTGCTGCGCATGTTGATCAAGCGGCGATTCAGGGATTGGCGCGTGATGCCGAGCAGGGTGGCGGCGATTCCCTGGTTGTTGTTGGCGCGACGCATCGCCTCGTGCACCATGGCATCGATCCCCTCCTTGAGCGTCGGAAATGGGCCGGAAGAGAACAATGCCGTTGCGGGGGAACCCTCTGCGCCGTGCCGTTCAGCCAGCATTCCGGTTGGTTGATTGTGGGCACGGATCGCCTGATGGAAGCTCTCCATCGACAGGGTTGGTCCCACGCCGGCATGACGGGCCACGGCATCAAAGACCAGTGCGCGCAATTCGCGCACGTTGCCGGGAAAATGATGGGCGGACAACAGCGTCAGCAGCTGCGGCGGGGTGTTCGGGACAGCCTTGTTCATGGCTCTGGCCGCGTCCTGGGTGAAGTAGCCGAGCAACAGCGGGATATCCTCGGGCCGCTCGCGCAAAGGGGGGATCTCCACCCGATGCGAGGTGAGCCGGTAGTAGAGATCCTGCCGGAACTCCCCGCTGGCGACCATTTTACGCAGATCGTTGTTGGTGGCGGCCACGATCCGGGCACTGCTCAATTTGGGCGCATCGGATCCCAGCGGGTAGTAGCTCTGCTCTTGCAACAGGCGCAGCAGCTTGACCTGGGAAGCGGCCTTGAGATCACCGATCTCGTCGAGGAACAGTGTACCGCCCGCCGCACGGGCCACCAGGCCATCGCGGTTGCTGTCGGCCCCGGAGAAGGCCCCCTTGCGGTGGCCGAACAGGGTGTCGGAGAAGAGGGTGTCGTCGAGGCCGGCGACATTGAGCGATATGAAGGCGCCGGAGCGACCGCTCACCCGGTGGGCCGCCTCGGCGATCAACCCCTTGCCCACGCCGGTTTCGCCGGTGATCAGGATGGTTTCGCCGCTGCCGGCCACGGCCTCAATGTACTGAAAGATCCCCTTCAACTGCGGGGAGTTGGTCAGGATGCGGCTGAAAGCCTCCCTGTGATTGAGGCCGCCGTGGATCAGGTAGCTCTTTAAGGCATGCACTTCCTGGCGCAGCAGGAAGGTATCGACCGCGCGGCGCACGCTGGTGACCAAGCGGGTCCGTTCCACCGGCTTGACCAGGTAGTCGAACGCCCCTTCGCGCATGCAGGTGACCGCGGTTTCCACCTCCTGGGAGGCGGTGACCACCACCACCGGCACCTCGGGAAAGTGGCGGATGATCTCGGGCAGAAGTTCGATGCCCGAAAGATTGGGCATGAACAGATCGAGGATCACGGTCATCGCTTTCTGGCGCAGCATCAGCGGCATGAGATCGCGACTGTCGCCCACCGTGACCACCTCCTTGATGCCCGAGCCGCGCAAGAAGAGACTCAGGCTGTTCAGAACGTGCTCCTCGTCGTCAACGAGAAAGACCGGCGGCATGCCGGCCAGATGTCCGTCGTTCATGCGTTTGAGTCTCCTTGACTGGGGAGATGGATGAAAACCGTGGTGCCGATGCCGGGTTGCGATTCAAACCGCAGACGGCCACCGTGATTCTTGATGATCGATGCGGAAATGGAAAGTCCCAATCCGGTGCCACCCTGTTCCAGACGGGTGGTGAAGAAGGGTTCGGTGATCTTTTCCATCAGTGCGGGCGGCATGCCGCACCCTTCGTCACGCACGATCAGGATCACCTCGCGGTTGGCCTCATCGAAGATCGCTTCGAGCCGTACGCCGTGCGAGCGGTCCGGCAGGGATTGCAAGGCATTGACGAGGATATTGATCAGCACCTGTTCGAGCTGTTGCGGGTGAGCGGCCACCTGGGGCAGATCAGCCGGAAAATGATGCTCGAACCGTTCGGTATGCGTCTGGATGGTGTTGTTGAGCAACAGCAGCGTCCCCTGGGCGAGCCGGGCCAGATCAACGGGTTGTTTGAGGGTGGCCTCGTCGTTGCGGGCCAGATTCTTCAACAACTCGACAATTTTTTTGATCCGCTCGGTGTTGTCGAGAATCCAGCCGATGATCTGCGGGATTTTGGCCCCCATCTCGGAATAGGGCAGACCGGCCAAGGCGAATTCGCCCTGTTCCCGGTGGTACTCGTCGAGGATCGAACGGACGGTTGGCCAGGCATCGGCCAGCAGCGAGGCGTTGTAGTAGATCGAGTTGTTGGGGTTGTTGATCTCGTGGGCCACACCAGCGGCCATCAGGCCGAGCGCGGCAAGTCTGGCATGCTTGGCCGCCTGCTCTTCAGGCAGTTTGATTGCGGAGATGTCGGTGGACACCACCATGGCCGAAGCGGTGCCGGTCTTTGCGCGCAATGGCACGATGCGGATTTCAAACCAGCGGTCATCGCGGGTGCGCTGGTGCAGATGGTGGACCTCGTTGAGTTCGATGGCTTGCTCCAGGGCGTGCCGGTAGGCTTTCTGGAACGGTTCCGGCGGATCGATCAGCGGGTCGGCAGGGGATGTCGCCAGTGTTGCGCTGGGACGGTTGATCATCAGCAGATGACCCGAACGGTCCACCAGACGGATGGTGTCCGGCGAGCGGTGAAACAGGACGCTCAGCAGCTGTTCGGACTCCTCTAAGCGGTGCGCCATGCGGGTGCGCAGGATCGACTCCCGATCGATGCGCCATAGGTGGTACGTCAGGATCGACGTGAGGAACAACCCGGCCAACAGTGCCATCCAGTGGCCGTGCACGAACCATTCGGCAGAGCGGAAATGGCTGGTCTGCGAGCATGTGATCGACCAGAGCCGGTTGCCGATGCGGGTGGTCGAGGCGAGTTTGGGCTCCGGGCTCTCGATCCACACCCGCCAGTCGAGTGGATTCTCAAAGGAGAGCGGCGCACCGGTGAGCCTGGAGGCGTAGAAGTGCAGGAAACGCTCCTCCGCCTGTGCCTGGTCATCGAGGATGATGCACTCCACGCCGCGCGGTTCGAGCATGGCAATGGCCTGTTCGGTCAGGGCGGCGAACTGGAAGAGCCCGATCACGTAGCCGGTCAGGGCCGAATGACGCTCCAGCACCGAGACGGAACGGACATCGGATGGATAAATCGGCAGTGCAACGAGAAATCCGTACGGGTGGGAAGAACCATCCGCAGCGAGCCGGATGCGTCGGCTGACCACCATGGAACCGCTGTCGCGCGCCTCTTCCAACAGGAGGTGCATGGCGGGATCGGCGTAGTGGTCATGGCCGCAGGCGAACGGTTCGACGAGAGAGGGGTGTGAAAAGGCGACCTGGGCGGACTCGGTGAGCGGATCGGCGGGGGAGACGGTCAAAGGCACCCATTGCAGCGCCTTGATCCCCGGATGTCGGGCACGGATCTGGCTGGCGATCCGCTGGAAGGCCGCCTCGTCGATGGTGGTGGAGGAAAACAGATCGCCGAGTTCCTGGACGACGTTGGTGGCGGTTCCCAGGCTTTTGTTGACCGCGCGGTGACGATCCCGGGCCACCCACTCGAACTCCTGTTTCAAGTGCTGGTCGATCTGGAAGCGGACACTGAAGAACAACAAAACCGAACAGAGTACCCCGGAGGTCGCCAGCAGCAGGATCATGCCGTGGATAGGCAGCCAGCTGATCGGCGTTGCCAGCGCGGGGGCTGCCGGATGCATGGTGAGGGCGGGGAAGAACCTGGCCGAATCCTTGGCCTGGATGGGATCGATGCGATGCGGGTTCGGCATGAATGGCGTCAGAGGGTTAAATGTGGAAGATGAATCGCAACGCGATAGAGATTGAAATTCGATGAACGGTTTGCGCTCCAGGATATTGATCGTCGATGACGAGGCCGACATGCGCGCAGTCGCTGATTCTTGAGTTCGAGCACCCCTCAACCCGTTTTTCGCCTGCATAGCGCGGCATAGCCGCAACCAAACGGAAAAGCAGGCGTTCCGCCTTTTGATTCGGTATGTTGGAGTTGACAGACTCAACAACGAAGCCAAAAGGGGAACGCCATGCAAACATTTT
>JAMOBI010000010.1:0-35439 GCA_039908105.1 Magnetococcus sp. YQC-9
CCAACCGGGTGCGGTTTAGAATCCCCCCGCCGGCCAGTTTTTGTCGGCCAGAATGGCAATGAACAGACCGCCGAGATAACGCATCGAGGCCATGAAGTTCTTCCAGGCCAGGGGACGATTGTCCGGCTCCTTGAGGAGTGCGATGTTGAGGCGGATGAAATCGAGGCCGAACAGTAATGCCCCGACAGCGTAGATTGCGCCCAGTTCATGCATGAACCAGGGCAAAAGCGAAATCCCTACCATCAGTACCGTATTGCCGAGGATCACCCGTGCGGTCTTGGCCTCACCGACCACCACCGGCAGCATCGGCACGCCGACACGTTGATACTCATCCTTGAGAAAAATCGCCAGACTCCAGAAATGCGACGGTGTCCAGAGAAACAGCACCAGCGCCATCAAAACAGGCAGGGTGCAAAGCTCGGGATTGACCGACGTGGCACCGGCCAGAACGGCAAAACTGCCCGCCGATCCGCCAATGACGATGTTGAGCCAGGTTCGCCGTTTGAGCCAGATGGTGTAGACCACGCCGTACAAAAAGGTTCCCAAGGTCAGATGGATCGCGGCGACATGGTTGAAGAACCAGGTGATAAGCGTGATCCCGGCCACGGTAAAAAAGAGCGCCAGCCAGAGAATACGCGCCGGATTCTTCCCGGATGCCTCGTCCAGCACCAAAGGACGGTGCGCGGTACGCGGCATGATGCGATCGATATCGCGATCCCAGAAGTGGTTGATCACCGCCGAACCCGCCGAACCGCACATCATCGCAACTGCCAGGGCGAGGATCGCCGAAGCGCGGTAATGGTCAGCCACCGCCATGTGCGACACCACAGCGGTCAAGGCGATCATCAGGCCGATTTTCGGCTTGCAGAGTTCGATGTATTGATTCCAGGTCAGGGTCATGGACGGATCACCTTGGAATTGGGTGTAGGAGAAGAGCTGTATGCTACCCGATCCGCGCCGACCAAGTCGAGGAAATCGAGCGGATCAGGGGGCTTTTTGTGCAGGAGGCGAGGGAATGGGCTGATTCGCCTGACCGGCTTGCTGGGCTGACTGCTGCGCCGCTGCCTTTTTGGCGGCCTTGATCTCCGCAGCTTCCTTGTCCATTTTGGCCCGATGGGCCGGATCGTACTGCTCGGTGAAATTGTTGGTCAGAAAGCCAATCAGAATCAAAGCGAAAATAAAGAAAATCATGCCCGCGCGGTTCATGCGCTTGCGCAGTTCCGGGGTGATGACCCGGGGTTCCAGATTGGGGGCCTTGATCATAACGTGCACATCAACCCATTAAAGTGGGAGTCATGAAATACCGGGGAGGCTTTGGGCCTCCCCGGGGTGAAGACTCATTTGTAGCTGTATGGCGTCCAGTTGGCATCCACGGTGACCGGGGTCGGGAAGTTGCCCGGACCCGGAGGCGTGGCCGTATGGGTCCACTCCAGCGAGTTGGATCCCCACGGATTGCTCGGCGCCTTTTCACCCTTGATGGCACTGATGATCCAGTTGCTGATCGTCAGAACCATGCCGATGGCGACGATGAAAGCGCCCAGGGTGGCCACTTTGTGGTAACCGGCAAAGTGAGCCGGGAATTGGGAATAATCCCAATAGCGGCGCGGCATGCCCTCGACGCCGATGATGAACAGCGGCCAGAAGGTGATGTTGACGCCGATGAAGTTGAACCAGAAGCCCATGATTCCCTGTTTGGCATTCAACATCTTGCCGGCGATCTTCGGGAACCAGAAGTCCACGGCAGCGAAGACTGCGAAGGTGGAGAAGATACCCATGATGAAGTGGAAGTGGGCATGGACAAAGGAGGTCTCACCCAGGTGCACGGACATGACGGTCATGGCGAGGGGGATGCCGGTGAGACCGCCAATGAGCAGCAGATAGAGCGAAGCCGTGCCGTAATACATCGGCACATTGAAGGTGATTGCGCCCTTGTAAAGGGTACCGAACAGCGAGATGGTCATCAGGCCGACCGGCACCGAGATCAAGAGAGTGGTGACCATCTGACCGATGCGCAGCCAGTCCGGCATGCCGGAGTAGTAGAGGTGATGGATCCACACTTCGCCGGAGATCAGCACGATGAAGCACATGCCGCCATAGACCGCCGCCTTGTAGTTGAAGATCGGGTTCTTGGCCATGGTGGCGAAGATTTCGTAGAAGATGCCCATGGCCGGCAGGAAGATGACGTAGACCGCCGGGTGGGAGTAGAACCAGAAGAGGTTTTGATACAGGAGAACATCGCCACCATTGGCCGGGTCAAAGAAGTGGGTGCCGAGATAGCGATCGAACAACAGCAGGGTGACGGCAGCAGCCAGCACCGGGACGAAGATCAGCTGGATGATCAACGCGGTGAAGCAGGACCAGACGAACATGTTGAGCTGATTCCAGCCCATGCCTGGGGCACGCATATAGATGATGGTGACCAGAAAGTTCACAGCGGCCAGAATCGAGGAGAAGCCCATCAGATGGACGGTGAAGACATACAGAGCGGTGTTGCCCGCCGTGGTGACGGAATAGGGCGGATAACCGGTCCACATCACGTCCGGCTTGTCCGGCACGATGAAGGTTAAGAGCGCCACGACGATGCCGGCCCAGAAGAGCCACACCGACAGCGCGTTGATGCGCGGGAAAGCCACATCCTTGGCGCCGATCATCAGCGGCAACAGATAGTTGGCCGCAAAACCGGTCAGTCCCGGAATCAGAAAGCCCAAAATCATGGCTGCGCCATGGAAATAGAGCCAGACGTTGTATTGATCGCCACCCGTGAAGGCATCCGACACGATCGTCGGACCGGGCGACGATTGCTCAATGCGAATCAGCAGAGCCATCAGACCAGCCACCGCAAAAGCGGCGATCGAGCCGATCAGATAGAGTACGCCGATCCGTTTGTGATCCGTGGTAAAGATCCATTCGCCCAACTTGAAACCAGATGATGCGCTGCTCATCGCTTCAATCCCCTTTTTTTCTTCCTTAAATGTTCTGTAAAAGGTCAACCGATCGCGTGATCAGGCGCCCTGTTTCTTCTTTGCAACCCAGGTGTCGAACTCGGCCTGGGGAACCACCTTGACCTTGGTCCACATGAAAGAGTGGCGGTTGCCGCAATACTCGGCGCAGGTGGCGATGGTTTCGCCCGCCTTGACCGGATTGAACCACAGATAGGTGACGCGACCCGGCATCAGGTCTTCCTTGACGCGATAGTCCGGCAGGAAGAAGGAGTGCACCACGTCGGTCGAGGTCATGCGCAGCACCACCGGCTTGCCGACCGGAACCACCAGACCATCGCCTTCCTTGCTGTCCACCACGAACCAGGAGGAGGCGCCGTTGTCATACTCGAAGTTCCAGCTCCACATGCTGCCGGTGACCTTCACCTCCATGGCATTGCGCGGCACGTTGCGGTATTCGTTCCAGACCGTCCAACCCTTGGCCGCCAGATAGAAGTCATCGGCCATGAAGAGAAACGAGGGAACCACCGCCAGACCGATCAGGGTGATCTTGTCGAACTTGGGGGCCGTGCCGATCTGGTTGGGACGATCCGCACGATACTTCCATACCCAATAAAGCCCCGCAGTCAGAAACACGATGCCGATGATGAAGAGATCCAGCAACACATCGTGCCAAAGATGGTTCCAGCTGGCAGCCGGATCCGGAATCGCACCCTTCTCTGCCGCCCCGGCCAGCGCGGCTGGTAATCCGAGGCCCATCAGGACCATTGCGGAAACTGCCCGTTTCATGAATGTTCTCCTCATTTTCTAATGTTCTTGCGATGATGAATCAAACGATAAATACCCAGTGATCCCACCAATAAACCGATGCCCAGTAAGAATGAGCCGAGTCCCACGAAGACCGGTATACTCAAGGTATAACGGCCCTCCTTGAAATTGTAGCTGTAGCAAAGACTGACCAGGTAATCTAACGTCTCGGACGGCTTGAACTGATTGGACTTGGCCTCCAAAAGGGCCAGTTCGACATCCTTCGGCGTCACGTTGAGCACGTTCAGGTAACGCGCCACACGTCCTTCCGGGGAGAGGATCAGGATCAGGGTCGGGTGAAAGAAGGTCCGATCGCGCGGCGACCAGAAGAATTTGTACCCGATCTTGTCCATCTCCTTCTGGATGACCTCGCGCTGCTCGAAGCGAGAGAAACGCCAGCCGCGAATCGGGTCATCCGGAAGATCGATTTGTTGGACGAATTTGGACAGACTCTCCGTGGAATCGTTCTTGTCAAAGGATACGAACAACACGTTGAATCCCTTGCCAGCCTGCATTGTTTTGATCTCTTTGAGCAGCTCCTTCAACGAAATGCCGATGTTGAAACAGGCGCCATCGCAGGTGTAGTAGGCCGGGACGAGCACGAACGGCAGATTGGGCAGCTCCGCGAATTCAAAAGGTTGCCCCTTTTCATCCAACAACTTCACCTCATTGCCGAACTTGACGCCGAGAAACTTCTGTTCATCCACACGAAAGAGGGCCGGGTCGATGTCGGAATTTTCCGTGGGCTTGGAAAAGGCCCAAGCGCCACTCAGACACACCAGCCAGACAACCATGGCACAAAGCCATGTGATCCTTCGCATGATCTTCTCTCCAGATGTTGGTGTGGTGTGGCATCAAGCCGTGGCCGATGAATTCGGAATGCACGGCTTGCAACCACCCGTTCCGCAGATTTACCAGTAATAAACCTGGGAAACCACGAAGAACCACACCACATCCACGAAGTGCCAATACAATCCGACGCAGAAGGTGAGATATTTGTTGGTCTTGCCGGCCAGCGCGGCGATCAGGACCGTCAGGAAAGAGCCCAAACCCACCACGACGTGCGAGGCATGGAATCCGGTGATCGAATAGAAGGCCGTGCTGTAGGCATTGGTCGAGGGGAGGAAGTTCTGATGGATCAGGTGGCTGTACTCATAGACGGTACAAGCCAGAAAGAGCCCGCCGAGCAGGATGGAGATGAACAGCCAAAGACGAAAACCGCCGATGTTGTTCTGTTCGCTTTTGATTTCGGCAATGTGATAGGTGAAGCTGGAGGCAACCAGAATGACCGTCATGATGATCGGCAGCACGAGATTCATGTCGGTCGGCGTGCCCGCAGGCGGCCAGTTGGATCCAGCCGAGAGACGCATCGTCCAGTAGGAGATGAAAATCCCCATGAAGATGAATACTTCCGAGACGATGAACAACGGCAGGGCGATCGGGGTCAACCCTTCCATAACGGGTTTCTGGGTCAGGGCTTCGGCGGTCCATTTGGCGATACCGGCCAGAAGAAGCGGGGTTCCGATGCCGGCACAAACAATGGCCATCATTTTATTGTTATACGTGATCCATTCCACAAAACAAAAAACAACGGCAAACAGAACCCCGAGTACGATCAGCAGCGGAGCCGCGCTGGTCTCCCAGTGGTGCGCATGGGCATGGTTGTGGCCGGTTGCGGAATTCGACATCGGACTCCCTCCTCGTACGAGTTCATAAATGAATTCAACAAAAACGATCCCCAGTTTTGTGATGGAAAAATCGGGATCGTTGATTGTCAATTTAGCGGCGAAAATTAACATTGATGGGTGTGGGTGTCAAATCATTTTTTGATATTTGTCAAAAAACTGTGTCAAAAAAATGAGCTTGCGTTTATTCTCGTTATAAAGAATAATCCCCCTGTCTGTGCGTTGAAAAAATGCGTAGACCTGTATGCGGTTTTTGCATTATTCTGATATTCAGTAATGGTTGATGGTTGGGTAACATCTTGGGAATTGGAATGTTTTTTATGACACGATCCGATCAGACACGTGGCACTCATGAGACTTCAACGGATCCGGAGTGCCCGGATTTGCATGAGGTGGCCTGCGAGCAGTGTAAATTGCATGGCTTTCTTGCTCTTTTCACGGAAATGGGGGTTGAGTCGCACAGCATCTTTTTGTCACGGCGGCGTCCTGTGGCCAAGGGGACGCTGTTGATTGATGTCGGCCTCCCATTTGATGGTATTTATGCGATAAAAAGTGGTAGTTTCAAAAGTTATTCACTCGCCGAACAGAGTGGGGAGCAGATATTGGGCTTTTTTCTGCCGGGAGAATTGATCGGTCTGGATGCGATGCGATCCGGTAGTTACGGTTATTCGGTCATGGCCTTGGAAGCCAGCACTGTTTGTTGGATGCCGTTGAAGGGGTTGGACGCCTTGGGGGATCAGAAGACCCGTTTTCAGGAAGAGGTGATCCGGATCCTGGTCGATCAGGTGCAGCATGATCAGCGACAGACGCTTCTGATGGGGAGACGGACCGCCGAGGAACGGTTGGGGGCGTTTCTGCTGAATCTGGCGGGACGTTATCAGCGGCACGGTTTCAATGGCGAGGCGTTCCGGTTGCCGATGTTGCAGATCGATATCGCCAACTATTTGGGACTCTCCATGGAGACCGTCAGTCGCACTCTGCGCAGTTTTCGTGAGCAGGAGTTGCTGACGATCCAGGGGAAAAAACTGCGTATCTTGAATGCGGATTGTTTGCGGTCAATTGCGCAGTATTGTTAAATAGTATTCAGCCGTTGCTTTTGAATTTATGTTTTAAGTTTATGATGCGACCAGCTTGTCAGGTGTGGCAGGTCAGCAGAACTGATTGGGCAGCTTGGAAGTTTCGCCATATTAAACCGCAACCAGCTTGGAATGTGTAGTTTTTACTGATAAAAAAAAGAGAGGGTCTGGGAGATGAATCTCCCAGACCCTCTCTTTTCTTTCACTGATAAAACTACACATTCCAGGCCGGGTGCGGTTTGGAGAAAATATCAAAAATTTCTTATATGTTGTGCTGGTTTACTTGTTTCGCCATTTGAGCCAATCACGGTTTATCCCATCAATTCGGCTAGAGCCTCGTTCATCTTCTCCAGGCGCTCGACGATGATGATCACCAGTTGCTGGGTGAGCTTGAGTTGAAAAACGCACTCGAATTCGGCCAGCGCGGCACGATCAAGGCGAAAGACGTTCACCAGCCCTTCGGCTATGACGCTTGCCATGCGACGTCGCCCGCCGACCAGAAAGGCGGCCTCGCCGATAATCGAACCGGTCTCAAGATAGGCGATGATGTGTTCTGGATGGTCATCCTTGCGCACAAAGGCTGAGCCGCTCAAAATGATGTAAAGTGCTGAATCCTGCGTATCTCCTTCCTGGATGATGGTCTGTCCATCCTTGAACAACTCGAAACAGTGGCCATGGTCGGCTAAGAGCCGTTTTTCCTGAGGGGTGAAGGGATCAAAGAACGCAATGCCCTCCATCAAGTCGAGAATCGTGCTCATCGTAAGCTCCCTCCCCCGAAACCGTCCAGGATCCGATTAGAAGGGGATGCGTTTGCTGTCGGTCGGACGGGAGCCGCTTTTCTTTTCCTTGACCTTAACGGATGCCGCCAGTCTGACGCCGAGGTCTGGGCGGCGCGAGTTGAGTGACTGGAATCCTCGATTGGCGCAGCGCAATGAATGGGTCTCATCCTGCCAACCTCCACCGCGAATGGTGAAGAACTCCGCGCCGGCAGTATTGGATGCGAGTGCTTGTGCGGATTTGCTATAGTTCGACTGATAGCGATCCTGCACCCACTCCCAGACATTGCCGCTCATGTCCTTGAGTCCCAATTGATTGGCCGGGCGCAGACCGACCGGTTGGGTGGTGCCATTGCTGTTGGCTGAAAACCAACCGAAACGGGTCGGATCGCTGCCGCCGGGATAGATGATGCGCTGTCCGGCGTTGCGGCAGGCGAACTCCCATTCGGCTTCCGTGGGGAGCCGGAATTGGACGTTGATACGCGCACGCGAGTTCAACTGGGCAATGAACTCGTTCACCTCTTCGCGGGTAACGTTTTCGACCGGATAACTCTCGCCCTTGCGAAAGCGCGAAGGGTTGTTGTGCATCACCCGGCGCCACTGCCCTTGCGTCACTTCGGTTTCGCCAAGCCAATATCCGTTGACGCACTCCTGATGCACCGGTCCTTCATCCGATTCGCGGCCTTCGGCACGCGGCGGTGAACCCATTTCATAACAGCCGCCGGCGATCCAGAGCAGATTTGCCTCGCTCATCGGATCACGCCAGTTCTGACCGGGTTGAATCACGATCGCCGGTTTTGGCAACGTGGCTTCGGTATCAAGCGGCTCCCATTCGTTGATGATCGAGGCGTGGAGGTTTGCAGAGACGGTCAGACAGAGCGCACCGAACAGGAGCGCGACAAGGGGGCGGATCCGCTGGATCCGGGAGGAATCGAGCAGGTGGGTCACAGTTCTCCTCCGGTACGGGTCAAGCGCATCTGGGTTGGGACCGAGAGGATCGGATCCGAGGGTGGATTGTTTTGGGAGAGACCGACTTTTAAGCGGGCAAAGGTTTCGATCAGATCAACCCAGCCATCCTTTTTGCCGACCGGAAAGCCGTCCGCCTCGCCGAGCATCGCTTTGAGCAGATGCCAGGTAAAGGCCCCCTGCTGTCCAGGACCGTGGATGGGCAAACCCTTCTTGTCAGAGGCTACGGCAATCGGCTTGCCCTGGGTGAGCAGACCGCGTGGCGTACCTGATGCGGTCTGCCTGGCCTGGACCGCGCACTCCGGGGTGTTGTTGAAGCAGCTGTCCAGCAACACGACCACATCCTTGTTGGGCAGTCGCGCCAGGGCGGATTGCAGCCAGGCGAGAGAAATGGCGTGGCTGGCGTCCAGATGGTCGATCTGGCTGTTGGCTGGCAGCAGCAGGACATCGTTGCCGCTGGGAATCCCGAGGCCAGAGAAGTAGAAGAGCAGAGCAGCATTGGGATTGTTCTGCCCTTGTTTGATCAGCCACTCCAGATCCTGGCGCAGGGTTTCCTGATCAGCGGCAGCATTGACACGCAGCCGCAGATGATCGGCGTCGTCGTTGAAAATGCCGCGTCGGGTCAGAAGCTTGTGAAAATTGGTGGCATCGCGATCGGCATAGTGTTTGGCGCGAATTCGCTTGTAGTGGCTGATGCCGACCACCACAGCATAGGCATCAGACCGTTTTTGCCAAGTGGGAAGTGTCGGCAGGGCGGCGATGTGGCTGTCGAGTACCGCGCTCTGATCATCCACGTCACCCGATTTGGCCCACGCCTCGTGCGGCAGGGCACGCGGGAAGGGAACCTCCGCCTCCGGATCGGTGAAGGCCAACAGCAGTTGATCCTTGGTGCGCGCGAAAGTGGCCTCGCCCGGATACTCCTTGGTCAACAGATTGATCGATTGGCGCAACGCCTCCATCCTCTCACCCAGGCGGAATTGCCGCCAGAGGGTCTCGGCTACGTAGCCCGCCGCCATCTCGCGCCAGGTTTGGGTCCGTTCGCCCTTGAGGCCCGTACCCGGCTCTTCGTGTTCCTGAACCTGCATGCGCATGATCCAGTCGTAGGCCTCCAGATAATTGCCGCGCCGAAAAAGTGCGAACAGTTTGGTGTGGGCCAGGGCCAGATTGCCGGGCTGCTTGGAGAATCCCTCTGAGGCCAACAGATGGGCCATCTGATCATTGCCGGCCTCGAAGTGGCTCCAGGCCAGATTGGCGATGGTTTTGATGTGGTCCGGAAACGCTTCGTGGAGTTTGGTCCAGACCTTAATGGCCTCCGGTTTCCTGCCGGTTTGATGGAGTGCCAATCCCAGGTTGTAGCCAACGGCTACATCGGTCGGGCAGGTGGCGTGCGCCTTCTCGAAAGCCTTGATCGCCTCCTCCGGTTTGGAATCGAGCAGGGCGATCGCCTTGGTTTCGATCTCGCGGGCCACGGCGCAGGGATTGGACTGCACCGCCTCGGCTGTGGAGGTGGCCAATCCGATCAACAGGGTCAAAAGCGGAACGATGGGCGACAATGTCCTTAATCCTTAATCCTTGATGCTAGGATCCAATCGTCCGGCCACGTATTCGGCGGCCATTTTTTCCAAATCGATCACCCGGATCCGCGAAGCGTTGCCGGCGGTTCCGAACTGTTCAAAACGCTCCTTGCAGACCCGGTAGGCGGCATCCTCGGCAGGCCGCAGGTACTTGCGCGGGTCGAATTCAGCGGGTTTGTCGGCGAACACCTTGCGGATCGCACCGGTCATGGCCAAACGCAGATCGGTGTCGATGTTGATCTTGCGCACGCCGTGACGAATGCCGATCTGGATCTCCTCCACCGGCACGCCGTAGGTCTCGGGAATGGCACCGCCGTGGGCGTTGATGATGGCCAAAAGCTCCTGCGGCACCGAGGAGGAGCCGTGCATCACCAAATGGGTGTTGGGCAGGCGGGCGTTGATCTCCTTGATGCGCTCGATGGCGAGGATTTCACCGGTCGGCTTGCGGCTGAATTTGTATGCGCCATGCGAGGTGCCGATGGCGATCGCCAGGGCGTCGACTTTGGTTGCAGCCACGAAACGGGCCGCTTCGTCCGGGTCGGTGAGCAGGCGCTCTTTGTTCAGCGTGCCCTCGGCGCCGTGTCCATCCTCTTCACCGGCCTTGCCGGTCTCCAATGAGCCGAGCACCCCGAGTTCACCCTCGACCGAAACGCCGATGGCATGCGCCATTTCCACGACTTTGGCGGTGGTGGCAACGTTGTATTCATAAGAGGCAGGGGTTTTGCCATCCTCGTGCAGCGAGCCATCCATCATGACGCTGGTGAAGCCGCTGCGGATCGCCGCATAACAGATCGCCGGGGTTTGGCCATGATCCTGATGCATCACCACCGGCAGATGGGGATAGACTTCGAGTGCCGCCAGGATCTGGTGACGCAGGAAGGCTTCACCAGCGTACTTGCGGGCCCCTGCCGAGGCCTGCAGGATCACCGGGCTGTCGGTTTCGTGGGCGGCACGCAAGATGGCGCGTACCTGCTCCATGTTGTTGACGTTGAAAGCTGGAATTCCATAATTGTATTCGGCGGCATGATCCAGCAGTTGCCGCATGGAAGCCAATGGCATTGAACAAATCCCCCGCGTGTGTTGACGTCGCTTCGGCAGACAGGCTAATTTGATACTTTGCATGATTTTGATCAAAGTTTCATGATAGCGCAAGCCCGGCATGAAATGAATCAAAAATATTGTGCTCTTTTGCCCTTCTTTTTTATCGAGTACCCGGTGTGACCGAATCAATCCGAAGTGATGGCGCAGTGCTGTTGTCCGCACGGGCGTTGAGCGTGCAGCGCGGTGGCGAGATGTTGTTGCGTGAGGTCGATCTGGCGGTGCATGAGAAGGAGATCGTCACCATCATCGGACCCAACGGCGCAGGAAAATCAACACTATTGACTGCCTTGCTGGGTTTGATCCCCTTGTCGGGTGGGGTGGTGGAACGGCGGCCAGGCGTGGTGATCGGATACGTGCCGCAACGGCTGAAAGTGGATGCCGTGCTGCCAATGACCGTGGCGCGCTTCATCGCGCTCTCTGCGGCGGGCCGTCCACCGGATTGGGAGACCCTGCGCCACTTGGGGTGTGAGCGGCTGCTCGATCGCCCTTTGTATGCGCTCTCTGGCGGCGAAATGCAACGGGTTCTTCTGGCGCGTGCCTTGAGTCGTGATCCCCACTTGCTGGTCCTGGACGAGCCGGCTCAGGGACTGGATCTGGCTGGCGAGGAGTTGCTGCACGGTTTTCTGGAAACATTGCGCCGCCAGCGGGGCGTCGCTTCGCTGTTGGTTTCCCACGACCTGCATTTTGTCATGGCCGGTGCCGATCGGGTGATCTGCTTGAATCGCCATGTCTGCTGTTCGGGTTCGCCGACCGCCGTGCGCGCCACCCCGGAGTTTCGGTTGCTGTTCGGCGAAAGGATTCCGGGCGTGGGGTATTATCAACATCATCACGATCATTGCCATACCCCGCACGGGGTGGAAAAGGAGAACGCCTGACATGGAAGAGTTCATGATCCGGGCGCTTCTGGCCGGTATCGGCATCGCCGTGGCCGCCGGCCCCATCGGCGTGTTCGTGGTGTGGCGCCGCATGGCCTACTTCGGCGATGCCCTGTCGCACTCCGCACTTTTGGGGGTCGCACTCGGCCTGGTCACCGGGTTGGAGATGAACGCGGTGATCGCTTTGGTCTGCATCGGTGTGGCGCTTTTTGTCACCTGGATGCATACCCGGCCCGAGGTGCCGGCGGATGCCGCGTTGGGGATCTTCTCGCAAGGGGCGTTGTCGCTCGGTCTGATCGCCGCCGCTCTGTCGCAAGGGGCGCGGGTCGATCTGATGGGGTATCTGTTCGGCGACGTGCTCGCTGCCGGATGGGGGGATGTGATCTGGATCTGGTGCGGGACCGGTTTGGTGCTGGCGTTGATCGGACGATTCTGGAACGATTGGGTCAACGCCACCCTGCACGAGGGACTCGCTACCCTGGATGGCGTGCCGGTGGCCCGGCTGCGGCTGCTGTTCATGCTGCTGACCGCTCTGGTGATCGCCTCGGCCATCAAGGTGATTGGCGCGCTGTTGATCACCGCGCTGTTGGTGATTCCGCCGGTGGCTGCGCGCCCCTTTGTCAGAACTCCCGAGGGTATGGCCTTCGGTGCTGTGCTGATCGGTGTGATGAGCACACCGTTGGGCCTTTGGGCCAGCTACCGTTGGGATTTGCCGAGTGGACCGGCGATTGTGCTGGTGGCGTGCGGATTTTTTGTGGGGGCGCTGCTGTTTGGCAGGCGGTCGGGTTGATCGGGTTTTGGCTGAAAGCGACAGGCGTGATGCTGGAATTCGGTTTCATCGAGTGAGACTTTTGTGTTATTCTTTCGATAGCCAACCCTGTTTTGCGTCGGAGATGTGCCATGTCTCAATCTCTCACCTTTGATGATGTCTGGAAGATGTTCCAGGAGACCAGCCGCCAGTTTCAGGAGATGGTGCGCGAGGACCGGGAACGGCGCGCGGAGTACGATCGGCGTGAAAAGGAGCGACTTCTGCGCGAGCAGGAACGACTTCTGCGCGAGCAGGAACAACGCGTGGAGTTCGAGCGTCGTGCGCTGGAACGCGTCGCGGAGTACGAACGACGCGAGCAGGAACGCCGCGCAGAATATGAGCGCCGCGAGCAGGAACGTATCGCGGAAAATGACCGTCGCAAGCGGGAGATCGATCTTCAAATGCAAAAGACCGATCTGCAGATCACGAGGGTCGGTGCGCAGATCGGCGAGTTGGGCAGCCGCTGGGGACAGTTCGTCGAGGGGATCGTCTCTCCGGCCTGTGCAACCCTGTTTACCGAACGCGGGATTCCGGTTCACAAATACAGCCGCAATGTACAAGCCTTTCTTGCGGATAACCGCCAGATGGAGATTGATGTGCTGGTGGTCAACACCTCGGCGGTGGTCCTGGTCGAGGTGAAGAGTCGTCTGCAGAAACACCATATCCGCAAACACATCGAACGTCTGGCGGAGTTCAAGAGCTTTTTTCCGGAGTACGCGGACAAACAGGTGATGGGCGCGGTGGCCGGCATCGTCATCGACGAACAGGTGGATCGTCACGCCATGAAACAGGGGTTGTTCGTGATCGTTCAGGCCGGGGAGGGGATGGTCAAGCTGGCCAACAGTCCGGATTTCAAACCGAAAAGCTGGTAGGGACTCTCAGGACCACCGTCATTCCTCCCGCACCTCCCTCGGATCCAGCCGGATCCGCGCCTTCTCCAGATAGAGATAGATCACCGGCGTGATGTAGAGCGTCAGCCACTGCGACAGGAGCAGACCGCCGACCACGGCCAGGCCGAGGGGTTGGCGCGCTTCGCCGCCCGCGCCCATGCCGAGGGCGATCGGCAGGGTGCCGACGAGGGCTGCCATGGTGGTCATCATGATGGGGCGGAAACGGACCAGGCAGGCCTCGCGGATTGCGGCCAGTGCGTCGTCGTTGCCATGGCGGCGCGACTCGACGGCGAAGTCGATCATCATGATGGCGTTTTTCTTCACAATACCGATCAGCATGATCAACCCGACGAATCCGTAGAGGTTGAGTTCCATGCCGAAGAGTTTCAACGTCAGGAGTGCCCCGAGTCCGGCGGCGGGCAGGCCCGAGAGGATGGTGATCGGGTGGATGTAGCTCTCATAGAGCATGCCGAGCACCAGATAGATCACCAGCACTGCCAGCCCCAAAAGCCATCCCATACCCGCCAGAGATGATTGGAATACCTGCGCGGAACCCTGGAAACTGGTGGCGATGGTATCCGGCATGCCCATTTTGGCGCGTGCCGTGTTGATCGCCTCGATTGCCTGGCTGAGCGAAAGTCCGGGGGCGAGATCGAAGGAGAGGGTTACCGACGGCAGTTGACCCAGATGGTTGATCGATGCCGGTCCCACGGAGCGGGAGATGCGTGCGATCGACTCCAATGGGATCAGGGTGTTGTTGGCCCCGCGCACCTGGAGGAAGGCCAGCACCGAGGTGTCGGTCTTGAAGGCCTCGTCGAGTTCCAAGAGCAGGGCGTACTGGTTGCTGGGCGCGTAGATGGTTGAGATCTGTTTGGGCCCAAAGGCGGCATAAAGGGTTTTTTCCAGCTTTTCCGGGGTGATGCCGAGGGTGGCGGCCTTGTCGCGGTCGATCTCCACCAAAGCCTGGGTTTTGGCCAGCTGCATGTCGGAGGTGACGTTCAAGAATCCCGGCAGCTCGCGCAGGCCCTTTTCCACTCTCTCGGCCCAGGCGTAGAGTTCGCCGGTTTCGGTCCCTTGCAGGGTGAACTGGTATTGGCTCTTGGTGAGTTGCGTGCCGACGCGGATCACCGGCAGATTCTGGATGAAGGCCTTGATGCCCGGCACTTGAGCCAGTTTCGGACGCAGGCGCTTGACGATCTCGTCGGCGTGGGGACGCTGGTCCATCGGTTTCAAGCGCACGAAGACCCGTCCGTTGTTGAGCGCGGTCTGCACCGCGCCGCCGCCGATGAAGGACATGGCGATGCTCACCCCTGGATCCGCACCGATGATCTCGGCGACCTTCTTTTGTCGCTCGATCATGGCCTCAAAGCCGATCTCCTGTTCGGTTTCGGTGAAGCAGAGGAGCTGTCCGGTATCTTCGCTCGGCATGAACCCTTTGGGCATGTCGCGTCCCACCTGCACCGACCAGGCGACCATGAGGAAAAAGAGGAGGAGCACGACACGGCGATGGGCCAAAGACCAGTCGAGCGAACGGGCATAGCCGTTGCGCAGCGCCTGGAACCCCGCCTCGCTGCTGCGGATCAGCCAGTTGGCGCCTGTCGGTTGGTGCGGTTTGAGCATGCGCGAGCAGAGCATCGGGGTTAAAGAGAGGGAGACCAAGCCGGAGAGGACCACCGTGGCCATGATGGCGACGGCGAACTCGTGCAACAAGCGTCCCAGGATGCCGCCCATGAAGAGCACCGGAATGAATACCGCTGCCAGGGAGAGGGTCATGGAGACGATGGTGAAGGCGATCTGTCTGCCGCCGATGAGGGTGGCCTGCCAGGGGGAGAGACCCTCCTCCTCCATGTGGCGGGAGATGTTTTCCAGCATGACGATAGCGTCATCGACCACGAAGCCGACCGACAGGGTCAAGGCCATGAGCGAGATGATGTTGATGCTCATGTTCATCTGCAACATGATCGGAAAGACCCCGACCAGTGAGATCGGCAGGGCGAGGCTGGGGATCAACGTGGCCGAGGCGTTGCCCAAAAAGAGGTAGATCACCAGCACGACCAGCAACAGCGAGAAGAGCAGCGTGAGCTGCACGTCGCGCACCGATTCGCGGATGCTTTGCGAGCGGTCGTAGAGCAGCTCGACCGAGGTGGCTGCCGGGAGTTGCTGGCGCAGGCTGGGGATCAAGTTGCGGATCGAGTCGGCGACGGCGATGGTGTTGGAGCCGGGTTGACGTTGGATGGCCAGCACCACGCCGCGCACGTTGTTGAACCAGGCGGCGGACAGCTCGTTTTCCGGGCCATCGATCACACGGGCGATTTCGTTCAGGTGAAGGGGGGCGCCATTTTTCTGCGCCACGACGATCGAACGGTAACTTTTGGCCGTGGGGGCTCGATCCGGGGTTTCGAGGGAGATCATCCGGTTGGAGCTCAACAGAAAACCGGTCGGGACATTGGGATTGTTCTGCTGGATCGCGGCTTCGACATCGTCGATGGCCAGGCCGTTGACCGCCATGGCGTGCGGATTGAGCTTGACCCGCACCGAGGGGTTCTGTTTTCCGTAAATGCTCACCTGGGCTACACCAGGTAGCGTTGAGATGCGTTGCGAGAGGGTGGTATCGGCAAACTCCGAGACCTCGGTCAACGGCAGGGTTGCCGAGGTGAGCGCCAGGTAGAAGATCGGCAGATCCGCCGGATTGACTTTGCGGTAGTAGGGCGGGGTGGTCAAATTGTTGGGCAGGCGGCGTTGCGCCGAGGAGATGGCGGCCTGTACGTCTTGGGCCACGGAGTCGATGTCGCGGTCGAGGGTGAACTGCAGGGAGATCTGCGTCAGCCCCAGGCTGCTCGAAGAGGTCATGGACTCCAGGCCGGCGATGGTGGAAAACTCCTTTTCCAGCGGCAAAGCCACGGAGTTGGCCATGGTCTCGGGCGAGGCGCCGGTGAGCGCAGCGGAGACCTGCAAGGTGGGATAGTCGACCGTCGGCAGGGCCGAGACCGGCAGCTGTCGATATCCCAGGAGGCCGAACAGGAAGAGTCCTGCCATGGTGAGCACGGTCGTGACCGGGCGGTGGACGAAGAATCCGGTGATGTTCATGCGTGTGGCACCCGGAGTTGGCGTTGGAGGCAATGGGGAAAGCGGCTCATTTCGACTCCTTGCTCTCCGTGTCGCTCTGGGCGATCTCCACCTTGGCGCCCGGCTTCAAGCGCCATTGTCCCACCGTGACCACGGTTTCACCGGCCCAAACCCCCTTTTCGACCACGGTTTCGTCCTTGTTCTCCTGGGCGATGATCAATGGGCGTGACTCGACGGTCTGATCCTCCTTGACCACGTAGATGAATGGGCCAGAGGATCCGGTCTGGACTGCGCGCGAGGGGATCACCAGGGCATCGGGTCGTTCGGTGAGCTTCAAGGTGAGGGTGACGAACAGTCCGGGCCAGAGACGGCGATCCCCGTTTTTGGCCTGGCCCTTCAGGCGGATCGTGCCGGTTTGGCGATCCACGCTGTTGTCGAGTGCCAGCAGGGTGCCCGGCACGCCGGGTCCGTTGCCGCGATTGGGTTGAATCTCCAGGTTCAGCGGAGATTTCAAGTGATAGGCGCGGATCTCCGCCAGATGCGATTCGGCGACCGTGAAGGAGACGCAGATCGGGTCCATCTGTTGGAGCGTGACCAGCGGGTTGGGATCGTTGGCCTTGACCAGGTTTCCGGGCTGGAGCAGGATCCGTCCGGTCATGCCGGTGATCGGTGCGCTGATGTGGGTGAAGGCCAGTTGCAACTCGCCATCGGCGATGGCGGCGCGATCGGCGGCCACGTTGGCCTCGGCGGCCTGGCGTGCGGCCATCAGGGCGGCCAGCGTCTCCTCGGAGGAGAGATTCTGTTTGTTGAGCACCGCCTGGCGCTGTTCCTTGGTGCGGGCGTTCTCCAGCAGTGCCAGGTCACGATCCAGATTGGCCTTGAGCTGCTTCAAGCGGTGCTGGAACGGTCGATCGTCCAAATCGAAGAGCGGTTGGCCTTGCTGCACCTCCTGACCATCGACGAAGTGTGCCTTGACGATTTCGCTATCCACCCGGGCCTTGATCGCCACCGCGTGACACGCCTCGGCATTGCCCATGGCCTGAAGGGTGACGGGCATGCTTTTTTGCAGAACCTTGGTCACCGAGACCCGTACGGAGGGCGGTGGTGCGGGTTTGTTGGCATCGTTTTTTTCAGGGGAGCAGGCGGAAAGCAGGGTGAACACGGCTGCCAGTAAAAGTGGCGCGCACCGTCGGATGACCGGTTCCATGGCGGGATCTGACCTTTTCTTGGATAGAGCGGGGAAGTGGAAATATTGGACCGATCATTCCAGTATAATCCCCGTCTGTTGGGTTGACTACCGCTCCTGAACCCTTGCTCACGATTTTTTACCGGGCCTGGAGGTGATGGGATGCGCTCTTTTTGGTCGCGGTTGAGCACGGTGCATTTTTTTGTCAGCCACGGATATGTTATACAGATCAGGTTGCAGCCATGCGTGGTTGAGGGGGGTGCAAAGAGCAGGCTTTTTGTGGCGCCACGTTAAGTTCAATTGCCAAGGAAGATCGCGGATGAATATACTTCTGACCGGCGGCCTGGGTTACATCGGCAGTCACACGGCCATCGTGCTGGCTCAGGCCGGTCATCGGCTGGTGTTGTTCGACAACCTCTCCAACAGCAGTCATGCCATGCCTGGGAAGTTGGAGAGTATCACGGGGAAGCCGTTTGTCTTCGTGTCCGGCGATGTGCGCGATACCGAACTGCTGCATCAGACCCTGCGCGCCTATTCCATCGAAGCGGTGATCCATTTCGCTGGCTTGAAAGTCGTGGGCGAGTCGCTTACGATTCCGCTTGAATACTACGCCAACAACGTTCAGGGGACGATCAGTCTTTTGCAAGCCATGCGCGAGGCGGGTGCGCGCATGCTGGTCTTTAGCAGCAGTGCCAATGTCTACGGCGAGCCGCGCTATCTGCCGGTCGATGAAGTCCATCCCACCGGGGGTGTGACCAACCCGTATGGTCGCTCAAAATTGCATGTCGAGGAGATTCTGGCCGATCTGTCACGTTCGGATCCTGACTGGCGTATCGTCTGTCTGCGCTATTTCAATCCGGTGGGTGCACATGAGAGCGGGCTGATCGGCGATGATCCGGGTGGTTTTCCCAACAATCTCATGCCGTACATCGCCCGGGTGGCTGCCGGCCAGCTCAAGGAACTCCAGGTGTTCGGCAATGACTATCCAACTCCGGACGGCACCGGGGTGCGCGATTTTATCCATGTGATGGATTTGGCCGAGGGGCATGCCTGCGCAGTCGACTATCTCTCAGGGAACACCGGGTGGCAGGCGATCAATCTCGGCACCGGGCAAGGCTACAGCGTGCTGGAGATGATTCGGGCCTTCGAGGTCGCCAGTGGTCGACCGGTGGCCTATCGGATCGCCCCGCGCCGACCGGGTGATTCGGCCAGCTGTTATGCCAATCCGGACAAGGCCAAAACGCTGTTGAACTGGAGCGCACGCCGGTCACTGGCTGAGATGTGTGTCTCCACCTGGAAGTTCCAGCACGGCATGCGAACGGCTGCTGCGATATGAAGTCGGATGTCATGGCATTTTGTCGGCCTTGATTCGTTTGATTTGAAAAACTTTTGGGATGGGTTTGGATGGTGCGGGCTATCGAATCGGCGTTCTCTGGATCCGAGTTTCCTGTCGGGCTCTCCGTGATCCTGATGGGGCGTGACGAGGAGCGTATTTTGCCGCTCTCCCTGCCGCCGTTGCAACGGGTGGCCGATGAGATCGTTTTTGTGGATACCGGATCGACCGATCGTACGCTCAAGATCGTACAGGAGTTTGGCTGTCGCGTGTTGCATCTGCCCTGGAACGAGGATTTCTCCGCGCCCAAGAATCTGGCTCTCGATGCGGCCCGTTTCCGTTTTGTCTTGAATGTGGATTGCGATGAGGTGCTGCAAGTCGACGAGGAGGATTGCCGCGATCGGATTCTCATCCACTGTCTGGCCACCCGGGCATCGGCCTGGATGGTCCGCATTGATAATCTCATGGCTGATGGCCAGGTCCAACCCAGCCAGGCGTTGCGGTTGTTTCGCAACGACCCGCGTATCCGTTTCTCCAATCCGGTCCATGAAGGGATCGCCGAATCGCTCTACCGTCACTGGCCGGATCGACCGCCCGAGACGATCGACCTGGTGCTTCTGCATCATGGCTACAGCTCCGGAGTCAACAAGGAGAAGATCCGTCGTAATGTACGCATTCTGCGCAAGTGGGTCGAGGCGGATGCCGGCACGATTTACGGACGCTATAAACTCGGTATGAACTTGCGTTTTTTGGGATTTGTCAGCGAGGGATTTTTTCATCTTGACCAGGCGCTCGATTTGGCCGACAAGGATACAGATCGCAACACCCTGACTTTTCTCGACGTGTTGGTGGCCGAGAGTTATCGTTCGTGCCTGGAGGCCGGTCTGACCGACAAGGCTGAGCGCATCAAACAGATGGTCAGTCGCTGGATGTAGTGGTTTCTTTGCATCATAATCGTTTTTTTTGTCAGAGGTTTCAAGCTAAAGCATGATCATCGGTCCTCGTGCCATCGTCACCCCGCGGCGCAAAATCCCCTTGAAGATTCCGGAAGGGATGTCTGCCGTGGAGTTTTTCAACAGCGCGGCCAACCTGGAACATCTGGCCAAGGAGAACGGTCTGCTCATCAATGAGGAGGGATTTCTGCTGTATCGTAAACTGCTTGGCCACAGCGTCGAGTTTGACACGTCGATCATGCTCGATACTTCGCGTCGTATCCTCGATCCCCTGGGCCGCCCGGTGCGGCGCGATCAGTTGACCAAACTGCAGAAGAATGTCTGGAGTCGCATGACCCAGATCATTTTTGAATACATGCTGGAAAAATATCCCGATCCGGCCAAGGCACTGATTCTGTGCGGCGAGGCCAGTCTGGATGCCACCTGGCCGTTGAACAAGCCCGGTGTGCCGAGCATCCGCATGATTCACAACCACTTCATTGTCTTTCCGCATGCCACGATGGCCAATGCACCCCTGGCCAATCCGGATGATCCGAACCTGACCGACAGCGGACACAACAGCCTCTTTTTGCGTCATCTCTCCGAAGTCTACCGCCGTTTTCTCGAAGTGCTGGATTTGAAGATCCTCCGTCCGGTGGAGGACGACTCGGCCCGTATTGCGGTCACCGGTTATCCGCACGGCCTGCCCTGTTGGGAGGTGACCGGCGGTTTCGAGTCGTTGGGCAATCCGCGTTTCTGGACCGAATACGATCTGATTTTGAAGGGCTTTCTGGATTTCTACCGCACCTTTTTCTCGCAGGTCTCGACCCGTGGGGCCGGCATTCCCGAGGGGGTCTATTTCCCGGAGCAGGTTGAGAACATCTTGTTGTTCAACAATCAGTTCGCGCAGGTGGCGCGTGACGTGCGCGATCATGTCAAGGCCGATCCACGCTTTGCCAACGACATTCGCTGGCGTCCGGCCTACAAGCAGATTCTCTACCGGGACGATCGCAACCGGCTGATTGTCACCATTTCTCAGAATTCGGTCGGCAATGCCATCACCGAGTTGTTGGGGATCGTGGTCAACCGCCAGGAGGATGAGGCCGGGTATGATCGTATCGAACCGGCGTTGATCGAACGACTGCTCGAGGTGCGGCGTCGTCTGATCGCTGCCGATCTGGGTGAACCGATTCATGCCCCTGACTGGCCCGATGGCCGGTTCGTTGGGCGTTGGAGTTGATTTTTTCCATCAAGAATATTTTAAAGGATCTCACCATGGAACAGACCACTGAGGAAGAGTTGCGCGTCATTCTGCCGGACAGTCCGGCACGTCGGATGTGGAACTATCTGATTCTGGCGGCCACGATCTGGTACACTTGGACCGTGCCGTTGTTTCTGGTGCCCAAGATCGGCATGCCGGAGTGGTCGCAGAGCGTGAATCTGGTTTTGACGCTCTTCTATCTGATCGATCTGTGGCTCAATTTTCGCACGGCCATCATCGATGAGGGTGAGATGTTGACCCGTCCGGAGGCGATCCGCGAGAAATATTTAAAGACCTATTTCTCCGTGGATCTTCTGGCGACGATTCCATGGGATCTGGCTCTGGTGCAGATGGGCTTTGGCGACCTGGCGATCTGGGCCTCGTCGGTGCGCATGCTGCGGATCTTTCGTCTGCCGCATTTGCTGCAGGTACAGGGTTCGGCCCTGCCGGCCACGGTGACCGAACAGCTGTTTGTGATGACCTTCTGGATTTTGACCATCACCAGTTGGTGTGCGAGCGTCTGGATGATGATCGTCGAGCAGTTGCCGGAGGATAATCTCAAGACCTTCATCATCAAGGGGTACTATTGGACCGTTACCACCATGGCCTCGGTGGGGTATGGTGACATCACCCCGCAGACCGATGAGGGGCGAATGTTCGCCATGTTCGTGATGCTGTTGGGTGTGGCGATTTATGCGTACATGATCGGTCAAATTTCCACCTTGATCGTGGATTCCAATATCCTGCGCAAGCAGAACAAGGAGAAGATCGCCCATCTGGCCGCCTTCATGCGGCAATACGATCTGCCGGCCTCGTTGCAGAACGACATTTTCAGTTTTTACCGTCACTATTTGATGGAGCACAGCGCCGGGGGTGCTGATATTCTGCGCGACATGCCCGCCAAATTGAGTGAGCGGATCCATCAACATGTGAATGTTCATCTGTTGCGGCGCGGCCCGATGTTCAAGAAGGCCAGTCCGGAGTTGTTGGAGGCCCTGGGTTCCCGTCTGACCAGCGAGATGTTCATGCCGGGCGAGCAGATCATCCGTATCGGTGAGGTGGGGCATGAGATGTTCATCCTGGTTCACGGCGTGGTGGCGGTGACCAATCAGTCCGGCGAGATGATCGCCAAGTTGCGCACCAAGGATGTGTTCGGTGAGGTCGCCCTGTTGCAGGATACGGTGCGCATGGCCAATATCCGTGCCATCACCGCCTGCAACACCTTGAAGCTCGACAAGAAGGATTTCGAGGAGGTGATGGCGGCCTTCCCCGAGTTTCGCAAGGAGTTGCGCAAGATTCAGATGCATCGGGTTGGTTTGGAAGGGGGCGCGTCCGGCAAATCAGATGCAGAGGGGTAGACCATGACGGGATGCGTGGTTTTTATTAGTAAAAAAAAGAGAGAGTCTGGGAGATTCATCTCCCGGGGTTTTGACCTTGACTTTGATTTTGGCTTTTAGCGCGCTCTTCAAAAGAAGAATTTTTCGCGGTGTTTGCGAAAAATGCGCCGCGCGCCGCCTTCGCGGGCTTCGTTTCCGTCTTTTGGAAACGAAGCCCGCATCTTGCTCGCGGCCTTGAGGAAAACTACGCATCCCATGATGGTTGTGGTTTGAAATCCCAGAATCAGAATTGCGACCGTCAACAACAGCCTGATCGCTTCACTACTTCACGCCCTTTCCAGCCAGAAACGCCTTGTAGCCCATGTCGTGTTGCAGGATGTGGTGCAGCAACCAATCTTTCAGGAACTTCAACAGCTCGGCAGCCAACGCGAAGCTGTCGCCGTGACCGAGCGCAACGTGCTGCTCGCGGATGTAGTGCAGGAATTTGGTGTGTTGCTGTTTCTGGCCATCCAAACCGGGATAGTCGTGTTCTTTGAGCAGTCGTTCCTCGCGCGAGAAGTGGGTGGTGGCGTAGTTGATCAGATCGTCGAGAATCGCCTGGAGCCGCCTGGTCCCCTGATTTTGTTCCATGGCGGCATGCAGCTGGTTGATCAGTTCGATCAGGTTTTTGTGATCCATGTCAAAGATATCTACGCCGACCGAGAGTCCGTCGCGCCAGCGGATCAGCGGTGGATGGGCGAAGCGGTCGTCGGTGCCGCCGAGATAGAGCTGGTTTAACTGCTCGAAGAAGACGCGGCGCAGTTCGTGGAAGAAGAGCAGTGCATTCTCGATCGCCGTACGATTTCCCTCATCGGGCAGCAGGCTGAGGATTTCAACCGCAGTCTGCCGCAGTTGCGCGTGGGTGGCGGTCATCTTTTTGTAAAGCGGGAGATCCTGGAAGGCATCATCCAACGACTCCGACAGCCAGCGATCGATGTTGCAGCAGGCCGGATCGGTGATGGCGCGCGCCATGGAGGGATCGCGGGTGGCAACCGCCAGGTGCAGGCGATACATCAGCTCGATCATCGCCTCCTTGATGCGGCGGATGTTGAACGATTCGGAGCCGACATCCATGCGCGCCTGAGCGGCGTAGAGCGCCTCGCTGATGCCGCTCACCACATCGCCCATGGCCTGGAAGTGGTTGACGATGCCGTGCATGGTCTCGACCACCTTCAAGGAGTCATCGGCCTTGGCACGCACCTGGTCGGCCAGACGATCGGTGCGGTTGGCGGCCTGCTGGATCGCTTCGGCAGACTCGACGGTCACACTGGTGCGATCGTACATCTCTTGGGCGGAGAGGGCGATCTGTTCGGCGGAGTCGGCGATCTCCCGGCTGCCGAGTTCAGCATGTTCGGCAGCGCGTGCGACATCGCTGGCCGCCATCTGTAACGCTTCGGTGCTGGCATTGACCTCCGAGGTGGCCTGTACCACCCTGCTGACCGCTACGACGATCCGATCCGTCACCTGACTCTGCGCACTCACCGATTGATCGATCGCTTCGTTGGCCTCGTTGATGCGCTCCACCGAGTCGTTGATGATATCGGTCTTCTCTTTGGCCTCGCGGGTCTGTTGCTGGATCGCCTCGATCTGTCCCTGAATCAGCAGGGTCGCCTCGGCGGTCTGCCGCGCCAGGGCTTTGACCTCGTTGGCCACCACGGCGAAGCCCTTGCCGGCATCCCCGGCTCCGGCAGCCTCGATTGCGGCGTTTAGCGCCAGCATCGAGGTTTGTTCAGTGATGCGGTTGATCAAATCGACCACTGCACCGATCTCGTGCGCCGAGTCCGAGAGTTTTTCCATCACCGCTTCGGCTTCGTTGGCGCGGGTGCGGGTGGTCTCCGATTCGAGTACCGCAGCGCGGCACCTCTGCCGGACCTCCTCGAGGGAGTGTTTCATCTGTTCGGCGGATTCGGCCACGCTTTCGATCGCTTCGTGTACATCGGTGAGCTGATTGTGGACCGATTCGATGTTGCCGAGCATGCGTTCGGCGGCATCGGCCATGGATGCCACGCTGGCGTTGGCCTCCTCGGAGGCCGAGGCAATGGTGTTGATCCGCTCGCTCACATGGCGCGAGGCCTGATTCAGCGCCTCCAGATTCTCCACCGAGCGATCGACGTTGATTTTGATCTGGTCGATCTCATCGATCAGTTGGTGGTTCTGACCGGCCACCTCGCGCGCCATGGTATCCAGATCGTCACTGCTGCGACCGATGTTCTCGCGCATGGTGAGGATGCCGGAGACAAAGGCGGTGATGTTGGCGGCCTGGAGATTGATTTGCCGGATGTTGTCGGCAAAGATGCGTACCAGGCGGATGAGTTGGCCATTCAGGATGCCCAGTTCATCGGCGCGGCTGTCCACTTTGGGTCGGACGGTCAGATCGCCATTGCTGATCAGTTCCATGACCTGGACCATGGCAAGAATCGGCTGGGTGAGGGAGCGTCCGAGCCGGTAGCCCAGCAGACCGACCGCAACCAGCGCCATCAAAAGAATGATCAGGATTCCACTGCGCAAAAAGCCGAGTTTGTTTTGGACCGCTTGCAGGTCATCCTCGGCATCCTTGACCTCGGATTCCAGGAAAGGACGCAGCACCTCGGCCAGTGCCTCGGCCTGGGTGTCGAACTCGCCCATCATGGCATTGCCGGCCTGCGGTCCGCCATCGATGTAGGCCTGGGCCATCTTGCGACCCATGGTGTAGAAACCCGCGAACCGTTCGTTGACGGTGTCGAGTTTTTTGAGCAGTTCGAGGTTGTCTTTCTGGCGGGCATGTTGCCGGAAGGTTTCGATCCCCTTCAGAAAACCCTGATAGTGCTCCTCGGCTTTGGCAAAGCCGTCGTCGAACCCTTCCGCCGCGCGGGTGGCGGAGATATCGGTGAGCCACTGCTGCACCTGCACGACGTGCAACTCCATCTCCTTGGCTTCGATCGCCAGCTTGAAGCCGACTTCGCTCACCTGGCGGGTGGCCTGGATCACCTGATTGGAGACCACGATGCCCCAGGTTCCCAAGATGATCAGCATGATCAGGGGTGTAATAAAACCAAGCAAAAGCTTCTGGGTGATTTTCATCGCGCCTCGAAAAGGATCGAGTTGTTTGTTTTTCTGGAAAGGTAATCAGCTAAGTGGTGCGCTCGTTTGCATCAGCTCACAATAATAGCAGAAGCAGCGCGAATTGGAACGGGTTTTGTAACGATCAACCCCCTCTGTCACGGAGATGGGGGTAGGGCACGGGGCAACCTTTTTGTAGCGCCTTGTGAGCTGTTTTTTCTCCAACGCTTCTTTACGAAGTGGAGGTTTTCCTCATCGGGCTTGGCTTGTCTGTCGACAGGCCACATCCATGGCGAATACCCCACTCGACGGGAAGAGAGCATTTGGCCATTTCCGACAGTTCTCTTGGCATGGTTCGAGATCCGCCTTAGAATATGGCAAAGGATTTCGTCTGCCCGGATGATTGCCGTATCAACGCTATGACGTGGTCAACACCAACCCGGAGACCATTCCCTCCGAGCGGCTGTGTCCGGCATGCGCGGTTTGTGAGGAGCAGCTTGATGAAAACACCCGATCCTGACATTCTGAATGAAATGGTTCGACGCATTGTTGAGGTGGTAAACCCTCTGCGCATCATCCTGTTTGGATCTGCCGCACGGGGCGAGATGGGACCGAATAGCGATCTGGATCTGCTGGTGGTGATGCCCGATGGCATTCATCGTCGACAGACAGCACGGCAGGCCTTTCGGGCGTTGCGGGGTATGGGGGTTTCCAAAGATATTATCGTGGTCACAATGCAAGACCTGGTGGATTATGGAGATGAGCCATCCTTGATCATTGCTCCGGCCCTCTCGGAAGGTAAGGAGTTGTACCATGCCACCCAATAAACCCACTCTGGGAACCCCTATGGATTGGCTGCAACGGGCCAAAGGCGATTTGGCCATGGCCAAAGTACCATTACCGGAAGAGGCAACGTATGAGGATTTGTGCTTTCATGCTCAGCAAGCATCTGAAAAAGCGATCAAGGCGGTTTTTCGGCATCGGGGATTCGCTTTTCGCTATACCCACGATCTTGAGTATCTGCTGACAGCGTTGGCAAAAACAGGGGAAGTGATTCCAGAAGAGGTCGTCATGGCCGATGAACTCACTCCCTTTGCCTGGGAAACGCGCTATCCTTTCCAGGGTGAGCCAGTCACTCATGTGGAATATCAAGAAGTCATCCGCAAAGCAGAAATCGTCGTGGCCTGGGCCGAGCAGGTGTTAAGATCATGAACCACTTGTTGGCTTTGGACTTTTTCACCACCATAGAGGGAAAGGTCCATCCCTTCGGACGATCGGATGGTACAGGTTTGAGAATCTCTACTGGTGAGTCCCGCCATGGAATGCTGAATCGTTGGCAGGGCATCAGAAATCGATATCAAAGTGGACGGTATCGCCGTCGGTGCGGGTATGGATCGAAAAGCCGCACTTTTCCAGCACCGCCTGCATCGGTCGGTTGTCCATGAGGGTTTCGGCGGTCAGACCCGACAGGCCGGCATTGCGGGCCATGTTGGCCAGATGGCGCATCATGAAGGTACCGATTCCCTGGCCCTGCCATTCGTCGCGCACTAAGAAGGCCACTTCGGCGCGATTGGCCACCCCGCCCTCGACGTTGTAACCGCCGATGGAGACCACCCATTCCTCTTTGCCATCGGAGATCACCCCGACCACCACCACGTCGCGGCGTTGGTCGATGAAGGTGAAGTTCTTGATGCGGTTGAATGGGAACCGTTTGACGTGGCTCATGAATCGCCGGTACACCGTCCCCTCTGAGAGGGAGTAGAGCATCTTTTTGATCGGCTTCCAGTCCGTGGGCCGCGAGGAGCGGAAGGTGATCAGCTGTCCGGTGTCAAGCAGCATCGAGGTGCGCAGCTCGCGTCCACCAACCCAGCTCTGACCGTCCACATCGCCGATCTCCGGGCGCACGTAGCCGAGTTTCACCGCCCGTTTCAAGAGTCGGGCGCGAAAGTCCGGGTGGGAGATCCCGATCAGGGCCAGGGCACGCTCCTGGATGCTTTTGCCGAACAGATAGGCCACGCCGAACTCACTGACCACATAGTGGACCACGCCGCGATTCAAGGCCACGCCTGATCCGGGGGTGAGTTGCTCGACGATACGTGAGCTGCGTCCTTTGCGGGCTGTGGCGGGCAGAACGATGATGGAACGCCCCTCCACGGCGTTCGAGGCGCCGCTGTTGAAATCGAGGATCCCGCCCATCCCGGAATAGAAGTACGGACCAAGGGAATCCACGCACACCTGTCCGGTCAAATCGACTTGCAGTGCGCCGTTGATGGCCACCATGCGCTGTTGTCGGGTGATGGTGCGCACGTCGTTGACGAATTCGGTGCGCCGGAAGGAGAAGATCGGCGCGTCGTGCACCGCGTCGTAGAGCTTGCGGCTGCCCAAGGCGAAACTGGTGATGATCTGGCCGTGATCGCTCTCCGATTCCGGTTCCAGGATGGCTCCGGCGTGGATCAGATCGAGAATGGTATCGCTGATCATCTCGGTATGAATACAGAGATTTTTTTTGCCGGTCAGGTATTTCACCGACAATTGCGCGACCCGTCCCAGACCCATCTGCACGGTCGCGCCATCCGGGACCAATGCCGCGATCTGCGGACCGATGCGCTCCATCGCCTCGTCCGGGGCTGGCAGGATCAACTCCGGCAAAGGCTCCTCGGCGGGAATCAGCAGGTCGAGATCCCAGATCGATATCCCAGAGTCCCCGTGGGTGCGCGGCATGGCCGGGTTGACCTGGGCGAGCACCAGGGCGGCATTCTCCGTGGCGCAGCGCACCACGTCCACGGCGATGCCGAGATTTACCTCCCCTTCCATGTCCGGCGGGGAGACCTGGATCATCGCCACGTCGATGGAGAGCTGATTGCTGGAAAAGAGTCGCGGGATGTCGGACATCAGGATCGGGGTGTAGTCGGCCTGGCCGGCCTGGACCATTGCGCGCACGTTGTCGGCGACGAAAAAGGTGTTGATGGTGAAGGTGTCGGACAGCTCCTTGATGGCCAGGGGAAACTCTCCGGCCACAAAGACCAGGATGATTTCGATGTCGGCCAGACGGGCGCGCTCCTGGATCATGGCGCGCACCAGGGCGCGCGGCACCCCGGCCCCGGTGGCCAGGAAGACCCGTTGACCCGGTTTGATGCGCCGCACCGCCTCCTGGGCGCTGGTGATCATCTTGGCGTAGCGGGTGGTCCACTGGCTATCCGGGGTGAAGGTGGGGTGATTCATCGGTTCGGGCTCCCGGGCAGCAGGCGTAATTCGCATTCGGTGGCCACCGGCGGCAGACCGGCGCGCCGAATGATCAGCGGATTGATCTCCACCCGTTCGATCTCCGGGAAGTCGGTGGCCAGCTGACTGATGCGTTGCAACACCTCGGCCACGCTTTGCAACTCCGAATCGCTCATCTCGGCGCAGATCTGATGGCTCTTTTGTTGCCGGCAACTGGTGCGCAACATGGCCATCGCCTCCTCGGCAGTGATCGGTGCCAGCTGGCAGACGGTCTCATCGCGTGGCAGACTGGTGCTGCCGACGTGCAGGATCGGTCCGAACTGCGGGTCACGGACCATGCCGATGGCTGCATGGCGGCCATGGGCGAGATTTTTCTCCACGAACACCCCTTCCAGCCGTCCTTCGGGAACCTGCCGGGCAAAGCGCAGCGTCAGCAGGTCAAAACCGTCCCGCAACGCGCGCGGATCGGGCAGGTCGGTGTGCCGGGTCTCCATGTCGCCGGCCAAATGCAACTCCGGGGAGATCAGATGCAGCGTCACCGGATAACCGATCCGCTCCGCGCTCTCCAATGCCTCGTCGATCGTGGTGGCGCTCTCCCCCTCGGGGATGATGATCCCGTAGGCGTGCAGAATCTCTTTGGCAGTCATCTCGGAGAGGCGTGACTGCCCGAGGAGGTGATGTCTTTGAATCAAACGGCGCACCCGTGTGCGGTTGACCGGGAATTGTCCCAATATGCGTGGCCCGCGTCCGCGCCAACTGGCGTATTGGTGCAGTGCGGCCAGGGCGAGCACCGCCCTCTCCGGCGTCGGATAGCAGGGGGCGTGCAGGCCATCCATCTCCTCCATCCCCGGACGGGCGCGCGCGCCGCCCATGATTACCGTCACCAGCGGCTTGCGCGATGGTCCGTCGGCCAGCATCGCCCGTACGATCTCCACCGGTCGGGTCAGCGGTTGCGGGGTGATGATCGTCACCGTGGCATGGATCCTCTCGTCCGCCTCGATCGCCTCCAGCGTGGCCTGATAGTGGCGCGGCTGAGCAATGCCGGATAGATCCAACGGACCGCGCAGATTGGCGCATTTGGGCAATTGCTCCTTCAAGGGGCCGATCAGGGCAGGATTGAGCCCCACCGAGACCAGCCCGTGTCCGGCCAACAGATCGGTGGTCAAAAGTCCTGGACCCAGACCGTTGGTCACCACCGCCACCCGGCCTTCGCGCGGCAGGGGCAGGTGATTCAAGGCCATCAGGATGTCGAGCCACCCCTGGAAATCGTGCGCCTGAATGATGCCGGTACGGTCACAGGCCGCAGCAAAGATGGCCGGGGCATCCGGCAGGGTCTCTTCGTCCGGTTCGGTCTCGTCGGCCTGACCGGTGCGCCATTCGCTGCTGCCCCCCAACAGCAGCACCACCGGCTTGCCGCGTGAGGCTTCGGTGGCGGCACGCAGGAAGCCGGCGCTATCCGTGATCCGTTCCAGATGACAGGCGATCACCGAAGTATCCGAATCGTGCGCCAGATAGGTCATGCATTCGGCCATGCTCACCCCGGCCTCATTGCCGGGGCTGATCATTTTGGACAAGCCCAGGTTGCGCGCTGCCAGCCAGTCGAGTGCCGCAGCGGCGATGGCTCCGGACTGGGTCAACAGGGAGATCCCGCCCGGGGGCGGATAGGCCACGGTCAAGGAGCCGTTCAAACCGAGACGGCGATGAATTACGCCGAGCGAATTGGGCCCCAGCAAGGGGACTTCGCGGTCACGGCAGAGTTTGACCAGCGCCTCTTCGCGTTTGGCCCCTTCGGCATCGAGTTCGCGGAAACCATCGGAGATCACCACCAACGCCTGGCAGCCGCGCGACAAGGCGATGCGCGCGGTATCCACCGTCACCTCCGAGGGGATCGCCAGCACGGCCAGATCCACACCGCGCGGCAGATCGGCCACGCGCGAGAGCACCGGGCGGCCCAGAATCTCCCCACCATTGGGGTTGACGATGTGAATCGGACCGGTGAAACCTCCGGAGAGGGCGTTGCTCAACAGGGCGTGGCCCAGTTTTTCCTCGTGGCGGGAGGCGCCGATGATCGCCATGGAGCGCGGGGAGATGAGATGCGTGAAGAGGGAATGGTAACTCACGGGTGATACGGGCTCCAGGGCGTGTATGACGGTCGCGGGACGAAATTACCCTCCCTTGACCATTATTAATGAAAGAATTATGCCAAGCTGAGCCAGAAGCGGAATCGCTGATCCGGATTGTCCAACAACGACACCCACATGCAGTTGTCAGATCGCTGGCCGACTCATGGCCGATGGATACTCCAATCCAACCGACTCTTGGGATTGGCACTCAGGATCGTTGATGGAACCTTCGCCATCTTTTCCAGCCTGGCTCTGAAATAGGCCAGTCGTTCGACATGCTTGACAAATTCCTCGTGCAGGATTTCAGGCCACACCCCCTGGAAATGGGCCGGACAATCCTTCGGCGGCGGGGCGGGTTCACGTATCCAGAAGTTCAGACGCAACAAGGTCTGATCCAACAGTCTATAGGCACGCGGTGAATTCCACCCCTCTTTCTCAAGCTGTCCGAGCAGATGTGAGGCCACATGGGCATCCGTGACATCGTAACGTCGGTAGCCTCGTCCATTGGAGGTATCGATATTCTCCAACGCTTGCCGATAAAAATCCGGTACCGCTGACTCCTGCATCAGGAGAGCCTGTTTCAAATGGTTCATATCCGGTGCATCCTTCCACCAACCCGATTCGGCCAGAAGCAACACCAGATGTGCAGCATGCAAACGCGCACCGGTCCAAGTGGGGTGCAATGGATCGTAAGTGGTGAAATCGACCGGAAAGCACTTTTGGTAATCGGAATAACGCAGAGTCGAAGAGAATATCCGACGCATCTCCTCTTGATACCTTGAGAAGTCCTCAACATTCAACCTGGCATTGGTGTACTGTTTGGCAAAATCGATGGGCAGATTCGAACCAATGACTGGAATGTCCATTCTTGACAGAATCGCCAACAGATCTCGCATGTCCGCCAGATGACCATTTCGACCCAATGGATACAAAGACCAGTCGAAAATGGTCGGATCGAACCCCAAAGGCATGGTCATCAGTCGCTGCTTGTCCACTTCAATGATACGGCTGGGAGTGGATCCGGTGAACGGTTTGAGCCAAGCGATCAGAGGGGCTTCCCACAGGGTGCGCAACTCATTGCGATAGCGCGCCAAACGAGAGAATCGATGCACCAGATGATCGGCGAACATCCCAATATCGTAATTACGCCACCAGAATCCCCACGGGAGAGACTCGAAAATTCCGGGACGGAAAAAATGCTCTGCCAGTGAATCCTGCTGCGCCAATTTGAACCGGTCGGAAAAGCTGATATAGGCCACCTGGAGCACCACCAGATCGACCTCCATCTCTTTGGCCAGCATCGCGCGTTGCAGAATGCTTGAAGCAACGACGCCTGGCGTGGAAACATCGATGATCTGAAAACGCCCAGGCGCAACCACATCCAGCATGCGCCGGAAATGTTTGGATACATAGCCACCCGTCGTGGCGTGCGAGTTGGAAAGATAGAGAATGCGACGCACACCAGCCGGTTTGGGGGGCAATGGCGATTGTCCGCTATGGTCTTTGAGCACATGCTCCAAATCAAACGATTCGACGGTCATCGAATCGATCGGACGTCGATTTTCCCGCTCCAGCCAGTTGCCAAGCGTTACCTCCAGCAGAATCAGCAGTGCCAACAGGATGAGACCACCCGCGAGGCGCAATCTCTCCTGAGCTCTGTCGCGTCTGCCGAAACGATCTGCCAAGGAAATTTCCATAGAGGATCAGAACTGAAAATAGATGAACTGGGCGATGTTGGGAATATTGCACAAAGTCGCCAGAGCCAATCCCATCAACAGGGTTGACTCCCACCATCCGGCGCTGCCCGGCCAACGTTCAGAGGCATTGGGCAAAAGCAGCGTGCCCATCATGACCAGGACGAGGAATCCCCCATCAATGATGGAAAGAACACCGTTGTTCAAACCATACCAACCGACCATCCCCTTGAGAACGACCAGAATTTTTTCTGAATCGTGCAACCGGAACAAAACCCAGCCGATATGCACGGCGCACAAGGTGATCGTAACCCCCACCACCTGCGGGATACGCGCAACGAGGTTGGAGTCGCGTATCAGGTAGTAGATCCCCACCATGGTTCCATGCAGCCCCCCCCAGAGGATGAAATTCCAACCCGCTCCATGCCATAAGCCGCATAACAAAAAAGTCAACAGCAGGTTGAAAACGGTCCGGAAACGGCCTTTGCGATTTCCCCCCAACGGAAAATAGAGATAATCCTTGAACCATGTCGATAGCGACAGGTGCCAGCGCCGCCAGAACTCCTGGATATTGGGTGCTTTGTAGGGCGAAAGGAAATTTTCAGTCAGATTCACCCCCATCAACAGTCCCAGACCGATGGCAATGTGTGTATAAGCGGCAAAGTCAAAATAGATCTGCAAGCCGAAACCGAACGCAAACGCCCAACTGGTCACAAAGCTGTCGAATTTTCCCTGCCCGGCCAGCGCATTGACAATCAGTCCGCAATTGTCGGCGATCAGTAACTTCTGAATGACACCCAGGGCGATGCGATCCAGACCGGCGCTCCAATTGGGAATGGTTTTTCCGTTTACCAGATCGTGTAACTGTGAACTCAGATGGGAGTACCGTTCGATGGGACCGGCAATCAATTGCGGAAGATAGGCCAGATAATTGATAAAACTAAGATAACTCCGTTCGGGTTGAACGTGTCTGCGATAAACGTCGATCGAGTAGGCCATGGACTGAAAGGTGTAGAAACTGATCCCCGGCGGCAGCACGATCGCCTTGAAAAAATCGGGATCCGGCAAGGTCAGACCGATCCCATCGGCGAGCGGTGTCAGCTTCGACAGGATCATCATGCCGTATTTGAAAAATCCCAACAGACCGAGGTTTAGGCACAGGGTGACGATCAACCAGCCCCGTCGACCCAGCGGCGTACCTGCCCGATCGATTTGCAAAGCCGTGAAGAAGTCAACCGTGGATGAGAGCAGTAACAGTACCAGAAAGATTGGTTCATTGCCGGAATAGAATAGATACGAGAAGAAAAAAATGACCAAATTTCGAGATATTCCAGCAGGCGCGAGTCGTAGGCTTACCAGAAACAGAGGCAGTAAAATAAACAAAAAACCGGTGGATTGAAATAACATGGCAGAGTGGCTATCGTGTCGTTCGCGTATCGATCATCATTGGATCAGCCTGTATTCCGCTTGGATGAATTCACCAAATCGTGTTTTACAGGGCGTAGCCTGGTTTCTTCTCGTGGCGGGAGGCGGCGCCGATGATCGTCATGGAGCGCGGGGAGATGAGATGCGTGCAGTGGGCGTGGTGATTCATGGGGAAAGCGGACTCCAGAGGCATGCATGACGGTCGCGGGGCTTTATGGATGCCCCTTGACCGTCATTAATGAAAGAATCATGCCAAACCGACTTTGGAGAGCGCGGGGGTGGGATCGATGTGCAAACGAGAGATACCGAGCTGGCTTTTGGAGATGCCCATGGCCAGGCCGAGCAGTTGGGCGAAGTTCATCTCCGGCAGATCGATCGGGCGTTGCACGGTTTTGGCGGCCAGCTCCTGGGAGGATCCCATGATCATGTCACAAAGCGTGCAGGGGGTGATCATCACTTGGGCCCCCGCATCCTTGGCACTCAGGCAGTTCTTGGCGGCCATGGCATGCACTTCGTTCTTATCCGAGAGCATGACGTGAAAACCGCAACAGCGATCCTTGCCGGTATACTCAACCGGCACGCCGCCCATGATGCGGATCAACCGGTCCAGATGGGGGGCGTTCTCCTCGTTGGCCGCGTGGGCGAAGATCTCTTCCGGGCGTACCGAGTGGCAGCCCAGAAACGCGGCGATGCGCATCCCTTTGAGCGGACGGGTGATCTTGCTGCGCAGCAGTTGCGGATCGACCTGTTCGGTGATCACCCAGAGCAGGTGGCGCACCTGGATTTTGCCCTGATAGGCACGCACCCCGCCTTCGGCGAGCACGGCATTGATCTTTTCCAACAACTCCGGCTCGTTTTGCAGGCGGTGATTGGCCTGCGAGAGGGTTTGCAGGCAGGTGTTGCAGATGGTCACCAGATCGCGGCCCATGGCCTCGGCCTCGGAGAGGATGCGGGCGGCCACCGCCATGGCAAAGGCCGGCTTGGTCTCGCGCAGGCTTACCGCGCCGCAGCATGAGGCGCGCGGCATGTCATGCAACTGGATGCCCAGTTGTTGACAAACCGCACGGGCCGCCCAGTCGGCCTCGCGTTGAATCTGTTTGGCCGCGCAACCGGGATAATAAGCGAACTCCAAGGACATTTTAGTCTCCTATCGATGTCTGTCGATCTTTAAACCGCACCTGCTTTGGGATGCGTAGTTTTTTGCAAGGCTGCGTGCAAGATGTGAGCGTCGTTTCCAAAAAGCGGAAACGACGCTCACGAAGGCCGCGCGCGGCGCATTTTTCGC
>JAMOBI010000173.1:0-3842 GCA_039908105.1 Magnetococcus sp. YQC-9
AGTTGCAAAACCTATCAAAAAGTTTTTAATGCGAGTTATTTTTATTTAAAATCGCATGCGAATCAAATAGATAGTAAGGCAATGGAAACCAGAAAAAACAATAAGTTGGTTTTTGCAACCACCTCACTGGTAAAAAAAAGAGAGGGTCTGGGAGATTCCTCTCCCAGGGTTTTGCTTTTGACTTTAGCGCGCTCTTTTCAAGAAGCATTTTTTTGCGACAAATGCGCCGCGCGCCGCCTTCGCGGGAGCCGTTTTTTGTTTTTTGGAAACGACTCCCGCACCTTGTACGCAGCCTTGCGAAAAACGACGCATCCCAAAATGGGTGCGATTTAATGCTGAAGGATCGGACCATCAACCGTTGCCAGCCCCGGATACCCACGTGAACCAACTGCGCATCCTGTTATTGACGCTCATGGCCGCTTTTCTCGTCGGAGGTCTTCTCAACCAACGTGAAAGCGACAACTTCACCTCGGACATGCTCTTCACGCTGGCCTTCTTTGCGTATATCTGGCATGTGTTGCGGCGCAACCGGGGTGCCACCCCGCCGACCCAGCAGCCCTCCCGGACCGTTCCAACGGAAGCACCCATGGAGCGCGGCGCAACTTCTCCTTCCGGCGCAACTCAGCCTTCCGTCGAGTCCGCACCGAAGCAGCAGGCGCCTGTGCAACAGCCCACGCCAGCACAAAAACCGCTCCCCGCAGAACAATCCGCGTCCCGGCAACCGCAACCGTCCATGTCATCCCCCGCCTCCTTTGAACCGGCCAAGATCCTTTTTTCCACCAAGCCGGCACGTCCCAGCGGTCGCATCATCCTGCACAAACTCCCCTGGGCGGTCGTGGAGCAGGGCAAACCGGTTGGCAAGTTCCGCCATGTGTCGATTCCCGCCTGGATCCGCACCACCGATAACCGCTTGGCCGACTACGCCGGCATCGCCCTGACGCCGCCTCCGGAAGGGTGTGTCTGTCTGGAGATTCCGGACCAGGCCGAATTGATCCTGCCGCCGGGATTGATCTACGCCCTCCGTACATGACCACGCCCCCGCATACGCCCGCCATGGCCCAATACTGGGCCATCAAGGCCGACTATCCGGATACCCTGCTCTTCTACCGGATGGGGGACTTCTACGAACTCTTCTACGACGACGCCAAAAAGGCCGCCACCATCCTGGATGTCGCGCTGACCCAGCGCGGTGTCTCGGCGGGCGAGCCGATTCCCATGGCCGGGGTGCCGGCGCGTGCCGTGGACGACTATCTGAAGAAAGCGATTCTGGCCGGCTGCCAGGTGGCCATCTGCGAACAGATGGAACCCCCCGGGCTCAACAAGGGTCCGCTGCGGCGCGAAGTGGTTCGCGTGGTGACGCGCGGCACGCTCACCGAAGAGAATCTCCTCACCCCGCGGTCGGATAATTTTCTGATTGCCTTGACCCCGCATTCGCCCCGGCAGAAGGGCGGACCGGGCATCGCCGCGCTTGAACTCTCCACCGGCCAATTCCAGGTGGGCGCCCCCGACTCCTGGGATGCGGCGGCTGCCGCGCTCTCGGCGCTCAATCCGGCGGAGATACTCATCCCGCGCGGATGGGAGGCACCCGAGGAACTCTCCCCCTGGTCAGAGCGCATCACACGTCGCGCCGAATGGGAGTTTGAACCGGCCCAGGCCGGCGAACTGTTGAAAGAGCACTTCGGCACCCTCACCCTGGATGGTTTCGGCATCTCTGACTCCCCCCTCTGCATCGCGGCGGCGGGTGCACTGATCCGCTACTGCCTGGAGACCCAGAAAGCCGCGCTCGCCCACGTCACCGGTCTGACCCGTACCCGTTCGGGCGAGCACATGATCCTGGATGATACCTGCCGACGCAATCTGGAGATCCTGGCCACGCTACGCAGCGGGGAGCGGCGCGGCAGCCTGATCGGCGCACTTGACCGCACCGCCACCTCGATGGGGGCGCGACTCTTCGCCCAGTGGCTCAACCACCCGTTGCAGGATCCCAAGCGCATCCACGCCCGTCAGGAGGGCGTGGCCTGGCTTCTGGCCCGACACGACGGGCGCCTGGCGATTCGCGATGAACTCAAAGGGATTGCCGATCTGGAGCGGCTGATCGGTCGCGTGGCCATGGGGCGCGCCTCCCCGCGCGATCTGGGGGTGCTGCGCGACTCGCTCGCCCGTCTGCCGCTGGTCGCCCAGGTTTTGCGTGACGGGGGGGACGCGCTCGCACCGCGTCTGGCGGTGATCTTTCGACGGCTGACCGGCCACGAGGCGCTCTGCGAGAGGCTCACCGTTACCCTGACCGATGCCCCGCCGCTGCGTCTGCTCGATGGCGCGGTGATTCGCACGGGGGTGCATGTTGAACTGGATGATTGTCGCCGGTTGAGTGTGGATGCCAAGGGGGTGCTCGGCGAGTTGGAACAGCGCGAGCGCGACCGGTTGGGGATCGGGGCGCTCAAGATCAAGTATCATCAGAGTTTCGGCTACACCCTGGAGGTGCCGCGCTCGCAGACCGCCAAGGTTCCGTACGAGTACCGCATCCAGCAGACCATGACCAACACGGTGCGCTACGTCACCCCGGAATTGAAAGAGCTGGAAGAGAAGATCCTCAATGCCGAGGAGCGCGCCGCCACCCTGGAGGCCGAACTGTTCTCCCAACTGCTGCAGGACGTTGCCGCCGAAACCCCGACCCTGCAACGCACTGCCCAGGCTTTGGCTGTCCTCGACGTGCTGGCCGCCTTTGCCGACCAGGCCGATCGTTTCGGTTACTGCCGACCGGTGATCACCACCGGCAGTGCCATCCGGATTCGACGTGGCCGCCATCCGGTGATCGAAACGTTGATCGGCGTGGAGCGCTTCACCCCGAACGATACGTTGCTGGATGGCGAAGCGCAGCGCCTGGCTTTGATCACCGGACCCAACATGGGCGGCAAATCCACTTTCATGCGCCAGACCGCCTTGATCACCCTCATGGCCCACGTCGGATCGTTCGTGCCGGCAGACGAGGCCCACATCGGCCTGACCGATCGCATCTTCACCCGCGTCGGTGCAGCGGATGATCTGGCTGCAGGACAATCCACCTTTATGGTGGAGATGACCGAAACCGCCTACATCCTCAACCACGCCACCCCGCATTCACTGGTGATCCTCGATGAGATCGGACGCGGCACCTCCACCCAGGACGGTCTGGCGCTCGCCCAGGCGGTCATCGAGCGGATCCACTCGGTCATCCGCTGCCGCACGCTCTTTGCCACCCATTTTCACGAATTGACCGAGCTGGACAAGAAACTGTCCGGATTGTTCAACCTGACGGTCACGGTGAAGGAGGAGAGCGGGGAGATTCTGTTTCTGCACGCCATCGCGCCCGGTGCGGCGGATCGCTCCTACGGCGTTCATGTGGCGCAATTGGCCGGTCTGCCGCGCTCGGTGACCCATCGGGCCACGGAGATCCTGGCCCTGCTCGAAGAGGGGCACGACCCCCCCAAGCCGAAACCTGGCAAAATGATCGTTGCGTCGCGCCAGTTGAGCCTGTTTCCCGAACCCGATTCGCCGCTCGTGGCCGAACTCCGGGCGCTCGATGTCGATGCCCTCTCCCCGCGTCAGGCCCTGGAGATGTTGTATCGGTTAAAAAAGATGATCTGATCGTAACGATCGGTAATGTCTTACGTTAACCTAAACCGCAACCAGCTTGGAATGTGTAGTGGGTCGACAGAGCTGATTTGACAGCCTGGCATGATTCGCTTTTACTGGAGGTAGTTGCAAAACTCGGTGAACGACCAGATTTTCGGTCATTTCTGACCGCAAAGGGGAGCAATAGAGAGTCCTTTCCGATATAATGGGGTTATGACGACCAACCATTT
>JAMOBI010000174.1:0-3828 GCA_039908105.1 Magnetococcus sp. YQC-9
TGGTTGGTGGTTGTCGTGTCGGTACGTCCCTGAATCGCCGTGACCGCCGCCAGCAGATGATTGACCGCATTGGTGGCATGGGTTTTCGCGTTCGTCAAACTGGTCGGCGCATGGGCGGACAGGGTGCCGAGCGTGGGATTGTTGGCTTTGATCGTATCGACCGACAAACGCTGATTGGCGTCGATGTCCACTCCAGCATCATAGGCCTGCAGCCAATACAACTCGGCCAGTCCAGCCTCTAAAACCCCTTTGATAACCAATACATCGCCATAATCATAGGTGGTTCCACTATCAAACAGATCACCCGGATCCCGGGTCATAAAGGAGGACATGGTGCTTGGAACCTGCTCCAGCAAGCTCAAGGAGGAGATGATTTTTGGGATCACGTAAGAGGAGAGCCAATCACTGATATTGCTCCCGGTCGGCGAGTCCGCAGGCAGCACATTCGGCTTGGTCATGCCGGCACAATTCAAGCCGGAGAGCCCCAGATGGCGCCGGTCACAGCCGAACCCGGCCAAAATATCCCCAAGCGAGGCCATGGTGGTATTGGGGTCGGTATAATTCCGGGTCGTAACGCCATTGACAGCGCGAGCGGTGTTGAGCAGCGCCAAGGTTTGGGTAATGGCATGCATGACCTGGGCCCTGGTTTTCTCGACACTCCCATCCGCAGCCTTTTGCAACGCCAGCGCGTAGAATTGATCCGCCACCACATACCAAGACGTTTGGAACACCGCATCACCGTATTGCAGCAAGGCGCTGGCCGACATGGTGGTGAACGGATTCAGAGCGCTATTTTGAACATTGGTGAGCGATTGAGTGGTGCGCTTGGGCAATGCGGAGGCTTGAGTAATGGTCCCGTCCTTCGGCCCGTTGGTCGGATTGACCGACGTACCAGTCAAAGCATAAATACTGACCAATCCCAAATTGAAGTTCGCATCGGATAAGAACACGAATGCATCCGAGTTGCCGCTGTTGAAGATCATCGGGTAAAGCGAACCATCGATGAAGAAGTAGAGCGTGATATCCTGGTTGACAGGCAGATTGCTCAATTGAAAGGTGCCGAGACCGTTCGAATTTTGCTTTATGACTTCAGCAGCCTGGATCACCTGGTTATTGGTGGCATCGTCCGCCGTGGTCGTTACAGCCACGACAATGGCCTTGTGGTACGAAGTTCCCGACACCGATGCTGCCTGCGCCGAATCGAGCGGTGCTACCAGTCCAAACACCACCAGCGCCGCCAACACGATCTTATGTTTAATCCACTGTCCAACCATGATCCATCTCCAATGACTTGAAATGGCTTACGAAAATATAAAGTAACGATTCGGGACACCCGAACCGCACCCATTTTGAGATGCGTAATTTTCTAAAGGTCGTGCGCATTATACGAGCTTCGTTTCCAAAAAACGGATAACGATCGCGTAAGGCCGCGCGCGGCGCATTTTTCGCAAAAAGCGCGCTAAAAACATAAGTCAAAATCAAAACCCTGGGAGATGGATCTCCCAGACCCTCTCTTTTTTTTTCACCAATAATAGCGACACATCCCAAGCCGGGTGCGGTTTGGATACCTTGCCAGCCTCATCACGGCTTGGCACTCTGCGCCGCCAACCCCTGCTGCCGCTTGATCTCCGCCTGCCGCCCGGCCTCGGCATCCCGCGCCGCCGCTGCCCGCTGCTCGGCCACGATCGCGGCCTGACGCGCCGCCTCGGCACGCCGCGCCTCTTCCACCTGGTTGACCTGATCCCGCATCACCGCTGCCTGACGGTTCACCATGGCGCGATTCTCGATCTGCTGATCCGCCGGGGTCTTCAAACTCGCCATATCCTGCCGCAACTGCTGCAATTTCTGCTGCTCCGGCGCCAGCATCGCCTGCGTATTCTGCTCACTGCGCGCCTTCTGCTGCTCCAACGTCGTCAGCTTGTCCACCAACGCCTTGGCGTTGCCCTGCCCCGAGGCCAACAACTCCCGCGTGCGCGCACTCTCATACTCGATCGCCTGTCGCTCACCCGCAGCCTTGCGATGAATCAAGGCAATCGCTGCCTCGGTCTCGTTGATCGCGGCCATCAGTTGTGCCGGCCCACGCACCCCATGCACATCGACCCGCTCCGGCGTGGGACTCTTGCCCCCCTCGACCTCACGAGTCCGCCCCCGGGCGGTCTCATCACCCTTGGAAGCACTCCCCGCCTGCCTGGCAGAGGCTCCTCCCTTCCCGCCACCCGCCTGAGGAGCCCCCTTCTCCGCACCCCCCTTCTGCTCAACACTTGGCTCAGCCGGCGCAGGATCGATCGTCTCGTGGTTGGTCAGTGTGACGCTGCCCTTCTTGAACACCTTCACCTGAGTGATGCGCCGGGGTTCTTTCGCGCTCTTCTCGGTTTTATCGCCCTTCCTGCCCGCACCATTTTGCTCTTTGGCAGAGGATTGCACCACCGCGTAGCTCTGGCCGTTCAACAAACGGCGCAACCCCTTCTCCAATGGCAACTCATCAAACTGCACCGATACCTTGCCCGTCACCTCCGGATCAAGCAGAAATTGAATCCCGGCCTTGTCGGCAACCAGATGCAACGCCTCACGAATGGGCGTGGCACGAAACGCAACACTCAATTTTCCATTGCGGTAGGAGACCGATTGGGTCGTGGCACTGCTTGCAGCTGGCACTGCCTCCTTGGTGGCAGGGGCTGCATCCAATACCGAAAACGGTGCGCAGAATGTACAAAAAACAAGCAGAAACAAACGATAAGAGTTCATGGAACCCCTTTTGCCGCCCCCTTTGAAATCGATCGGTCCAGGAATTAGTAACCCCCCATCATAAAACCTGTCGCCATGATCCATTAATGATCCATTTCGGTCGAAATGTCAAAACAATAAAATACCCCTCATCGATTTGAGGACACGCCCCCACTCAACGAGGAGAACGAAAAATCCAACCCGACCCGCAAACCACTGGACACAGCCTGCCCGCGTGGCGTCTCGGCACGATACTCGCCCGGAATCTCGAAGGCCCGGGACTCCTCGCTCCAGTCGATCCGTGAACTGGTGATCTTCTGCAAAGCCACCGGATTCTCCAACGCGGCCTGGCGGAACTCAATCCGCTCCCGATCCTTGCCGATGCGGGCGGATCCTGCCACCAAACGCAACACCACCACCTTGTCCAGATAAATTTCCAGCGTGACCGGTTCGAAAATCAAATTCATCACGCGCGGCAATGTCCCAATCATCGCCGCCTCGCCGGTACCCGGCTTGGAGATCACCCCCTTCAGTAAAGAAGAGACCTCCTCGCTCAGTGAATCCGGTAATCGCTCTTGATTATCCGTATACCGATGTATGGTTAAGCGCGCATCCTGAAATACCGCATCCTCGACCCCCTTCACCTGAAAGGCCATGAAGGAACGGCGGCGGGCGGCGAATTCCCGGGCTGAAAAGGAGCGGATCACCCGATCCCCGCGCATCTCGGTCAACACCGGACCGCTCACCTCATGCGCTGGGCGCGTTTGCGCCTGCTTTGCCTCGGGAGTCGGTTCCCTGGGATGTGGCGCCTGATAACCCGCCACACCCCAGTAAAAGACCAGACCGACTCCGCAGACGATCAGCGCTTGCCCACCCTTGCGAATCCAGGGGTGATGCCACCTCATGCGTCCGCTCCGACCAGAATCATGGGCAAACCGTACCCAAAGTCAGATCCATCAACCCGCCATCACCCGAGGCCGCCACCACCGGACACGATGCCGCATAGCCGCCAGCCCCCGTGCCGGTCGTGCTCCAATCACCACTCTTCACCTTGGTCGCAGAGAACACCTTGAGCGTGTAGCTCTTGGTCGGCTCCAACCCCTC
>JAMOBI010000175.1:0-3807 GCA_039908105.1 Magnetococcus sp. YQC-9
GCGTGGAGGTAGCGGTCGTTGGCTGCCTTGGAAACCTCGGCGCGTCGGTGGAGATCGGCGATTCCCTTGCGCATGGGCAGCCATTTCTTTTCGATCTCCGGTTTTCCTTCCGGGGAACGACGAAATCCGGGGACACCATACCGACGAAATCCGGGGACACCATACCTATTTCCCTTATAGCCATAATCTGATATGATGAATCCACCGACGAAATCCGGGGACACCATACCTATTTCCCTTATAGCCATAATCTGATATGATGAATCCATGGCCAGAATCGCTCGCATCGTGGCTCCCGGATTGCCGCATCATGTCACCCAGCGCGGGAATCGGAGGCAGCAGACCTTTTTTGAGGAACAGGATTATCAGGTCTATCTGGACTTGATGGCCGAGTGGTGCTCGCGTTGCGGGGTGGAGGTCTGGGCGTACTGCCTGATGCCCAACCATGTGCATCTGATTGCCGTTCCCCGCACGGAGGAGAGCCTACGGTTGGCCATCGGTGAGGCCCACCGGCGTTACACCCGGCATGTCAACTTTCGCCAAAAATGGCGCGGGCATCTTTGGCAAGACCGGTTTGCCTCTTTCCCCCTGGATGAGTCGTATCTTCTGGCTGCTGCCCGGTATGTGGAACTCAATCCCGTTCGGGCACGCATGGTCTCTTTACCGCAGGAGTATCCCTGGAGCAGCGCGCGCAGCCATTTATCCGGCCTGGATGACCCGTTGATCAACCGGCGTCCCTTGTTGGCAATGGTGCAGGATTGGTCTGAATTTCTGGCTTCCGGTTTGCCGGATGAAACGTTGGATACTCTGCGCAGACACGAACGAACTGGCAGACCCTTGGGCAGCGAACCGTTTTTGGACAAACTGGAAACTCAACTGCAGAGGATTCTTAAACCGCAAAAGCCAGGACGTAAGAGTGTCAACTCGATTCACTCTTGAGCTAACTCATGACCTCCTCGATCTTCTCCAGTTCATCGACGATCACCTGCATGACCATAAAAAGGGATGCGATGGGCGGCATGTCATCCTGGGCAGGCCGGGCGGCGGTGCCGCATTCGGCCACCATGCGCGCCACGGCCATGGTCTTGTCCAGGCTCAGATTGATGGTGTCAACTTGTTGCAAAGTCAGGGAATATTTGCTGTCCATGGTGAGTTTCCTGTGCGACTGGGTTACGGGAAGGCACATCATGGACCGACTATTTAAATGACTCAAGTAAATTATTGCGGTTGAGCAAAGGTTTTGCTGAAACCCCACTTCTCCCTCTGCTTCTCCCATTCCATCGGAAACGGACTCTTCAACTCCCGCCACGTCAGCACATCCGGCTGCCGCCCGTCCAGGATCGCGACGATGATGTCCGGTGCCAGCAGGGTCAGGCGCAGCACCCGGGCCAGATAGGAGTCGTCGATCTGCTCCTGGGCTGCCAGATCCTTGATGGAGCGGTACTGGCCGCTCTCCATCATCCGCAACCAGCGGTGCGCCTTGGCCACCAGCTTGGCCAGCGTCTCCTCCCGTAGCGGTTCCGCTTCGACACCCATTGGTGCGATGATCAGCTTGCGCCCGCCGCGCCGTTTCAGTTGCAGCGGGATGGTCACCACGATGATCTCGCCATTCTGCCTCATTTCGGTTCTCATGCCGCCGCCTCCGTCTAGTTGCCAATCTCATTGAGTTCCCGGGCCAGGGTGTCGAGCCCTGCCGCCCGCAGGTGGACCTGTACATCGCCCTTGCTCACCTCCACCGCCTCGATGAGCAGGCTGACCAGTCGTTGCTGCTCGACCGGGAACAACTCCTCCCAGACCGGATCGAGTCGCCGCAGGGCCTGGACGATATCGCGCTCCTGCAGGCCATATTCCTGGTCGTTGCCGGCCTGCCAGGTCTTGACCACCATCTCCGGCGAGCGCAACATGGTGCGCACCTGCTGGATCACCACCGCCTCGATTTCACCGGCGGCGACGCTTCGCAGGGTGCAGGCATGGTGGCCGTTCTTGATGGCGGTCTGGCAGAGGTAGTACCGATACTGCCGCCCATCCTTGCTGGTGAAAGAGGGACTCATGGCCCGCCCGCAGTGACGGCACCGGATCAAACCTTTGAGCAGGGCCGGAGGGTGGATTCGGTTCTTTCCCTGGCGCCGGACGTTCGCCGCCATCTCGGCATGAACCTGATCCCAGAGATCCCGGTCGATGATCGCCTCGTGTTCGCCAGGAAACACCTCTTCGCCCAGGACGATCTCGCCGAGATAGAGCCGATTGGCCAGCATGCGGTAGAGGTAGCCCTTGTCGAGACGACTGCCGTTCTTGGCGGTGATCCCGGCCTCGGCCAACTCCTGAATCAGCAGGGTGGCGGATCCGCATTCCAAAAAACGCCGGAAGATGTGACGCACGTTTTCGGCCTCGTTGGGCACGATCAGGAGCTTCCGGTTCTGTACCTCATAGCCCAGCGGGATGTGTCCACCCATCCACATCCCTTTGCGCTTGGATGCGGCGAACTTGTCCCGGATGCGTTCGGCGGAAATCTCCCGCTCGAACTGGGCGAAGGAGAGCAAGATGTTGAGCGTCAGGCGGCCCATGGAGGTGGTCGTGTTGAACGCCTGGGTGATGCTGGCAAAGGTGACGTTGCGCTTGTCAAACGCCTCCACCAGCTTGCTGAAGTCCAGCAGGGAGCGGGTCAGGCGATCGATCTTGTAAACGATCACTACTGAAATTTTGCCTGCCTCGATGTCTGCCAGCAGGCGTTTCAAAGCAGGCCGCTCCAGGTTTCCACCGGAGAAACCGCCGTCGTCGTAGTGGTCCGGCAGGAGGAACCACCCTTCGGACTTCTGGCTGGCGATGTAGGCCTCGCATGCCTCCCGCTGTGCGTCGAGTGTGTTGAACTCCATCTCCAACCCCTCGTCGGTGGACTTGCGGGTGTAGATGGCGCAGTTGATTTTTGGCGTCACAGGTTTCTTGATGGTCATTTTTTGATCTCCTGTTTCTTCAAGCCCCAAAAGGTCAAGCCATTCCACTTGGTGCCGCTGATGAAGTTGGCAACCGCTGACAGGCTCCCGAATTTTCGACCCTGGTATTCAAACCCATCCTCCAGCACCGTGCAGCAGCACTCTTGCCCTTTCCACTCCCGGATGAGCCGCATCCCTGGCAGCAGTCGATCCCCTTGAGGCTGTTTCGGAATCTGCGGCGTCGCCTCCTCGGTGAGCAACCGCTCCATCCGCTTTTCCGCCTGCTCCGGCAATCCACCCAGCGACAACTCCTGAATCCGATGCGCCAGCCGTTTGACCAGAAACGCCCGGTTGAACGGCGGTGGTTCGGTTTTGGGGTGGAGGTCCACCCATTTCCTCTTCAGATCGGTGATCGGCATCTCGGTCAATGCCGCCACCTGCTTGATCACGCTGATATCGTTCATGCCCTTTCTCCCGTTGTGGTTTTTTGTGCATAAGGGCATTGGTTTCCAAACTTATCAACTGGAATTTTCTCTGTTTTCCTCTTTTCTTCGAGTCGCTTGATGGCTGTGGCCAGGATGGCGCCGATTTCGCTCAGGCGGGCTTCGGTGCTCATGTGGTCGGGGTCGGTGGTATTCGTCATAGGGCACCTCGGCTGAAAAAATGATGCGTTCTTACCCCTTACATACCGGGACGCGAGACAATCTGTCGGAATTTTTTTGAAGCTTGCAAATTCATATTGACGCACAATTGTTAACCTAAACCGCACCCATCACGGGATACGTAGTTTTTTGGATGCAAATGAGGCATGATCAGCATGTAACTTTCCTTAATTTGGAGGTGTGACATGCTGAAGGTAGAATATGCCCGGTGGGGA